>JAPWTS010000068.1 GCA_028275925.1 Thermofilales archaeon
GGTGCTCGTGTTCGGGGCTCACGCGGACGACGAGACCATCGGCGCGGGCGGCACGATCGCCCTCCTCAGCGAGCTCGGCTACGAGGTTTACGTTGCCACCTTCTGCTGGAGCAGTGTAGGCGATTGGGGCGACACGGGCTACGCGAGAGCGGAGTGGAAGGGTTCGATCGCCGAGATGCGGAGGAGGGAGGCGCTGGACGCTGACAAGGTGCTGGGCGTGAGGGAGCGGTTCGGCTTCGGCATCCCCACGCAGGGGGTGGTCAACGACCGGGCCACCTACCAGCGCACGGTCGAGCTGATCAGGAGGGTGAGGCCGACCGCCATCTTCACCCACTACCGGGAGGACAGGCACAGGGACCACCGGGCTGTCTCGCAGATAACCGAGGAGGCTTGGTGGAAGGCTTCGGAGAGCGTCCTCGCCGACCTCGGGGAGCCGTGGAGGGCGAGGGCCCTCTTCTTCTACGAGGTCTTCGAGCTGTTCACGCGGCCCACGCACGTGTGCGACGTGACCGCGACGTTCCAGAGGAAGCTCGAGGCCTTGCGCTGCTTCAAGTCCCAGGAGCCCGTGCTCGGCGACATCGCCAGCTACGTGGAGGGGCTCGCGAGGGCCCGCGGCTACCTGATAGGGGCTAAGTACGGGGAGGCGTTCCTCCGCTCAGCCTTCATGCCGGCGAGGCTGGAGAAAGAGCTGGAGGTGCTCGAGGACGCGCTATAGCGGCAGCCGCACGTAGCGGCCCTCGGCTGAGGACATGTACGCAGCCTGCATGATCTCGGTGGCAGCCCTCCCGTCCGCCAGCGTTACGAGCGGCTCCCTGTCCGCGAGCACGGCGTCGATCAAGTCGGACAGCGCGTTGCCACCCACCCGGGGGAGCTGGGCGGGGGTGAACCAGCCCCACACGCCCTTCACCTCGGTGTACACCCTGAGGCCGCCGGGCCCGCGCACCAGCGTGCCCCGATCCCCGTAGACCTCGAGCGGGTTCTCGCCCGCCCGCTGAACCCACCCCGCTTCGAGCACGCCCACGGCCCCGCTCCCGAACTCGATGACGGCTGCGCCGAAGTCGTCGATCGGGTAGGCGCCGGTGAGGTTCGCCACGCGGGCCACGACGCCGCGGGCTTCGCCGAGCAGCCAGCGCAGCAGGTCGGCTCCGTGGACGCCGAGGTCGAGGAAGCCGCCCCCGCCCGCCAGCTCCGCGTCCGCGAACCAGCGGGGCCCGTCGAACCACCTGTCGAGCGCCCCCGAGTGAGCGATCCTGACGCGGGCCGTCAGCACCCTGCCCAGCTCGCCCCTCTCCACCACCGCCTTCGCAGCCGCGTTCGCCGGGTCGAAGCGGGCGTTGAAGCCGACGGTCGCCTTCACCCCCGCCTTGGAGACGGCCGCGATGATCTCGTCGCACTCCCTCACGGTCCTCGCGAGGGGTTTCTCGATGAAGAGGTGGGCGCCGTGCTCCGCAGCCAGCTTAACGTGCTCCACGTGCATCTTCGTCGGCGAGCAGACGACGGCGACGTCCGGCTTCACCCTCTCCAGCATCGAGGCCAGGTCGGGGTAAAACGGGACGTTGTAGCGCTGCGCGTAGCCCCTCCCCCTGGCCTCGTCCTCGTCGTAGACGCCGGCGAGCTCGACCCGCTGATCCCTCGCGAGCTGCTCCGCGTACCCCGGCGCGTGCACGTGCGCGAAGCTCACCATCACGACCTTCAGCTTCCGCACGCCCGGCGCGCTCCGCGCGCGGTAGAAATGCGTTGCGGCGCCAGTCAACCGGGTGGTGGCCACATCGCCAGCACTTCAACGCTCGGCGCGACCGGCTTGCGCGCCAGCGACGCCGCCCCCAGCAGCAGCCTCAGGAGCCCCGGGCTCGGCGGCTTGAGCTCGCGGACCGGCGCGTCCTTCGGGAGCCCCGCCATCTCCCTCGCCAGGTTGACCGCGTCGTCGAGCGTCCCGATCCCGTCGATGAGACCGAGCCTAACCGCCTCCTCCGCGAGGAAGGGCCTGCCGCTGAAAACCTCGCTCGCGTTGGCGAGCCGCCTGTGCGCGAGCACGCGCTTCTTGAACAGCTCGAAGACCCCGTCGACGATCGACTGGAGGACACGCTTATCCTCCTCGCTCGGCTCCCTGAACGAGGAGCCGACGTCCTTGAGCTCGCCGGACTTGAACACGTAGACCCTCACCCCCAGCTTCTCCAGCAGGCCACTGTAGGTGATCACCGACGTGTAGACGCCGACGGAGCCGACGATGCTGCTGTTCGCGGCCAGGATCCTCGCGGCCGGCAGGACGGCCATGTAGGCTCCCGAGGTCCCGTACTCCTCGACGTAGGCGACCACCGGCTTCGACGCCGCCAGCTCCCTCACCTTCAGGTACAGCGCCTCCGACGCAGCCGCCGAGCCCCCGGGGCTGTTGACCCGCAGCACCACGGCTTTCGCGAGCGGGTCCTTGAGCGCGGCGTCGAGCAGCTGCACGAGGTCGTCCGCGCTCGCGGTCGAGCCGAGGAGCGACAGCTGAGAGGTCTGGTAGGCGATCGCCCCCTCGATCCTGATCAGCGCCACGTAGCCGGTTCCCGCCGCGGGCAGGGGGGCTGGCCGTCGGAGCGCTAGGGCTGCGACCGCCACCGCGACTACGGCGGCGGAGAGCGCTGCGCTAAGCAGTACCAGCTGCTTCTCGCTGAGCTTCACTTTGAATCACCCTATCTCTAGCCCAGTGGAAACCCACCGCGAGGAGGAGAGATGCGAGCAGCGACACGGCGCTCGAGACCCAGCTCCACCAGCCCCTCGCACCGCCGAGCAAAGCCGCTGAGCTGAAAGCTGACGCGAGGAGCTGGACCGGTTGAAGCAGCGACGCGACCAGGTAGATGGCTGCCCCCAGCGCGAGCGCTTTCACCTCGGTTATCAACCCCACGTCTAGGGCGCTAACCCCTTCGACCACGTTAGCTACTGCCATGACGAGCAAACCGGGGAGGACGTAGGCGAGCGCGCTCTCCTCCGGCAGCGGGCTCGGCTCACCGCCCACCCGCGCCCCGCTCCTCAAAGCCTCGAGAAAAAGCGCGGCTCCCCCAACGATCAGTAAGGCGACTCCGATCACCGGGCCCAGGAGCACCGCGAGCCTCGTGGCGCAGTAGAACCTCCGCATCCCGCTCCTGCACATGCTCCACCAGCCCAGCACCTTGAACACCCACGCGGCGACCCCCAGCGCGAGGATAGCCAGCCCGAAGAGGAGGACCCAAATCAACGCCGCGAGAAGCGCGAAGGGATCCTCGGCGAGGCTTTCGGGCCCACCGAATAAGCCCAGCGAGGGGAGGGACAACAAGCTCGTCGCGAACGATAGGATGGCGGCGTTCCTCAGCCTGCCCAACCCCTTAACGGCCTCGCTCTGCACAGGAGCCTTGCGCCCGTTCAATCTAAAAGATTTTGCTCCGGCTTACCTGCTCAAAAAATTCCGCGATGTTTCTCGGAATCGTAAGGCGGCAAGCTTAATAAGCCTCCCAGGCAGCCTGTGAGCAGATGATGAGGGCCGTACTCTCTTGAAACGTGAAGACGCCTTTAAGTGCTGACGGATTCCTGAAGAATGCGCCTGGGGGTGCGCGACAGGCACTCCGTGTGCTTATTACCGCAAAGAGGACATTCCCCGCCTTTCGTTGAACTAAACTTCTTTTAAACCCTAAGGCCGCCGCTGACCCGTATGTGGGTGGCGAACGCGAAGGAGAGGTGGATGAACTTCTACCAAGTGTACTTGGCGTCGCTGGTAGCTAGGCTCCGCGGCCCCCAAGCGGGGGCTTTGAGAGAGGCGAGCGAGGGGGCTGGCAGGGACCTGGCCAGCTACGTCGGCCACTTGGGCATGGTGGCGGCGGACGTCGAGGACGCGCTCGCGCTGCTCAACGCCGCGATGGGGGTGGCGGACCACCTGAGGGTCTCAGTTGAGGGCAGCGTGCTGGAGGTGAGGATTCACAAGCCCACGTGCAGGATGTGCCCCAGCGTGCTCAACGGCGGCGGCCAGCCGACGCGCGAGTGCCCGCTCTACGGCCTCGTGAAGGGCTTCCTCGAGGGCCACGGCGCCGCCTCCCTCGAGTACGCTGGCTTGGAGCCGGCGGATGGGGGCGAGTGGTGCGTCCTCCGCTACAAGCTCTTAGCCGCTCGGCTACCGCGCGCTGCGCAGGCAGCAAGAGCGCGCTAACCGAGCTGCTGGAGGAGCTCCGCCTCTCTCACCGCGGCCTCCGCCTCCTCCGGCCTAAGCCCTGACGCCGCGAGCTCGGCCGGTCCCGCTCTCAGCAGGTCGTCGAGCGTGACGATGCCCCTCTTCAGGAGGCTGCGCCTGGCGCTCTCGCCGAGGGAGGGTAGCACCGTGACCGGGTACAGCCTGAGATCCTCGACGAGCTTCTCCAAGCCCGCTCCCTCCGGGTAGCGCCACGCTGTCACCCGCATGCCGACGCACTCGGCGTAGGCCGCCGCCTCCTCGGTCACCTTCGTGTTCGTCACGATCCAGGCCTTATCGAACTGATCGGAGAGGTCGAGGAACCTAGCGTGCACGTAGAGCGCGACCCTCGCGTCGACCTTCACGCCGGGCGCGTTGTGGTACTTGCACTCCACCATCACCCTCTCGCCCTCCCGCTCCGCTACGACGTCGAGCTCGTGGCTGATGCAGCGCCCCCTCGCAACGACGTTCGTCCGGACCGCGTAGCCGATCCTCGCCAGCAGCTTCGCCACGTACTTCTCGAAGGGGTAGCCCTCAGGTCCAAGCATCATGATCCCCCTCCTCAGCGCGTACCTAAGCGCGCAAGCCGGGTACCTCTCCCTGAGCAGCTCCAGGGCGCGAGCGTACACCTCGCCGCTCGAAACCTCCTCCGGCAACCCCCTCTCGACTTCGCGGGCGAGGAGCCAAGCCTCGCTCTCCGGGACGCCGCAGCGCGCGATGCTGGACGCGAGCTTCCCCGCGTCGAACGCCTCGACAGCGCCCGATGCTTTGACTACGCTGACCACGCGTAGAGCGTGGGCGATGGCCTTTCAGCCTTTCTCTAAGCCGCCGGCGCTCTCGACTTACTTTACGCCCTCCAGCCCGGGTGACTCGACGTAAACGTTCCACCAGGGTTTGCTCCACCTCTTCTCCACCCTGGGTAGCAGCTCGAGGAGCTCGAGAGCCCTCCCGGCGGCGACCTCCGCCTCGCTCCGGCTCAACCCCTCCTCCACCAGCACGTCGATCCTCCTCGCGAAGTTCTCCAAGTTCAGCCTGACGGTGAGCGCGAAGCGCTGGTCCTTGCCCAGGATCCTCCTGAGCGCTCCGGGGTCGATGCCCTCGCCCGGCTTGCGGTCGATGAGCAGCGCCGCGACGTCCTTCATGTCCTTCAGCTCCATCCCCACCGCCACCATCCCCTTCAGGTGCTCGTAGGGTAGCACCCTGAAGCCCTGCCCCGCCGCCTCGAGCTCGGGGAGCCTGCTCCTCGGCAGGCCGAAGATGTACTGGAGCTTGGAGAGGAGGAGCCTCTCGGCGCCGACCGTGAACAGGTTCTCGCGGGCCTCCTCGAACGCTTCGCCCAGCTTGATCGTGTGGCGGAAGGGCAGCTCGTCGCAGAACACGTCGATCACGCTCACCGAGAGCCCGTCCCCCTCAACCCCGCTGATGCCGTGGACCCTGTACCTCCTCCCTCCCCTCAGCGCGTTAAACCAGCGGTCGCCCGAGGTCACGAAGAACGCGTACTTCGACCCGAGCGCTCCGCCCAGGCTCGCGAGGAGCTTCACGAAGAGGGCGCCGTCCCGCTTCCTCACCGCGAAGTCGACGTCGTTGAGCCGCCTGTTCAGCGGGTGCCCGGGCTTGTTGGCGGTGGGGGAGAGCAGCTTGACGGCGGCCCCCCCGAAGAGGAGGGCCACGATCGGCCGCCTCCTCAGCGCCTCGGGCAGCGCTTCGAGCTGCGGCGCGCGCAGCGCCGCCCACACGGCCACCACGGCCCTGGCCATCGGGAGGTTGCTCAGGTCGACGTAGCTCGGGAGGCCCAGCTCGTCGGCCGCAGCCCTCGCGTCGACGCGGGAGGTGAGCGGTAGCTCGACCTCGTAGACGGTCCCGTCGTAGTCCTCGAACAAGCGCAGCTTGGCGCCCACCGGCCATCACCCGTAGGTGAACATGTAGCTCTTGACCTTCCCCGGTTCGACGACGAGGAGGACGCCCCTCAGCGCGCCGCTGCTGTAGTCGCTGCCCGGGTTGAAGCAGAGCGTCCTGCCGATCCTCGCGACCCCCTTCGACTCGTGGATGTGCCCGTGGAGGCCCGCCAGCGGCTGGAACTCCTCGATCACCTTGCGCACCGCCGTGCTGCCCACGTGCACCATCTCGACCTCCCCACCCCTCCTCACGACCCTCAGCCCGCTGTCGAGGAGGGGGGCCAGGTCGAGGGTCGTGCCGTGGGGCGGGACGTGGACGTTGAGGATCGTGGAGCTCGGGTCGCCCGCCTCCTCCACCAGCCCGCTGAGCCTCCTGT
This sequence comes from Thermofilales archaeon, assembly GCA_028275925.1. Classification (GTDB taxonomy): domain Archaea; phylum Thermoproteota; class Thermoprotei; order Thermofilales; family Thermofilaceae; genus JANXEW01. Next base: position 6,450 of record JAPWTS010000068.1, read on the forward strand.
AGATCTCCTCCTCGGGCAGCTCGCGGGGGGTGCGCCAGGGCGTCGGGTTGGAGGCGCCCAAGCTGACGAGCTTCAAGCCCCCCTTGATCTTGACGACCCGACCGTCCGGGTTCACCACGAGGCTGGACTCGGCGAGCGCGCTGTCGATCACGTAGCGGTCGTCGTTGCCCGGCATGATGTAGACCTCGACGCCCGAGCCCTTCAGCCTCTCCTCCGCCAGCTTCACCCAGCTCCTCACGGTTTCCGCCATCGCCTTGTCGAAGAGCTCGTCGACGAGCTGGGGGCTGCTCCTCACCTTCTCGTACTCCTCCCTGCCCAGGACGACCGCGTAGAAGCCGCTCGCCCTGATCGCGCTCAGGACCTTGCCGAGCTCCGCCTCCCCCCTCGCCTCCCAAACCTTCCCGAAGAGCTCCGCCCTGTACACGCCGCCCTCCTCCACCACGGGGACCAGCCCCTTCCCCGTGATGTCGCCGCCGAGGATCAGCACGTCGACCTTGTACGCTTTCGCGGCGTTGACGAACTTCCTGAAGCAGACCTCGCTCCCGTGCACGTCGGAAGCGTAAAAAATCTTCACGGCCACCCGCTCCACCTCACTCGGGGGGCAGCTCCCGGAAGGCTATGTCTATATCGATCCCTTGCCTCTTCCTGTACCATTTCACCGCGTAGAAGTAGGCGGTGCCCAAGCCGTAAGCGGCAGCCATTGCCGCCAGCGAGGGTACGTGGAGAGCTCCGAGACCCGGTATCGTGAAGTAGAAGTAGAGCAGGCTGAGGAGCAGGGCCGCGTACACGGCGCCGCACACCGTCACGAAGGGCACCGGGCCGAGCTTTAGCTTGGAGACGGGGGAGCTCTCGTACATGGGCTTAGTCTTCGACCTGAAGGGCACCGCTATCGCCGAGACGGCGGTCAGCATGAACGTAGTCGAGATCTGCGGTATCATGGCGGTGAAGCTGGCTAGGTACTGCGGGAATGCCGCGTAGACGGCTAGAGCCGCGTAGCCCAGCGCGGTGATGAGAATGGTACTCTTCACCGGCGCGTGAAAGCGCTCGCTGACGTCGGCGAAGAAGCTGGGAGCCAAGCGGTCGAAGGCCCAAGCGAGGAATATCCTGCTCATCGGCATGATCGAGTACAGGGCGTAGTAGAAGGTCCACGCGACGAAGCCTAGACCGATCAGCCACTTCGCCCAGTCGGGGGCCATGATCGCGGCGAAGACGTGGTAGGAGGGCGGGTAGGGGAGCTTGTAGAGCTCGAGCCCGTCGCCGTAGGCGTACGCCACCGCGAGCAGGAAGTCGTAGCCGACAACCCTCTCCAGCAGCGCCCCCGTTATCCACCACGAGATGGCCGTCAGGAGGAGGCCGCCCGGTATGCCGATCAGCATGCTCCTCTGCACGTCCCTAGTCTCGCCGGCGATGTAGGCGGCCAGGTAGGGGTACAGGAGGCCCCAAGCAGCGACCGGCATCAAGGGTAGGGCCTTGGCGAGGTCCCAGCTGTACTCGGTGCTCACGCCGTACGTTTCCCTGATGTACTTCAGGCCCTCGCGCACGAGGGTGTCGTAGTCGGCCGAGCCGTAAACCGCGCTCACGCGGTTCCAGGCGGCGACGAAGTCGCTCCTCGAGGCGCCGAGCAGGACGGCCCACACGAGCGCGAACATCAGCACCCCGAGCGCGAAGCACGCGGCTTGGAAGATCCTGAAGGCTTTCATGCCCATGATCGAGACGAACGCCGAGATCGCGATAACCAGCGCGCCGACCAGGAACAACCCCACCTGCGACTTGACGAACTCCGCCGCGCCGCTCAAGCCGACGAGCGAGAACGTTATCGATAGCGCTGGGTCGGCCACGTAGGCGGAGAGCACCGCGATCCAGACGAAGTTCGCCACCACCCACCCGAAGCTGGAGAGGAAGCCGAGCAGCGGGTGGAGGATCCTGCTGACGAACACGTAGTCCCCGCCGCTCCTCGGAGCTATCGTGACGAGCAGCGCCCACGCCAGCGCGCCGAACACCATGGGCACCGTGACCAGCAGGATGCCCAGGTGCAGGTTGCCGCCGGGCGCGAAGTAGGGGCCCCAGAGGAAGTACCACCAGGCGCTCAAGCCCCAGCTGATGTTCAGAGAAGCGAAGATCAGGATGTCGATCCAGCCGGCCTCCCGCACCAAGCCGGTGGCCTCCCTGAGGAAGACGCCCCTGCTCCGAGAAGATAGATCGCCTTCGTCTTCGCCCTCCACGGGGAGGGGGCCTCCCTCACCCCCTTAATAGCTTGATTGACCACAAGAGGGTTTATGCAAGCCCGAAAAGGGTTTCTGGAAAGCGCGTCCCCCGCCGGCAGGCGTTCAAGGTAATTCACTGTCCCGGCTCTCTGGAGAGCTTCTGGACGTAGGCCGCGAGCTCCCTCTCTACGGTCGGGTCGAGGGGTTCGGGCTCGTGCCCCTTCAGCAGCTCCTCCGCCCTCTCCCTCGCCTGCTCCAACAGCTTCTTCGAGGAAGCCCAGCTCTCCCACCTCTGCCTCGTGAGCAGCTTGGGGATGAAGTGCTCGGCCCTCACCCGCCTCACCGTGTGCAGCTTGCCGAGGTAGTTGCCGCCCGGCCCCACCTCCTCGATCAGCTCCAGCGCTAGCGCCTCTTCGCCCACCTCGACACCGCGCATCACCCTCTCCACCGCTCCGCACAGCTCGTCGTCGATCACCACCTGCTCGTAGCTGGCCGCGAGCGTGGAGTCGAGCGAGCCGGCAGCATCGTAGACGAAGTTCACCCCCGATAGGGCGGCCATGAGCAAGGTGACGCCCTTCTCGAAGCCGGCCTGAAGGTCCGGCAGCTTCGCATCGGTCGTACCCCCCGTCCCTCTGCAGGGCAGACCGTAGTAGCGGGCGATCTGCGCCGTCGCAGCGTTGATCAAGCCGGCTTCCACCGCCCCTAGAGCGATGTTCCCGGTCCTCATATCCATCACCGTGGAGACTGTCCCGTAGAGCACGGGCGCGCCAGGCTTCACCAGCTCAGCTACGCACACCGCGCTCAGCACTTCCGCGTTCTGCTGGACGAGGAGCCCAGCCAGCGAGGCTGGCGCCGTAGCGCCGGCTTGGCACTCCGGAGCGATTATGACCGGCTGCCCGCGCTCCGCGAACACCTCCAAGCCTTCCAGCAGACCCGGAGGGTGCTGGAGCGGGCTAACCGGGTTGTAGAAGAAGAGGAGCATCGGCCTTTTCGCCAGCTCCTCCTCGCCCCCAGCCACGATCGAAGCCATGCGCACCGCGTCGAGCGCGGAAGCCCTATCGTACGCGTACGCGTCCACCGTTTTGCTCGTGTTCCTGAAAGCCTCGTAAAGCGCGTACGCGTGGGCTAGCCGCTCCGGCACGTCCCCCGGGTGCACGACCAGCGTCGCGTGGTGCACGTGCTCGAGCGCATCCACGAGCCTGTAGAAGCGCCTCACGTCCTCGAGCGTGGAAGGCCTCCTCTCGCCCGTAAACGGGTCGATCACGAACAGCGAGGTTCCTTGAGCCGAGAAGTACGTGCGGCCCCTCTCGAAGACGAGCCTGTACCCCTTCCTCCTGCCGTAGAGCGAGAACCTCCTAGGGGCTTTCGCGACGCACTCTCGCACCAGGTACTCGGGCACGCGGGCTATCGAAGCCTTCCCGTCAACCTCGGCCCCCGCCCGCTTCAAGATCTCGAG
>JAPWTS010000070.1 GCA_028275925.1 Thermofilales archaeon
GAGCAGCAGCGCGCCGACCTCGTTGTCGAGGGGGCCGAGCCCCGGCCTCCTCCTGTTGACGGTCCACCCGTCCAGCCTGCCGCGCCCGAAGCGGACGCTCGCCTCCGCGAGCCGGCCGGCGGCTTCGGCGACCGCGCTGGCGGCGAGGCCGGGGAGCAGGCTCCAGTACTCGTCCAGGTAGCCGCGCTCGAGGCAGGGGTCCAGGCCGAAGACGGAGGGGCCCGAGTGGGTGTGCACGGCAGCGACGAGCACCGAGTCGGCCGGCACGCCGGCCCTCCTCTCCGCCTCCTCCCTGACGACCTTCACGAGCTCCGGTGTCGGGTAGAGGAGCTCGAGCGAGACGAGAGCGGCGCGCTCGCCACCGGCTTCGAGGACGAGCGCCCTAGCGTGGAGGTCGTCGTGAACCCCCACCGAGGGGCCCGGCCTGCCGGCGTAGCCTCCGAGCGGCACGCCGACGGGCGGCGTGATGACGCGCTCCGCCACCCCAACTTTGAGGCGCGCCACGCCCTCAGCGCGGGCTGCCGCTACTTAAGCTGCTCGGCGAGCGCCCGCTCGAGCTCGCTCAGGAACTCCTCGAACTTGCCGATGGGGACCCTGAAGCCCGCCGCGCGCGGGTGGCCCCCGCCGCTCCCCCCGAACCTCGGGGCCACCGCCCTCAGCGCGGCGTTGAGGTCGATCCTCGCGTCGCGGGCCCTCGCGCTGCCCGCGTACACCCCCTTCCGCTCCTCAACAGCTACGCCCACCGGCTTCCCCGCCTCCACGGCGGCGTAGAAGGCGGCGAGGCCCACGCTGGCTCCCGGCTCGACGACGTACGCGATGAGCTCCCTCGCTTTAACGAGCTGGGGGATCCGCAGACGCATCTCTTCGATCGCCCTGGCTTGCTCGGCGGCGAGGTTCAGGAGCCCCGGCACGCTGCTGGGCAGCGCGTTCCGGCTCAGCTCCTCGACGACCTTCCGCTTCATCTCGTAGTTGCGGCCGATCCGGTCGAGCGCGAGGACGAGGACGCCCGCCTCGAGGAACAGCGACTTGATGTCCCACTCGGCCATCGCCGCTCTAACCCACTCGGTGTCGACAGCGTAGTCGCCGATCGCGCCGTAGAGCGCGACCCTGCTCATGCCGCGGGGCGGCTTCAGCCTCCTGAACGCGAGCTCGGCCGCGCACGGGCCCTCCTCGTGCACGACCTCCACGTTCGGAGCTTCGATGGATGCGTGAGGGGGCATGGGGTGGTGGTCGATGTACAGTATCTTGCCGGGGAAGCTCCTGAACTCGGAGCGGAGCGCGCTAAGGCTCGCCTCGTCGAGCGATATGTCGAGGATCGCAACCAGGTCGGCGCCCCTCGCGTAGCTCCTGAAGTCCTCGAGGAGGCCGACCGGGTGCGTGAAGTGCACGTCCCCTCCCAGCACGGACTTGGCTATCGCGGCCGCGGTGACGCCATCGGCATCGCCGTGCGCCAGGATGGCAACCTTCACAAGCGCGCCGCGCTGGAAGCCTCTTAGCTTTTACGTGCAGCGGGAGCTCCGCCACCGGCTTTTGCCCAGAAGCTTGTGCTCGCTCCCTGACAGCGCAGCGCGCAAAAGCTATACCGCGGTTCCGCACACCACCTTGATGCCCGCGGGCTTCAGGCTGGTCTGCAGCGGCTGCGGTAGGACCCACGCTCCCGACACTCTCGCTTGGAGGTGCGAGTGCGGGTCTCCGCTCGACGTGGAGAAGCCGCTGCCCGCCGAGCCCCGCTTCGAGGGGCGCGGCGTCTGGCGCTACCGCCCGCTCCTCCCGCTGCTGGATGACCGGAGCGTGGTCACGCTGGGCGAGGGCTCCACGCCCACCGTCGAGCGGGACCTCTACGGGGTGGAAGCTCTGCTGAAGCTCGAGTACCTGAACCCCACCGGCTCCTTCAAGGACCGCGGCGCCACGGTGATGGTCTCCAACCTGAAGGCCGCGGGCGCCAGAGAGATAGCGATAGACTCGTCGGGGAACGCCGGCTGCGCTGTCGCGGCGTACGCTAGCGCCGCGGGGATCCGGTGCAGGGTGTACGTGCCGGCGGGGGCCCCTCGCGCCAAGAAGATGCAGATCGCGCTCTACGGGGCCGAGCTCGTCGAGGTGCCGGGGCCGCGCTCCGAGGTGGGGAGGAAGCTGCTAGCCGAGCTGAAGCCCGGCGTCGCGTACGCGAGCCACATGTGGAACCCCTACTTCATCGAGGGGCTGAAGACGATCGCCTACGAGGTGGCGGAGCGCTTCGGCGCCCCCGACGCGGCGGTCCTGCCCGTGGGCAGCGGCGGCCTCCTCCTCGGCGTCCACCGCGGCTTCGCAGAGGCCGCGCGGCTGGGCTTCGCCGAGCGGGTTCCGCGCATCGTGGCGGTTCAGGCCGCCGGCTACACGCCCGTCTACGACGCGCTCTACGGCCCCTACGGCGCCGAGCCGCCGGCCGAGCCGCTGGCCGACGGGATCGCGATACCCAACCCGCCCAGGCTCAAGCAGGTGGTCGAGGCGGTCAGGGAGTCGGGTGGGGGCGCGGTCGTCGTGGAGGATCGGGAGATCGCGGAGGCGCTGAAGCTGTTGGCGCGCGCCGGCCTGCTCGTCGAACCGACCTCGGCGGCTGCGGTCGCCGGGCTCCGCAAAGCCGTCGAGCAGGGGCTCGTGGAGAGGGGCGAAAGGGTGCTCGTGCCGCTCACCGGGAGCGGGCTCAAAGCCCTCGACAAGATAGCTGGAGCCATCGGCGAGGCGCCGCGCCACCTCGAGGGGGGCGCTAACGCTGCCGAAGTGGGTGCGGAAGCGGGCTAGCGCGTTAGGGCTCGACGGTATAGTAGATGCGCTTCTTGCGCGCGCCCTTGCTCTCCAGCCCCTTCACCACTATCCTGCCCACCTCGCTCGTGTTCCTCACGTGGGGGCCGCCGTCGGCTTGCACGTCGACGCCGGGTATCTCGACGATCCTGATCTCCGGCTCTCCGGGGAGCAGCCGGTCGGCCAGCTTCACGATCCCCGGGATCTTCAGCGCCTCCTCGCGCGGCAGCCAGTACACCTTCACCTCGAGCCCGCGAGCTAGGATCGCGTTCGCCTCCTCCACCGCCTCCAGCAGCGCGCGCTTCCAGTCCTCGACCTTCAGGTCGAAGTCGTCCCTCGCCTCCTCGGGCGTGATGTGGCCCCCCGTGATCAGCGCGCCGTGCCTGCTGTAGAGCACCGCCGCCAGCACGTGCGACGCCGTGTGGAGGCGCATCATCCGGTACCGCCGCCCCCAGTCGATGGCCCCCCTCACGCGGGCGCCCAGCGAGAAGGGCGCGGGGTCCTCGACGACGTGGGCCACGTCGCCGCCGGCGAGCTCCGCGCCCAGAACCCTGACGCGGGCTCCGCCCGCCTCGAGCCAGCCGGTGTCCGCGTCCAAGCCTCCCGCAGGCTTCGGGTGGAAGGCCGTTTGGTCGAGGAAAACCCTGTCGCCCTCTACTCTGACCACTGTCGCCTCGAACTCGCGCAGGTAGCTGTCGTACTGGTAGAGCAGCTTCGCCACGCGCCCTCGTCTTTGCTCAACCTATCAACTTTGCGCGCTAAAAGAACCTTGGGACGCCCGCAAGCCGAGGCTTCGAAAGCTTTTTAAGGCCATGACGCAGTCATAGAGCGTATGAGCACGAGAATCCCGCTACCGTACAGCCCCAAGGTGCTGGAGATCTTCCGCAACCCAAGGAACTTGGGGCCGATGGAGGACGCGACCATCGTGGAGAGCGCGGGGAGCCCCGCTTGCGGCGACATGATCAAGCTCTACCTGAAGGTGGGGGAGGGCGACGTCGTCGAGAGGGCGACGTTCGAGAGCTACGGGTGCGCCGCTAACATAGCCGCAGCCAGCATACTCACGGAGATTGTGAGGGGCAAGAGCCTGCGGGAGGCGTGGCAGATAAGCTGGAAGCAGCTCTCGGACGAGCTGGGCGGCTTGCCTCCCATCAAGTACCACTGCAGCATACTGGCTGTAGGGGCTTTGAAGAGGGCGATCAGAGCCTACTACAGGGCCAAGGGAGAGAGGCCGGAGTGGCTGCCCGAAGCGATGACCCCCGAGGAGAGGCAGGTGCTGGAAGAGGAGGAGATGATAGAGCGGTACTACAGGGCCCTCGGCAGGCTGGGGGGAGCGCAGGGGGAGGGTGGAAGCGCGTGAGCGTCGCCGCGAAGCTGAGGGAGCTGCTGAGGGAGCACGGCCAGCCTCCGAGGGAGGTGTACTTCGACCTGGAGAACAGCGGCTGGGTGCCGCCGGAGGTCGTGGAGGCGATGCTGCCCTACTTCAACGCGAGGGGGTACGGTCACCCCTCGATCACCCACAAGCCGGGCTGGGAGGCGCTCGAGGTGCTCTACGAGGCGAAGGAGCTGGTTGCGAGGACGCTGGGCGCGAGTAACCCAGAGGAGATCGCGTTCACGCACAGCGGGACGGAGGCGAACAACCTGGCGGTGCTCGGCTACCTGCTCGCCAACAGGGAGAGGCGCGGTAAAGTCGTCGTCTCGGCGGTCGAGCACTTGAGCGTCATCTTCCCGGCGGAGTTCGCCGCGAAGCTCTTCGGCTTCAAGGTCGTGAGGGTCCCCGTCGACAGCGAGGGCTTCGTGGACCCCGAGGTGCTGAAGAGCTACGTCGACCGGGAGACGGTGCTCGTCAGCGTGCAAGCGGTCAACCACGAGATCGGGACGGTGCAGCCGCTCAAGGAGCTGGTGGACACGGTGAAGGCGGCGAACCCGGACGCGGTCTTCCACACGGACGCGGCGGACGCCTACGGCTGGGTGAACCTCGACGTGGAGAAGCTCGGCGTCGACATGCTGACCGTCAGCGGGCACAAGGTGCACGGCCCGCGCGGGGTGGGCGCGCTTTACGTGAGGGAGGGGGTGAAGCTGGAGCCCCCGCTGAGGGGGCAGCTCAGCGCCGAAAAGCTGTGGCCGGGTGTGGAGAACGTGCCCCTGATCGCCGGCTTCAAGAGGGCGGTGGAGCTCCAGTTCGAAAACATGGAGCGCAACGTCTCGTACGTCAAGGGTTTGAGGGACAAGCTCATCGACGGCGTTCTAGCGCGCGTCCCGCACGTGCTCGTGAACGGCCCCCTGGGCGAGAGGAGGGCGCCGAACAACGCGAACCTCAGCTTCCTGTACGTCGAGGGCGAGGCTCTGACGGTCGAGCTGAGCATGCGCGGGATCTACGTTTCGAGCGGGAGCGCCTGCAGCAGCCGGATCCTGGAGCCGAGCCACGTGCTGCTGGCGATCGGGAGGAGACACGAGGAAGCCCACGGCAGCATCCTCTTCAAGCTCTCCCGCTACCACAAGCCGGAGGACATCGACTACGCGCTCGAGGAGGTACCGAAAGCCGTGGCGAGGCTGAGAGCCATAAGCTCCCTAGCCCCCACCCAGGTCGCCTCTTCCTAGCCGCGACCGCGCCCAAAAAAAGTGCGCACTAGGCGTTACATTAAATGATCGCCACACATGCTGTTTCCGCGAGTCTTAAGCAGAAGAGATATTAACGCGTCATATACGAGCGAGCGCGATGGCTAAGGCCGTAGATCCTGTGTGCGGTATGGAGGTGGATACGGAGAGAGCCGTGCACAAGGCTGTGTACAAGGGGAAGGTGTACTACTTCTGCAGCTCGCACTGCAAGAGGGCGTTTGAGCGCGATCCGGAGAAGTACCTCAAGCTGGGACCCCAGGGCATGCCGGCGCTTTAGCTATGAGCTCGGTAGCCGAGGAGAAGGTAAGAGTCGTAGGGGTGGACTGCCCAGCCTGCTCGGTAGCGATCCAAAGGAGGCTGGCTGGGCTGGGAGCCTCCATCGACATCGACCTGGTTACGGGGGAGGCGCTCGTTAGGTTCGACCCTCGGAAAGCGACGCTGCGCGACGTCGCGAGGGCTATAAGGGACGCCGGCTACGATGTAGAGAAGAGGTCGCTCACGCTTCTCGTCGACGTCGGCGAGGAGGCGGCTCGCTTCGAAGCTGCCGTGGCGAGGGTCAGGGGGGTTTTCGAGTGCCGCTACTCCCCCGTGACGAAGCTGGCGAGGGTGGTTTACAACCCCTACTCGATAACGGAAAAGGAGCTGGTCGAGGAGATCGAGAAGCTCGGCTTCAAAGTATCGCGAGCCGGCGAGGAGGCTGTAAAGGAGGTTGAAGAGAGGGGGGCGCCGCTGGCGCCCCTCGCGTCCTTCGCTTTGGGGTTGGCGGCGGTGACGCTCCACGCTGGAGAAGCGTTCGCGCTGATCCCGCACGTACACGAAGCCCTCTACGCCGCGCTGGCCGCTCTCGTCCTGCTCCTCAACGCGAGGCTCCTCAACAACGGCTTCAGAGCGCTGGCGCGCCGTTCGCCGACGATGGATTCGCTTGTGGCGCTCTCCTCCACGGTCACCTTCGCTTACAGCGCGCTCGCCATGCTCGGCGCTGCGCATGGCGCCACTTTCTTCGAGGCATCGGCAGGCGTTCTGGGCTTTGTATCGGCCGGCAAGTACCTGGAGGAGCGGCTCAAGGCGAGAGCGCTGCAATCGATAAGGGAACTAGTGGAGCTCCAAAGGGGGCGCGCGAGGGTCGTCAGGGACGGTTCCGTGCTCGAGGTGGACTCGAGCGAGCTCAAGGTGGGCGATATCGTCGAAGTTAGGGCTGGCGAGCTGATATCAGTGGACGGCGTAGTCGTGGAGGGGTGGGGCTACGTCGACGAGTCAACGTTCACGGGCGAGCCTGTTCCCCGCTTCAAAACCGCGGAGAGAAGGGACCCAGTGCTGGCCGGCACGCTCTTGACGAGCGGCTTTCTGAGGGTTATGGCGACGAGGGTTGGTAGGGACACGAATCTCGCTTACATCATCGAAACGGTGAAGGAAGCGCAATTCCGCAAGCCGGGTTTCCAGCGGCTAGCTGATCGGCTGGTCGGCTACCTGACCTGGGCTGTATTGATGTTAAGCGCGTTCACGTTCGTTTTCTGGCTCCTCTCCGGCGAAAGCGTCTCGACCGCGGCCATGTTTGCGGCTGCGGTCCTCGCCGTAACCTGCCCGTGCCCGCTCGGCATAGCCGTGCCCCTAGTGACGGCTGTGGCGGCGGTGAAGGCGGCTAAGCTGGGCGTTCTGGTTAGGGGCGGCGATGTTTTCGAAAAGATCGTCAGGGTGGACACTGTAGTTTTCGACAAAACAGGGACTCTGACGTCGGGGCTCCTAGCTGTGCGAGCCGTCTACACCTTCAACGGCTACAGTGAAGCCGAGGTGCTGAAGCTGGCAGGCTCGGCAGAGAGGAGGAGCGAGCACCCGATAGCGATAGCTCTGGTAAAGAGCTGCGCCGAGGTTGGAGTGGAGCTGGCCGAGCCCGAGAGCTACGACCACGTGCCAGGCATGGGCATTATAGCTAAGGTGGAGGGGCGCACTGTCGCGGTTGGCTCGCTCCGCCTGATGGAGCAGCTCGAGGTCGCGGTACCGAGAGAGGCCCTCGACGTCGCCGCCCGGTTGGCGGGTGCTACCCTAATCTTCGTCGCCGTCGACGGTCGGTTAGCAGGCCTAGTGGAGGTCAGGGACGCGGTAAGAGCCGAAGCGCCGCTCGTCGTCCAGTACCTGAAGCGGGAGGGGGTTGAGGTCGTTCTCGCTACCGGCGACGGCAGGAGCGCTGGAGAGAGCGTGGCGAGAGCTCTCGGCATCGAGAAGGTGTACTGCGAGCTGAGGCCCGAGGATAAGGCAGACCTCGTCGAGGAGCTGCAGCGCGGGGGGAGGAGGGTGGCCTTCGTCGGGGACGGGATCAACGACGCGGCCGCCATCGGCAGAGCTTTCCTCGGCGTCGCGATGGGGGGCGGAGCCGACGTCTCTAGGGAGGCGGGGGACGCCGTGATCATGAGCAACGACCTCCTAGCCCTCGCCCACCTGCGCGAGCTGGGGAAGGCCGTGGGGAGGAAGGCGGTGGAGAACCACGCGTGGGCTTTCGCCTACAACGCTGTTCTCGTGCCGGTAGCCGCCGGTGCGCTGTACAGGTCGATGGGGCTGGCCCTCAGGCCCGAGCTCGCCGCGCTGGCCATGATCCTCAGCGACGTATCGGTGGTGGCGAACGCAGCCACGCTCCTCAGGTGGAAGCCCCCGCTGGCCCGCCGTGCGCGCGCCGCGCCTTCTATGTAGACAATCCTTTTAATCCAATAGTTTTAGATGCACTAGTATGACTGATGAATTATTAAATAAAGCCCTGCGCGTATACCCTGACACACTGTCGCTGCTGAAGGACGGTTGGCCGACGCCGCTCGTCAGGCTGAGGAGCGAGAGCCGCGAGGGTAGGGAGGTTTGGGCGAAGCTCGAGTTCTACAACCCCTTCAGCAGGAGCGTGAAGGACAGGCCCGTGTGGAACATGCTAAGGAAGGCTCTCGAAACAGGGCTGGGGAAGCCGGTCGTGTACGAGGCTACGTCCGGCAACGTCGGCATCGCGCTCGCCGCGCTCTGCAACATCCTCGGCTTGAAGCTGAGGGCCTTCCTGCCGCGCAGCCCGCCTCCCGTCACGGTGAAGCTGCTGGAGATACTGGGCGCCGAGGTCGTCGAGACGCAGTACGAGTCGATAACGCCCGAGTTCTGGCGGTGGGTGGCCGAGCTTGCCGAAAAAGAAGGGGCGTTAAATCTGAACCAGTTCGAGAACGATGCGAACCCGGAGATCCACTACGAGACGCTGGCTCGCGAGCTGGTCGAGCAGCTCGAGGCGGTCGGCAGGAGGCCCGACTACGTGGTGGCCGGCATCGGCACCTCCGGCCACATCTACGCGATATACAAGCGCTTGAGGGAGCGCTACGGCGGGTCTGTGAAGGTGGTCGGCGTGCAGCCGTCCCCCGGCAGCAGGATACCGGGGATAAAGAGGGTTGAAACCGAGCCGAAGTGGCTGAAGAGCGTGGAGCTGTACGCGCTCTACGACGTGAGCTTCGAGGAGGCGGCGCTGGGCGTGGTCGAGGTCGCTAGGAGGGAGGGGTTGCTCGTGGGCCTCAGCTCCGGCGCCGTGTACCGGGCCTACAAGAAGCTGTCCGAGCGCGAGGGGGGCGGCACGTACGTGCTGGTCTTCCCCGACGACATCTTCAAGTACGTGGACTCGGTGCACGCTGCGCTGCACCGGCACTAGTTTTAAGAGCACTGACCACATGAGATGCCGTGATAACGCTCTTTGAGTCGAGCGACCACAAGGT
>JAPWTS010000061.1 GCA_028275925.1 Thermofilales archaeon
TTTAAGAGCACTGACCACATGAGATGCCGTGATAACGCTCTTTGAGTCGAGCGACCACAAGGTGGTTGTTTTCAGGGACTTGACGCCGAGGGGCATTGTTCAGACGAACCAGGCCGTGATCGTCCACAGGGACGCGTCGCTGCTGATCGATGCGGGAGGTCGAGCCGTTTTCCAGAGGCTGCTGGCTGAGATCGCGCGCGTCGTGCCGGCACCCCGGATCAGCTACATCTTCTTCTCGCATCAGGACCCCGACGTCCTCGGGGCAGCGGCCAGCTGGTACGTCTCGGTGCCGGAGAGCAGGATCCTGCTCCCAGCCGTCTGGCTGCGCTTCCTACCGCACGTGTTCCCCCCGGACGTAGCGATCGGCGAGCGCGTTGTACCGATACCCGACGAGGGCTCCACGCTCGACCTGGCCGGCTGCGAGATCCGATTCATCCCAGCCCACTTCCTCCACTCGCCGGGGAACTTCAGCGCCTACGACCCGTGCTCCCGCACCCTGTTCTCCGGCGACATCCTCGCTTCGCTCCCGCCCCCCGAGGAGGACCGGGACTTCGTGGAGGACTTCTCCACCTACCTGCGGTACGCGGAGCACTTCCACAGGCGCTACATGGCCTCCAGCAAGGCCGTTAGGGCGTGGCTATCGCGCATCGAAGGGCTGGAGATAGAGCGCGTGGTCCCGCAGCACGGACCCATCATCGAAGGCAGAGACAAGGTCGCCGCGGCCCTAGAGTGGTTAAGGGAGCTCCGCTGCGGGGTAGACCTGCTTTAAAAAGTTAAAAATAATAAAAACATGTTTGATTCAGGATCGGTTTTACTTACTCTTTTTCTCCTCCTTCGGTTTGCTCTCTTTGCTCTCTTTCTTCCGTTTGCACGGCATACGCTCGGGTTTTCACCAGCTATGTATTTATGCCTAACGCATACTGGGCGTTTCGTTACGAAACCTTCGTCCCAGGAGGCACCTCGCTTTCGGGGACTATCAGCACCGGCCTGCCGTCGGCCACCGCTGCGAGCAGCATGCCCTCCGACCTCAAGCCCATGATGACCCTCGGCTCGAGGTTCGCGACCACCACCACCTCCTTTCCCACCAGCTGCTCGGGGCTGTAGTGCTCGGCCAGCCCCGCCACGAGCGTCCTAACCTCGCTCCCGAGGTCCACCTTGAGGAGCAGGAGCTTCCTCGCCCTCTGAACCCGCTCGGCCGCCACAATCTTCCCGATCCTCAAATCGAGCTTCTGGAACTCCTCGAACTTTACCAGGCTCACAGGAGGGGCTTCACTCGGTGGATAAAAAGCGCGCGCCGAAGCCTCAACCTAAGTAGTCGGAGAGCTTGAACTTCGCCCTCTCCTCGTAGGCGCGGGCGAGCTCTAGCATCCCCTCGCCGCTGTCGGGGAGCGCGGCCAGCTCCCGCTTGAGCCTCTGCAGGTACGCGGCTTCGCGCTCGTCCAGCGCGAGCCTCCCCGCCCTCCACTCCGCTTCGATCAGCTCGAGAGCCTTACGCCCGGCGGCTAGCATGCGCCTGTAGTCGTCGCGCTCCGCGACGATCGCCGCGGCGATCTCCCAGGCGGAGCGCGGCGCTAGCACGAGCGCTTGCGGGTCCCTCCGCGCGTCCGACTCCGCGAGGAGATCCCTGAGCGCTTCCGCCCTCCCGGCTTCGAGCGCGGTGTTCATCAGCCGGCAGTCGTAGTGGAGCATCTCGAGGCAAACCTGAGGCCCCGTCCCGCCGAAGAGCTTCACGTTCTCGACCTGCTCGTTGGACCACAGGTCGCAGACCGCCGCTGCCACGTTCCCCACGAGGCTGGAGTGCGCGGTGGCCGCGCTCTTCCCCTCCATAGCGATCGGGTAGCCGGTCACGGCCTTGGCTATCACGTTCTCGTACGCGCAGTCCTTCCCGGGGCCCACCGCGCCCTCCTCGAAGGCCTTGAGGGTGCGGGGCGCGCTCATCGCCCTCACCGCGGCGGCGAGGACGTGCGGGAGCATCCTGCTCTTGAAGCCGCCGGCGAGCTTCATCGCGGTGTTCGCGAAGCCGCAGGCGGAGTCCCCGCCCGCCAGCGCCCCGTGCCTGGCGGCGATGGCGGAGATCTCCCTCCACAGCTTGGCCACGTCCGCCGGAGCGAGGACGCCCAGCGCCAGCGCGATGCCCTTCAGGTCCCCCCTCACGATCGAGTAGTCGAACGCCTCCTTGCCTCCGATCGACTCGATCGAGAGGACGTCGGCCCCGGCTCCCGCCGCCTCCTCGAAAGCCTCCAGCATCCTGGCGAGGGCCTCCTCCCTACCCACCTCGCGGGACCACCTGACGTCGGCCACCGTCACCCTGAGCGCCAGCGCGATGCCGTACTCGGACCGGTAGCGCTCCATCACGCTCTTTTGCGCTTCGACGATCTCCCTCGCGAGCTTCGGGTTGAGCGTGGCCAGGTGGCTCAGCTCGGTCTCCAGCTGCAGGGCTTCCACCCCGAGGTCGACAGCCCTCTCCAGCGCGTCCCTAGTTATCGAGGCGAACTCCTCCACCACCCTGCCGGCTTCGTCGGCGCTTCTGCTCGGCCAGTACTTGAGCTCGGGGACGACGCGGCCGGCGCCCACCTCGAGGCCCAGGCCGTAGCGCAGCGGGCGCAGGGCCCGGCCGAAGACCATCTCCTCCCAGCTCCTGTAGGCTAGCCCCGCGAACTGCGGCACGCGGCGCCCCCGAGGGCTCCCCCTTAAGCGTTGCTAAACTCGAGCGCGCTAAAAATCACTTTAGAGCGCGGCGCGCCAAGCCCACGACCAGGTAGCCGGCTGGGAGCGCGCCCGCGACGCTGAGCGCGATCGCCGCGGCATCCAAGGGGAGCAGCTGGTGCAGCGCGACCGCCGAGCTGACCGCGTTGAAGGTGAAGTTCGCGAAGACCGCCGCCGCTAACCCATCCGTGAGGGCGAGCAGGGTGAGGGCGACCGCCACGGCTAGGGCCTGCAGAACCTTCGCGTGCGGCGGGTACAGCGGGTAGCCGGCGTACAGCAGCGCGAACACCGCCGAGCCGAGAGCGACCGCTTGCCCCCTGCTCCCCGTCACCTCCGCGAGGAGGGCCGGAAGGAGGTACCTGAAAAGGCTCTCCACCGCGACCGCGGACAGAGCAGCGGAGAGGGCGAGCTCGGCCCACGGCAGCGGCGAGCTCAGCGCTTGCTCGAGCAGGGGGTCCGAGAGGGGTAGCAGGGCGCCGGCCCGCGCGGCGGCTGAGAAGGCGGCGGCCGAGAGGGCCGAGAGGAGGAGGCCCACGCTGGCGCCCTCCATCCAGCTTTCGGCGAGCCTGCGGCCCAGCGGGAGCTGCGCTGCGGTACCGCGCTTCGCGAGGATCGCCGCGCCGGCCAGGAGCGAAACCAGGGAGAAGAGCGCGAGCATCGCGTCGCTGTACAGGAGGTTGACGACGCTGCGGAGGGTCGGCGCCAGCCCCCGCTTGCCGAGCGCGTACTGAAGGCCTAGGAGCGAGCGGGCTGCGCAAACCGCGAGCATCAGGGGTACCGCTACGGCCGTTGCGCGCCCCTTCGAGACGCCCGGCGTGTCCATCGCCACAGCCACGATCAGGGCTGCGATCAGGACCGCGTGGAGGCCGACCGAGACGAGCGAGGACACCCACGCCCACTGCGCCGCCTCGGACTGGGCTCTGGCGCAAACCTCAGGCAGCTCCTCCCACGCGCTCACGCTGAGCGCGCCCCCTTCGGCGTCGACGATGTAGAGACCGGGCCGCGCGGTCCTCAGCAGCTCAGCCGCAGCCGCCACCGCTCTCCCCAGGTCGGTGAAGGAGAGGTTCACGCGGAGCGAGCTGAAGCCCAGCGACGCGTCGACGCGGAGCTCGTAGGCGAGCGCGCCCCCCACGTAGGCTCGGACGACCCACTCCTTGCCCCTGCAGCCGGCGAGCGTGGGGAGCCCGAGGGCCTGAGCCGCGCACACCGAGGAGGGGCCGACCTCGAAGAACGCGACCTTCGCTCCGCCGCGCAGCCCGAGCACCTCGTCGAGGCTCTCGGAGAGAGCGAGCGCGCCCTCCCTGCCGTAAAGCAGCGGGAACGGCTGCTGGGTCGGCCTGAGCGCCAGTAGCACCGCGATCGAGGCTGCTGCAGCCGCGTAGAGAGCTTTGCGCACCGGTAACACGCCGCCTCCAGCTTGAAAAGCTTTCGCATGCGCGAAGTTTATCTCCGCCGCGCGGATCGCCCCTCTGATGGCGCGCGCGGCTGCGGAAGGCATTCTGAGGAACAGCTACGTGGAGGTAAAGGATGGGGGCGAGCTGTACGAGAAGGGCTTCGGGGTGCAGGTGGGGGAAGTGCTCAGGCTCGCGCTCGTCGAGGCGGCGTACCTCGTCGATAAGGGGGAGCTGCGCGTGGTGGGGGAGGGCGGGCGGAGCTTGAGCTTCCAGGACATCGTGAAGCTGGCATCGCGCGCCGACAGGAGCTTTTGGCAGAAGCTCGTCGTGTACGCGGATTTGAGGGATAGGGGGTTGAGGGCGCAGCCGGTCGAGGGAACCCCCATCGTGCTGGTGGAGAGGAAGTTTAAGGAGGGGGAGAGGAGGTACATGGTGCTCTGCCTCGAGGAGGGCGTGAGGATCGGCTTCAAGGAGCTCGAGGGCTACATAAGGCGGGCCTTGGAGGCGAGGAGGGAGCTCGTGCTGGCGATCGTCGATAAGGACGGCAACGTCTCCTACTACGCGGTCGAGCGGAGCCTGGGGTGAGGCCTTTGGCGGCCTTCGCGTCTCGCCACGCTCTCAGCAAGAGCGACCGGAGGAAGCTCGCGGAGCGCTTGAGGTCCAGCCTGCCGCCCGCGGCCGAGCTCGTCGAGAGAGCCGCAATCGTCGAAGTCGCCCGCTTGAGGGGTTTCGGGGGCGAGCTGGTTCTGGTCGACGGCGTCGCGGCCGTCGTGCTCGAGGGTGAGCTCGCCTACCCGACGCTCCTCGCCGCGCACAGGCTCGGCCTGGAGCTCCCGAGGGTTACGGTGGATATGGGCGCTGTCCCCCGCATCCTGAACGGCGCGGACGTCATGGCTCCCGGCATCGTCGCTTTCGGCGAGTTCAAAGCGGGGGACATCGTCTACGTGGACGACGTGGAGAGGCGCAGGGTGTTCGCGGTGGGGCAGGCCCTGATGGGCAGCGAAGAGCTGAAGGGGGTTAAGCGGGGGAAGGCCGTCCGGACTCTCCACTACGCGGGCGACAAGCTGTGGAAAGCGATCACGGGCGCTTGAGCGCTAGATCATCATGCTCAGGTAGAGCCTGCTACGGCCGTCCAGCTTTTCAGGCTCTTCGACGATGTACGCTCTACCGTAGATGTCGCGGATGACCAG
This sequence comes from Thermofilales archaeon, assembly GCA_028275925.1. Taxonomy (GTDB): domain Archaea; phylum Thermoproteota; class Thermoprotei; order Thermofilales; family Thermofilaceae; genus JANXEW01. Next base: position 5,291 of record JAPWTS010000061.1, read on the forward strand.
CCTCCCGTCGTGGAGGACGCGCACGCACCGGCCCCAGCTGTAGAAGCTCACCTCCCCCTTGTCCGTGACCACGCGCCACTCGTACTTGCCCTCCACGCTCCTGATGCTGAGCACTTTCCGCACCTTCGGCATGAAGTAGATCACCTTGAGCACCTTCTCCAGCAGCTCCCGCGAGCGGGGGTCGAGCTTCCGGTAGTCCCTGAGCATGCCGACCTCCTCGTCCCCCCTGTAGAAGATCACGATCTCCGGGTGGGAGAAGGGGAAGGGCCTGCGCGGCCTCACGCCGCTGTACACGGCGCCGTCGACCTCGAGGGTGAGCTCGTCGAGCTTCGCCTCGAGAACCCTCACTCGCGAGGGGTCGAGGATCTTAAGCGTGCTGAGGTCGAGCGGCATACTCCACCCTCACCCCCTCTTCGCTGACTTCCACCGCGCCCACCCTGGTCAACCCCTTGAGCTGCGCCTCCCAGAGCCGCTTGTACAGCCCGTCCCTCTTCAGCAGCTCCTCGTGCGTGCCCTCCTCGACGATGCGCCCGTTCTCCATGACGACGATCCTGTCGGTGAAGCGGAGCGTGGATAGCCTGTGCGCGATGATGATCGTCGTCCTCCCCCTCGTCAAGCGCTCCAGCTCCTCCGTGACCTGGTCCTCGGTCAGCGCGTCGAGGGCGGCGGTGGGCTCGTCGAGAACCAGGATCTTCGGGTCCTTGAGCAGCGCGGCTGCGAGCGCCACCCGCGCGCGCTCGCCGCCCGACAGCCGCGAGCCCTGCATGCCCACCTCGGTGTCGTAGGCTTCGGGCAGCCTCATGATGAGCTCGTGGATCTTTGCGGCTTTCGCGGCCGCGATGATCTCCTCGGGCTTGGCGTCCTCCTTGCCCAGCGCGATGTTCTCGGCGATCGTCGCGTCGAGGAGTACCGGGTTCTGGAGGACGATCGCGACCTGCCTCTTCAGCGAGCGCATCCTGATCTTCCTCACGTCGATCCCGTCGTAGCGCAGCGCGCCGACCTGCGGGTCGTGGAGGTGGAGCAGGAGCTTAGCCAGCGTCGTCTTGCCCGACCCGCTCGGTCCCACGAGCCCGATCCGCTCGCCCGGTCTCACCCTCAAGCTCACCCCCTTCAGGGCGTAGTGGATGCCGTCGTAGGTGAACCAGACGTTCTCGCACTCGATAGCACCCTTCAGCTCTATATCGACCGCGTCGGGGTCTTCGACCACGTCGGGCTCGAGGTCGAGGATCTCGAACAGCCTGCCGGCGGCGACGGCGAGCAGCTGGAGGTTCCTAACGTTGTCGATGAGCCCGAAGACGGGAGAGTAGAACATCCACATGTAGCTCGTGAACGCCATCAGGGTGCCGAGGCTCATCTTGCCTTTCAGCACCTCGTTGCCGCCGAACCACCAAACGAGGAGACTGCTCGCCGTGAATGCTAAGCCGACGGCAGGCCATATCCGCTGCTCGAACTTGAAGACGTCCATCTGGGCCCTCTGGAACTCGTCCTGGCTCTGCTCGAACTTCCTCTCGAACTCCGGCTCCTTGCCGAAGCTCTTCACGAGGACGGCCGCGTTTATCGTGTCCGAGATGACCGAGACGATGCGGGACCACTTGCGCCAGAGCCTGTGGTAGTACCTGCTCGCGGTCTTCCTGTAGATCAGGTTTCCGGTGACGCTGACGGGGATCGGCATCAGGACGATCAGCGTGAGCCACGCGTCCATCGTCACGAGCGTGGCGCCGACGAAGACCACCATCGCCGCGTTGATGAAGAGCGGGATGAACGCTTGGGTCAGGAACCACTGGACTCTGTTCGTGTCGTCGATGATCCTCGACCACAGGCCGCCGCTGCCGAACCTGTCGTAGTGGGTTAGGGAGAGCTCGTGGAGCTTCCTGTAGACCCTGCTCCTCAGCGTGTTGGTCACCGCGACGTTGAGCTTGGTGTTGAGGTAGGCGTTAGCGGTGTTGAGCGCCGTGTTAGCGAGGTTGACCGCGAGGAGGGCTCCGATGACGTAGGGCAGGTAGTCGGCCCTAGCCTTCGTCAGGACCTCGTCGACGAGCACCTTCATGAGGTAGGGCGGGACGAGGCCCACGACCCTTATCGCGACGGCCACCGCCACCGTCGCGGCGAGCAGCGGAGCTATCGGCTTGAGGAGCCCGAGCAGCTTCACGAGGACCGCTCGCGCGCTCTTGCGGGACTGCTCGCTCTTCATCTTGTTCAGCAGCTGCTCCTTCAGCAGGTTGTAGGGTATCTTGCCGATCACCAGGTTGTTGATTATCGTGACCAGCTTGTCGAAAGCTTCGAGCCTACCCCTCGTGAACACCGCGAGGCTGCGCGGCCCCTCCTCCGTGTCCAGCGAGAGGACGCAAGTGTTGATGTAGCCGCGGATCGACGCGGCTGTGACCTTAGCGAGAGGGACCTCCTCGGAGACCTTCCCGTTGACCGCGAGTACCCTGCTGTTCGTGAGCACCACGTACCCCTCGCCGTACTCGCTGCCCACCAGGTCGGTGACGGCGAGCGCGACCACCTCCTCCCCATCCTTCAAGGCCGCCTTCACTTGGGCCGGCAGCTCATCCGGCGAGGGGTACAGCTTCAGCGGTTCCTCGTCGGCCGCGCGCGACATACCAGAGGCGCCCCCCGCGCGCCCTCCTCATAAGGCTTTTCCATATACGGAAAAGTTACGGAAGCCAGCGGGCGTAGCGCGCCACGCTTTTAAGCTGCCGCTTGGTGGACAGCGGGGCCGATGAAGAGCCATTGCAGCGCGTACCGGTGAAGAGAAGGTTTCCGGCCGGAGGCCCGCGCGCTACAGGAAGCCGGCTCGGCGAGCGAGCTCGAGGAACTTCGGCAGGAGCTCCCAGCCGTGCGCTATCACGCCTAAGCTGCCTTTCGCGCACTCCCGCTCCGTGAACCGCGCGACGCCGTCGGGCTTGAGACCCGGTACGCGGATCGCCACGGGCACGGGGTCGCCGGTGTGCGCTTTAGCCCTCGGCGGCGTGGCGTGGTCGGCCGTCACGATCATCGCCACCTTATCCATGTCCGCGCGCTCGAGGAAGGGGGCTAGGAAGTGCTCGTCGATCTCCTCTATCGCCCTCGCCTTCTCCGCGAGGAGGCCGTCGTGCCCTGGCTCGTCGGGTCCCTTGAGGTGCACGTAGACGGCGTCGACCCTTTCGAGCAAGCTTAGCGTGGCCTCGAGGCGCTCGCGGTAGTCCCTCCTCTTGTCGCCCGTGGGCTCGCCCACCTCAGCCACTTCCATGCCCAGCAGCTTCGCGATGCCCTTCTCCACCGGCATCTCCACCACCGCGCCGAAGTTCAGGCCGAACCTCTTCGCTATCGGCTCCGCTCTCGGCAGCGCGCCGCCGGCGTCCCTCACGAGGATCGCGTTGGCCTTGGGCAGCCCCCGCGAGGCCCTCGCGGCGTTGACGGGGTGGCTCTTCAGGATCTCGATCGCCTTCCTCGTGAACGCGTTGACCAGCTCGGCCGCCCTCCTCGCCTCCTCGCTGTCGACGAGAGGCCTGCACTCGGCCACGCGCTTGTCGAAGGCGGGCCGCGCGACGGATATCTTACCCACCCTCGCGTACGCGGGGTCCGTGTTGTCCACCTCGTCGGAGAGCCTGTAGGCGCGGCTGCCGATCACGACCACCGCCCTGTGGCCCACCGTGGCTTTAACGCGCGCGTATCCCCCGTAGATCCCCAGCTCCATCCCGTCGAGGGCTTTCGCGAGCTCCTTAGCCTCCTCCGAGCGCAGGCTCCTCCCAACCCTCCTGTCGAGGATCTCCAGCGTCTCCTCGTTAATCGTGGCGAAGTTCGCCCTGAAGGCGACCTCGTAGCCCTCCCTGATCTCTATGCCGGCCCCCAGCGCCTCGAGGGGGCCCCTACCCGTGTAGTAGGCGTGGGGGTCGTAGCCCAGCAGCGAGAGCACGGCGGCGTCGCTCTCGGGCGCAACACCCTTCTCGATCGGGTACATGAGACCGCAGACCGAGCTGGAAGCCACCCTATCGAGTGCGGGCGTCCTCGCGAGCTCGAGGCTCGTGGGGCTGTCCGACGCCGAGTCGGCCGCCCCGTCGATCACAAGGTATACGAGCTTGCCCACGGGGGGCCTAAGCTTCAAGCTATAAACGTTGCGCGCTCGCTAGCCGCTCCGCCACCTCGGCGAGCTCCCCCAGCGCCTTGGCGAGCTTCCTGCTCTCGCGCGGAGCCGCGATCGCCGGGCTTCGGGCGACGGCGGCCGACAGGGTGCAGAGCCGCGCTGCGCCGATCCTGACGTCCTCGGGCAGCTTGGAGAGCCTGCTCCGCAGCGCGCCCAGGTTGACCCTCACGAAGTTCGAAGGCAGGGCGCCCGCGAGCAGAAGCAGCGCGGAGGAGAGGAGGAGCACCCCCCTCAGCGCCAGCTCCTTGCGCTCGGCGCAGTCGGAGCTCTCCGCAGCCGCCCTCACGCCGCTGACCCCTCTCGACCAGTACTCGGAGGCTAGCTCCCCGGCGCTCGCCGAGCGCAGCTCCAGCCACGCTACGGAGACCTTGGGCGCCGCCAGCTCCGCTAACCGTTTCACCTCCTCGAGCTCGAGCACGCGGCCCTCGAACCCCCAGGGGGCCGAGGATACGAGCTCGCGCACTTCTCTCGCCACAAGCTCCGCGTGAAGCTCGACTAGGCGGGGCGGCGGGGTTAAGCCGCGCTCGCCCAGCACTTCGCGCGACAGCCTCCTGAGGAAGTTCCACCTCGGCTTGCTCAAGCCCGCGCCGACTCTCACGTAAACCCTGTCCAGCGCGTAAACGTAGCTCGCGAACCTCACCCCGGCTCCTGCATCCGGCTCGAGGTCCTCCAGGAGCGCGCTCACCATCGCGACGAGGGCCCTCTTCGACACCACGCTCCTGCCCCGGAGCGACGCGCTCAAGCTGTCCAGGATCGCTGGGATCAGCGACTGCGGCACCCCGCTGCCGTAGAGCGACGCCGCGAGCTTCTCCGCGCTGAACACCTCCACGTTCCCCTCCTCGTCCACCACCCTAACCCCCTCCACCGCTCTACCCGCCCTCGCGCGCAAGGCTGGGATGGCGGCGTTCAGCAAACGCTCGGCAGGTTTGAGGAGGGCGCCTTTAGCGAGGTCCACGTACCCCTTGCTCGCCAGCTCGTCGAGCGCGTCCTTCACCGCATCGGCGTCGAGCCCGAGGAACGGCGCCGCTAAGATGGCGCGCTCGCGGTCGCACCCTACGAAGTAGAAGAGGAGGAGGGCGAGCAGCTCGTCCCTACCGAGCGGGTAGCCCTCGAGCCCGCCGCTGGCAGCTCTGAGCAGGAAGCCGGCGACCGGCTGGCTCGGGACAGCGCTCCGAGCCGGCGCGAAGGTATCGCGCGAGAGCTTCTCCAACCTCGCCTCCACGCCAGCTGTACCGGAAAGCGCGCGGGCGATCCCCTCCGCCGCCCGCTCCAGCAGCTCGGGTGGAGCGCTGATGTGGACGAGCAGCAGCCTCTCGGAGCCGTCGTAGTCCCAGCCCTTCAGGGCGACCCCCATGGCCTCGAGGGACGCTTTAGCTTCGCTCAAGGCGGCCTCGAGCGCCTC
>JAPWTS010000130.1 GCA_028275925.1 Thermofilales archaeon
GCACCTACTACGTCCCCTTCACCATCTTCCTCGTGAACGGCACGGCCAAGCTGGCCGTCGTCGGGGCAGCGGAGCCGGAGCAGCTGGAGGCGCTGCTCGCGAAGGCCCTGAGCTCGCCCGGCATCCTCGTCGCAACCGCCAGCGGCGGCAACTGGACCGCAAGCCCCGTCCTCAACGAGACCGTGATCAAGGAGGTGGAGCGCGCGCTAGCGGCGCGGACCCCCGCGGTCGGCGAAGTCAAGCTGGTTACGCCCTTCGGGAGCCCGCTCGCCTACGCGGAGGTGGAGGTCGCGTGCGGTAACAAGACCTACCGCGCGGTCTCAGGGGCCGACGGTAAGCTGCAGCTGCGCTGCAAGAGCGCGCTGCTCACGGTGCTGTGGTGGAGGGGCGCCCCGCTGAACTACACCGCTCCGGCCGAGGCGGGCTCCACCCTGGAGGTCCCGGGCGTGGGCAGGGTGGCGGTGACCGTGCTCGACGCCCTCGGGCGGCCGGTCCCCGACGCGAGCGTGAACTTCACCGGGCGCTGGGCCACGCTGATGGGGCGCACGGGCGGCGACGGCGCGCTGACCGCCGAGATACCGGCCGGGGACTACACGCTGGCGGTCGCGAAGAGCGGCAAGAGGTTCCAAACCCCCCTCCGCGTCGCGGAGAGGCAGGTAGCCGAGGTTAAGGTGAAGCTGGACCTGCTCTTCGCGGCGGGCAACTTCGGCGTGGGCTTCACCGAGGTCGCGCTGGTCGCGGCGGCAGCAGCCGCCCTGGGCGCCCTCTACGCGATCGCCGCGAGGAGGAGGTCGCGCACCGGAGAGCGGCGGGCGCCGGCAGCCCCGGAGAAAGCCGGTTAGCGGGTCGAAGGGGCTCGAGCCGGCGGAGCAGGCCCACCCAGCTCGCCGGGCGCGCGGAGCTCGCGCGAACCTTCCCGCGGCGAGGGATAAGGTTATTAGAGACCTCCTTCAACCCTCTTAGGGTGGATGACGCATGAGTAGCGTGGACTTGCGGGCCGAATTCAATAGGCAGATGAACCAGGAGTTAAGGAACGCGTACCTTTACCTCGCGATGGCGGCCTACTTCGACAGTTTGTCGCTCACCGGCTTCGCTCACTACTTCAAGGTTCAGGCGAGGGAAGAGCTCGGGCACGCGATGAAGTTCTACGAGTTCATGGTGGATCGCGGGTGGGAAGTCGAGCTCCAGGACGTCCCGAAGCCGAAGACGAAGTGGGGCAGCGTGCTCGAGGCTGCCGAAGACTTCCTCGCGGCCGAAACCGAGAACACCAAGCGGATATGGAGGCTGGTAGACCTCGCCCGCGGGGCCGGCGACAAAGCCGCCGAGAGCTTCCTCCAGTGGTTCGTGAGCGAGCAAGTCGAAGAGGAGAAGAGCGCTAGCGAGCTCCTGGCCAAAGTCAGGATGGCTAGGGACCAGCCGGCCGCCCTGCTCGCCCTCGACCGCGCGCTGGCCGAGAGGAAGTAGGCGCAACTAACGCCTGCTTTTACCCCCCTCCCTCTTTTTCTCTGAATTCCAGCTCCCCCTGCCCTAGGGAGGGCTGCCCGCTCCCCGCCGCGCCCGCCCCCGCTCGAGCGCGCCCTTGAGCGCGCCCATCACGCCCAGGTCGTCTCTGAGCACCACGCCCCGCTCCACAGCTTCGACCAGCAGCGGGTTACCCTTCTCCGCGGCTCTGACCGCCTCCTCCGGCGTAAGCGGGATCACCTCGAAGCCCGGTGGCGCGCGCACGCGCTCCAGCCTCTCCGGCGGCCTCCCCTCGAACTTGCCGATCAGCAGGATGTCCACGTCGCTCCACGCGTTGAAGTCGCCCCTCGCGTAGGAGCCCACTAGGATCGCTGAAACCGGCCCCTCGAGCGAGCGGGCGAACTCCCTGGCCCCCTCGATCACCTCCCTCCAGCGCCTCAGCCTCCGCTCAACGACCTCCAAACCCCCTCCGCCCACGCGATCACCTCCTCAGCCCACTTTATCGCTTCCTCCGCCTCGCTCCTCGTGTAGTAGTCCTCCGGGATCCCCGACTCCCACACGTCCGGGTACCTCGTCGGCGTGTAGAACTTGCTCAGCCTAGCCGCCAGCTCCCTAACCCTCTCGCCGACGGGTAGGCCGAGCTGGGATAGGCGCTCGGCGAGCGCGATCGGCGAGTGCCCTACAGCGGGCTCGCCCAAACCCCACAGCAGCGCCTTGAAAGCCTTCTCCGCCGCCTGGTGGGCCTTGAAGCAAGCCCAGTTGTAGTCGCCGGCCTCCGCGTCCCTCCTCGCCGACTCGAGCGTCCTCCGCGCGCTCGCCATCCACCTTTTGAACTCGCCCTCGTCCAAGGGAGCCGGCACATGCTGCTGCCGCGCGCACGCTGATAAACCCTGCCGAACGGCATTGCGCGATGCCTGGAGGCTCGGGGACCTGCGAGGAGAGGCTGAAGGCCGCCTTGGAGGTCTTGAGGGGCTACGGGCTGGAGTGCAGCTTGACGTGCGGCGAGCTGCTCGCCTACCTCAGTGGGCCGACCTACACCGGCGACAGGGTGACCGCGGAGCAGGTTATGAGCGACGAACTCCTCTTCCTCCACGAGGTGGCTGAAGCGTGCATCCTGAAGGGCATGGGCTACGTGGTAGACGAGAGCACGGCGACTCGCGCGTACCCGGACACCTACAGGGCTCACCTGAAGGCCATGGAAGTGGAGCTGCTGGAGGCGGAGAAGAGGGGGCGCCTCGACCACGTGGCGGAGCGCTGCCGGGACCTCGAAAGCTACGTTGAGGACCCGCTCCTGCCCGAGGACCTGAGACCTGCGCTGGCGGAGCTCGCCCAGAGGCGCTGCCGGGCGGGAAAGGCTTAAGCCCGCACCTCGGGAAGGTTTTCGATGAGCGAGCTCCCGGTGCTCGTGGAGGACCTCGTCGTCAGGTACGGCTCGAAGACCGCCGTGGCGGGCGTGACGTTCTCGGTGAAGCCGGGCGAAGTATACGGTCTCCTCGGCCCCAACGGGGCCGGGAAGAGCAGCGTGATCAAGGTGCTGGTGGGGCTCGTCCAGCCCGCGTCCGGCAGGGCTCGGATCTTCGGGCGGAGCCCCTCGGACTCTGAAGCGAAGATGAGGATCGGCTACGTGCCCGAGGAGGTGGTGCTCTTCGACTCGCTCACGCCCAGGGAGTACCTCGAGTTCGTCGCGTCGGTGAGGAGGATGGACAGCGCTACGGCGAGCGAGCGGTTCAGGAAGCTCGCGGAGGCTTTCG
>JAPWTS010000131.1 GCA_028275925.1 Thermofilales archaeon
CCGGTTTAGCTGTAGGTTACGGTTACCCGCTTCCCGGTCCGAGCCGACTCGAGTATCGCGTCCATGATCACGTTGCAGCGGTAGCCGTCCTCGAAGGTCGCGCCGATCGGCCCGATCTCCTCGTCGTTCACGATCGCTTTGACGAAGTGGTAGATCTCGTTGATGAACGTGTGCTCCCACCCGATGATGTGGCCCGGTGGCCAGTACCTGTCGATGTACGGGTGCTTCCTCTCCGTCACGAGGACGTCAGCCCAGCCCGTCAGCCCCTTGCCCTCCCACTCCCTCAGGTAGACCCTCAGCTCGTTCAACCGCTCCAGGTTGAACTCGATCGAGCCGTTCTCGCCGTTGATCTCGAAGTTGTTGTAGTTCTTCCTGCCGGTCGCGAACCTGGAGGCTTCGAGCGTCCCGATCGCCCCGTTCTCGAACTCGACGGTGGCGGCGAAGGCGTCCTCCACCGTCACCTTGCCCTTCCTCGTCGGGTCCTCGGGCAGCGGCCGCTCCTCGATGAACGTCCTCACGACCCCCGTCACCGCGGTGATCTCGCCGACGATGAAGCGCGCCAGGTCGATGATGTGGCTCCCCAGGTCGCCGAGCGGCCCGCTCCCCGCCTCCTCGGCCCTCAGCCGCCAGGTCAGCGGCGCGTTGGGGTCGACCAGCCAGTCCTGGAGGTACCTGGCCCTGAAGTGGTACACCCTGCCGATGACGCCGCTCTTGACGAGCTGCCTCGCCAGCTGGACGGCCGGCACGAACCTGTAGTTGAAGGCGACCATCGTCTTCACCTTCGCCCTCCGCGCCGCGTCCCTCAGCGCCCTCGCCTCCTCCGCGTTCCTCGCGAGCGGCTTCTCGCAGATCACGTGCTTGCCCGCCTCGATCGCCTCCAGCGTGGGCTCCAGGTGCATGTTGTTGGGCAGCGAGTTGTCGACGATCTCCACCTCTGGGTCCCTGACGGCGGCGCGCCAGTCGGTCGTGTACCGCTTGAACCCGTAGTTCCTCGCGGCCTCCCTCACCCGGTCCTCGTGCCTCCCGTAGATGACGACGAGCTCGGGTATGGCGGGCGGCGGGTAGAAGAAGTGTGGCATGCTCTTGTACGCGTGGGAGTGCGCCTTGCCCATGAACGCGTAGCCGAGCAGCGCTACCCCGATCCTGCGGGGCCCGCTCACCACCACGGCTTCACCTCGGGCGGCCTAACCTTGACGAGGGGCTTGAGGAACTGGATCGCCTGCTCCACGCCCGAGTCCCTGCTGAAGCACGGGTCCTCGTGCTCGACGCTCAGCACGTAGTCGTAGCCGACCTCCAGCAGCGCGGTGATCACCCTGCGCCAGGGGATCTGGCCCCAGCCCACCGTCCGGAACCTCACGGGCCTCGCCACCCTGTTCCAGGGCCCGTACGCGAGCACGCCCGTCCTCATCGCGGCGTGGGGCACGACCTCCACGTCCTTCGCGTGGACGTGGAAGATGCGGTCGTGCAGCTCGTAGATGAAGTAGACGGGGTCCATCTGCTGCCAGAGCAGGTGGGAGGGGTCGTAGTTGAAGCCGAGGGCGCTGTGGCCTCCCGCGGCCTCCACGAGCATCTTGGCGGTGTCCAGGTTGTAGTTCAGCTCCATCGGGTGCGTCTCGAAGGCGATCTTCACCCCGTGGTCCTTCGCGTAGTCGAGGACGGGCAGCCACCGCTCCTTGAAGAGCTGGAAGTACCTGTTCCAGATCTCCTCGTTGGTGGGCGGGAAGTTGTACCACTTGCTCCAGTCGGGCGCGCCCGTGAACGAGCAGACCACCGGGACGTCGAGGGCTTGCGCCGCCTCGATCGTCCTCTTCATCCTGGCGACGCCGTACTTCACCTTCTCCTCCGGCGAGCCCTTGAACCAGATGTCGGTCGACTCGTCGTGGGGGCCCAGGATCAGCTGCCCCTCCAGGTGGTTGCTGAGGGCCGAGATCGTCATGCCGTACTTCCCCACCAGCTTCCTGACCTCGCCGGCGCCGCCCGAAACCACCTTGTCGATGTCGATGTGGTTGGAGCCCTTCCAGCAGGCCAGCTCAACCGCCTCGTAGCCGAGCTGGGAGATGTACTCGAGGACCTTCTCCAGCGGGCGGTCGTTGTATAGGACGGTGAAGAGGCCGACCTTCATGCCCGCTCGGGTAATGAGCGCGCGCCCTCGTATAAGTGGGTTGCGCCGCGAGCTTCAAGTGGCGCCGCGCGAGGGGGCCCCGTGAAGGCGGTCGTCACCGGCGCGTCGTCGGGCATCGGGAGGGCCCTGTGCGCCGAGCTGGTCGGGCGGGGCTTCGAGGTGCTTGGGGCGGCGAGGAGCGAGGCCGCGCTGCAGGCTCTGCGCGGGGAGCTCGGCCAGCGCTTCCGCTACGTGGTCGCGGACCTCTCGAAGCTCGAGGGGGTGGAGCGGGTGGCGCAAGCCGCTCGAGAGCTGGGCTGGGTGGACGTCCTCGTGAACAACGCGGGCTTCGGCCTCTACAAGAGGCTGCTCGACCACACCGACGAGGAGCTGGTGAGCATGGTCATGGTCAACTACGTCGCGCCGATCGCGCTGGCGAGGAGGCTCACGCCGCTCATGCGCAGGGGCTCGGTCGTGGTGAACGTGATAACGGCGGGGGTGCACGTGCTGATGACCAAGCTCCCCGCCTACGGGGCTTCGAAGATCGCCCTCCACTACGCGACCGAGGCGCTGAGGAGGGAGCTGAAGCCCCTCGGCATCAGGGTGGTCGCGGTCTACCCCGGCTACGTCGCCACAGCCTTCCACGAGCGGGCGGGCGGCGCGCCCCCGAAGATGAAGCCCATCCCGCCGGAGCGCGTCGCCAAAGCGATCGCGGACGCGGTGCTCAAGGGGAAGCATCGCGTCTACGCGCCCGGGTACACAGCCCTCCTCCGCATCCTCGGCCCCCACCTGCCCCCGCTAGGCTGAAGCCCCGCGCCGCGATTCCCGACCCCACCCCCTCCACTAACCTTTCCGCTCTCGAACCGGAAGCTCTTTCGTTCAACGCTTACGTTAAACCACGATCCTTTCCCTCCAAATTCCCTCTTTCCGCCGGGAATCGGGAAAGGGTTTCCGCGAACCCACACACGTGTCGGGAGGGAGTACGGGTGAGCTTTCATGAACTTCGAAGTTAGCGGAGGAAAGGTTTATAAGGAGCCAGGCTGCCAAGGACTCGGCTGCAACTGGGAAAGAATTGAAAG
>JAPWTS010000132.1 GCA_028275925.1 Thermofilales archaeon
CTTCGCCGTCGCCAAGCCGTAAACCGTAAACAAACCCACTCTTTTTTTCTTTTTCCCTCCCTTCCAGCACCAGCGAAAGAGTTATAAATACGAGGTTCACCATTCCCTTGATGACGGCTAGGAGGCGTGGAGGCGTACCGCCAATCGTGACTGTGTTGATCACGATCAGCGCTGTAGTGGCGGCAGCAATCGTCGCCTACTTCCTCTTCTCCACCACGAGCAGCGCGACGAAGACGCCGATGCTCGAAGTCACCAGCGCCTACGCCCTATGCTCCGGCACGGGCACCACCACGAGCTGCTACGTTTACATCACGCTCAGGAACGTGGGGACAAGCGACGTAACTTTAAACCAGGCGCAGCTTGATGTGCCAGGCGTCGCGTCGTCAATCCTTTGCGGGACAGGTAGCGTGCCGGCGGGCGGTAGCATTAACATCCGCTGCCCCAGCAGCGGCACTACCGGGAACGTCCCCGATGGGGCAAGCGCGGCGCTACTGCTCACCGTGACGCCGGCTGGCAGCACCAGCACGCAATCCCTTTCCATCAGCTTCAAGATCGCGAGGCCGTAGGCTCGGCGCAACCTTTAATAATATTTTTCTTTCTCTCCTCCCGTGGCTAAGCCCAAGTCGAGGAAGGGCGGCTTCTCGCTGGGTAGGTGGTTTAGGAGCGAGGCAGACGCGGTGCCCCTCGCTTTGATCATGCTGAGCAGCCCCCAGCTGCCCTTGACGACGCTCAAGGAGGTGCGCAGCTTGGGCTTCGACTACCTGCCCGACCCGGAGGAGCTGGCAGCTGGGGACGTGAGGCTCGACGGCTTGTCGGATAGGATGAGGAAGGTGCTGGAGGCCGCCGTCGCCACGCAGAGGAGCGGGAGCCGAGCTGCCTTGGACGAGCGGTTGAGGGACGTGCTCGCTGAGCTGCGCACCACGCTCGAAACCGCGGACTACAACATCAGCAACCTGTACAGCTTGGTCAGCACGTTCACCAGCACGGTCCCCGCGACGATTGTGGCTACTATGGCGCTGATCGGCGGCGGGGTGGCCACGACGGCGCTCGCTTTAGCGGCCGTGGGTCTGGTGCTGGCGCTCGTCTCCGGTCTCGTCATCTACCCGTTCGAGTTCGGCGTCCCCACTCCACCCTGGAGGACCTACCTGCCTCTTCTCTCGGTTTTGCCCATCTACCTGCTCTTGTGGTGGCTGAAGGTTGAGGCGCCGCTGACGCTCGCTTTGGCGCTGGGCTCGGTCCCAACCTCGATCATCCACTTCTGGTGGACCCGGAGCGAGCTGAAAAAACTGGACAAAGCGAGGGACATGGTGCGCGTCGCCGCCAGGTCGGTGGGCAACCCCTACCACGCCCTAGTCCGAGAGAAGCTGATCAGCGAGCCGGAGGACCTTCTCAGCAGCGAGTGGAGAGGGTTCGCCAGGGCTGCCACGCTGGGCCTCTGGCAGGTGCTCCTGCACGGGGGCTACGAGAACCTCCGCCGGCTGGAGGAGTACATCTCGCAGATCCTCGAGTTCGTGAAGAGGCTGCGCTCGAAGACGCGCGTCTTCCTCCTCTACGCCGTGGTGGAGGCCGCCATCGTCGGCGCCATCTACGCGGTGGTCGTGGCCTCCGGCGCGCTGCTCCAGGGCGGTGGCGAGTGGATGGCTAGAACCGGGATAACGGGCGCCGGCATTAGGGAGCTGAGGGAGTGGATCGACCCCATACTGGCGGTGACCTCGTTGACGCTCGCCGCCGCTACAGCCGGCGCCAGAGAGGGTAGACCGCACCTGCTGCCGCAGTACCTGCCCCTCTGCGCGGGGAGCGTGTGGCTCAGCTGGGTCTTGGCGGCGGCTTGGGCTCCGACGCTCTTCAAGTAGGGGGTGGGGCTTGGGCGCCGATAGGGCCCGCTCCATCGCCGAGTACCTGCTGCGCGAGCGCGAGAAGCACGCGGCGGTTCTAGTCTACTTGCTGCGCGCCGGCCAGGCTCTGGAGGCGGAGCTCCGCAGGGCGATGAGGTGGGGCCGCTACCTCGCGGACGCGCGCACCGCGAGCAAGGTCATCGAAGAGCTCGTTGCGATGAACCTCGTCGAGCGGTCGAGCGTCGGCGGGAGGTACAAGCTCTACAGGCTGACGGAGCTCGGGAGAGCGGTCGCCGAGGAGCTCTCGCAGAAGCTGGAGGTTCCCGAGCAGCCCCAGCGCCGCCCTGAAGCTTTAGCCCCAGCCGCGCGCTCCGCTGAGGTTCAGCCGGTTGAGGCCGCGCCCCTAGCGCAGCCGGAGGCCGCGGGGGACGTTCCCAAGCTCCTCCAGGCTCCCGCCGCGCCCGCGGGTGCAGCCGAAGCCTTGAGGTGGGCGGAGCGGCTCTTGGCTCTGAGCGACGACGTCATGGCCGTGGCGGCGGCCCACGGCGTGGACGCGCAGCCGCTCGTGCGGGGGCTCCTGATGGAGGCGGCGAGCCTGCTGAGGGGGGCTGGCCTCGATGAGGAAGCAGCGCGGCTGGAGGAGGTGGCGAAGCGGTTGAGGGAGCCCGGCGCGGGCGAGGCCGCGGCGGTGGAGGAGGCGCTCGCGAGGGTGCGCGCGATGCTCGCTTGGAGCAGGCGGTCGCCGGGTCTGGGGGAGGCCTTGGAGGTCGTGAAGCTCTTCAAGAACCGTAGCGCTAGCGCGCGCTAGGTGGGTCGGGTGGGGCGCTCGGAGCTCTGCTCGCGCGGGGGCTGCGGGAGGCCAGCGGAGCTCGAGGTGGAGGTTGCCGGCAGGGTCGCGCGCCTCTGCCGCGAGCACTACAGGCGCCTGCTCAAGCGGCTCGAAACCGAGGCCAAGAAGAGGGGCTCCGCAAGCCTCGAGGACTTGGCTCCCGCGCTCCCCGAGCTCGGGGCGCGCCGGCGCTCTTCAAGCAGCAGGCGGCGTTAAGCATTTATTTTTCCAGCCCTCCAACCCTCGATGCAGAGGGTGGAGCTTAGGGTGAAGCCCTTCAAGATCCGATGCAAATCGTGCGGCGCCGAGAGCGCGGTGGAGGTTTCGAGGCCCGGCTACGCGGTCTTCGTGTGCTCGGCCTGCGGCGCGGTCCACCTGCTCATCCTCGACCACGAGCTCAACCTCAGGGCTTTCGAGCCCGTCGAGGTTGTGGAGGGGCTCCCGGCGGGCTTCTACCCGGTCAGCTTCGACGGCGCGGACGTGCCGGCCACGCTCCGCGAGGTGCTGGC
>JAPWTS010000133.1 GCA_028275925.1 Thermofilales archaeon
GAGTACGTGAGAGTTAGCGACCCGGAGAAGACCCTGATAGACGCGATCTACTTCGACTACCCCCTTCTCCCAGAGATGCTCCCGGGGCTGCTGGAGCTGGTGGACGAAGGAAAGCTGCGCAGCTACGCGGAGGAGATGAGGAAGCGCAAAGTGAGAGGGGGGAGGAAAGTCCGGGAAGCAGTTAACGAGTTGGGGCTCGGCGCTTAGCGCACGCGGCTAGGCTGAGCGCGGAGCCGCCCCCGGTCGCCCTGGGGGCAGGGGACCCTACACGGGTTTCAAGCCTCGACCCAACCCCAGCCGCAACCTCCTCGAGGAAGGGGGTAGAAAAAGGCTTCCCGCGACTGCCGCTGTTAAAACCGTATTAACGACCGGTGAACGCGGCGCAGCAGCGACCCCCACGCCAAGCTTTTATGCCAGCCTCTAGAAGTTTTCCCGATGAACGCGCCGAGCAGGATGACGGTGAACCCCGGCTAACGGCTCGGCGCGGGATGGGGCGAGGACGGAGGGGGGATGAGGGGGGAGGCAGCGTTGGAGCAAAGCGAGCAACGCGTAAAGGCGCGGGCGCCCTCCAGCGTGCAGCGCCAGAGGGCGGACAGGCTAGCCAGCATCCCGGCCCTGAAACCAAACCTCTTTTTTACCCGCTCTCTACCGCACCTCCCGCCTTAACCGGCGGGTCCCCCGCGGAGGGGGGTTGCGGCGGTGAAGCGGGCCGCTCGGGGGCGTAACGCCCTGCGGCTCCGCGGAGGGGCGGTTGGCGGCTCGGGGGCGTGACGCCCTGCCGCCAGCCGCTCGAGAGAGCGGGTAGAAAGGGTGTTTGGTTTCAGGCTGGGGCGCTGGCGGCCCCGTGGGAGCGCGCCGCCCGGGAGGCGCCTCCCCCAGCAGCCCGAGCGAGGCGTAGGGGGTTGCGAGCAGGAATGTAGTGGAATGCCCCCGAAGGATGAGCTGCGACCCGTGTGGCCGACCGGCGACGGTGTGAAGCCGAGTGGGGATGGGCGGTGAAGTCGAGCTCGGGCGAGCGCGCGACGGCCGCCCACCCGGGAGGGCGGCAGAGGCTCCCGCTCCACCCCAAGGGCGGGAGGAGGTGAGGCCGCCGCGAGGCGGCTGAGAGCGCCAGGGGGGCGCCGCGCCACCCAGGTTACCCCGCCTTGGCGCACTGCTCCTCCACCCTTCCCCGAGGGGCGCTCGGCTCAGTTCGCTCCCGAAGAGGGGGCCCGGGCCGCCACCGAGGCCCGGTTTCGAGGAAACCGCCCAGACCTGCGCAAACGCGGCTGGGCGGGGGAGAACCGGGCGCCCCGAAAAGGGGAGGGGGTATGGAGGAGGTAAAGAAGACGGGCACGCACAGGGACCCTGGGGCGGCGGGCCGGAGCCCCAGGGCGGAGCGTTCAGGGAGGAAGCGAACGGAGAACAATGTTAAAAGAAACAAGGCAGAAAGTAAAAAGAAAAGGAATAGAAATGGTAAAAACAGTTCAGAAAATGAAATAGAAATAGTCCCTCTAAACGCTTGGGCCCGGCTCCTCTTGGAGCAAGGTGGTGACCCCCGCGGTAGCGGGGGGAGTGGGGCCCAAGCGCTGAAAGCGCGCGTGGTGAGGACGGACACCCTGCGGCTGCTCACGACGCCCGAGCTGGATGATTTCCTGCGGCGCGTCGGCGACGCCACCGCTCGCTTGATTAACATGGAGAACTTTAGGCGGAGGAGGCTGTTCTTCGAGGCGGGGAAGATCGATTACAGCTGGATGAGCGCTTGGAGTCGCCGCTTCGCGGAGTACGCCGACATCTACAAGCTGCTGGGCTCGAAGAACTTCGCCGAAGCCTGCCGCTTGATCGGGGAGCAATGGAAGAGCTTCCTCGGGCTCTTGAAAGTGGCTAGGGAGGGTAGGCTGGAGCCTTGGCAGAAGGTGCGCCCGCCGGGCTACAGGAAGGATAAAGAGGGGCAGCGTATACCGATCGTGGTCGTCCGCTCCGACAACTTCAGGATCGACTTGGAGAGGAGGGTGCTGCGCTTAGGCTACTGGAACATAAACATCCCCTTCAAGGGGAAGCCGCGCTGGTTAACAAAGCCAGACGCCAAGCAAGGCCGCTTGATCATCACCCACGATCCCGTAAAGAAGCGGTGGTACGCGAAAATTGCCATGGAGGTGGTGCTGGAGGGGAGGCTCGACGGCAGCGGCTTGAAGGCTGGCATCGACCTTGGCAGGGAGCGCTTGATCGCCTTCGTCACGGAGCCTGTGAATGAAAGCGGCGAGGGCGTGGCTCTGCTTTACAGGGGCGGGCCTTTGAAGGCGGACTACTTCTACTTCGAGCGGAAGATCGCCGAAGTCGATAGGATGCTGTCCGATCCCAAGCTCGAGGAGGCGGATAGGGCTGTCCTGAAAGAGATGAGGCGGAGGCTGTACGAGAAGAGGAGGAAGCACAGAGAGCAGATCTTCGCCAACAGCGCGGCGCACTTAGTCAAGATGTGCGAGGAGCTCGGCGTGGCTGTGCTGCTCCTCGGCTACCCGCGCGGCGTAGCCCAGGATAAGCCCGGCAAGGGGAACACGAACTTGTGGAGCTATAGGAGGTTCAAGCAGAGGTTGGCTGTCACAGCGGAAAACCACGGCATACCAGCGTTCGAGATCCCAGAGGACAACACGTCGAAGGTGTGCGCAAGGCACGGCTGCGAGGTAGTTAGGAAGCCTAGAGGGTTAGTGCGCTGCTCCCACGGGCACACGATGCACAGCGACGTTAACGCGGCGATGAACATCCTGAAAAGGGGAGGAGGCAGGGTGCCGCAGCGAGTCAGAGTGCTCAGCTTCATACCCACAGCTAGCAAGGTGATCGCGGTCAACGAAAAGAAGAAGAGCAGTAACCCACGCGTAAAGGCGGGTAACCTGGATGGCGCGCGCTAGGGGGTCTTAACGTTAGCCTTCCTTGCTCGCGATCTTGCGTATGCGCTCCATGACTTCGGGCGGGAGGGCTTCGTCCTCCATGCGGCGCGCGAGGGGCCTGCGGAGCGTCAGGCCCTGCCCGTCCACGATGTCGATCTCCCAGGCTCTCAGGTCGTGGGGGGTTTGCCGCATCTTCTCGATTA
>JAPWTS010000025.1 GCA_028275925.1 Thermofilales archaeon
AGGTTTATAAATTCGATGTCGAGAAGCCCGAAAGTAATCTTTTCTAAACGGAAAGTTAGAGGAAAGGATAGAGAATACTCTAGAAGCTATAGAGAGCGTACCAGCAGCGCTCCCTAAAAAGTAAAGGGCGCGCACAGCGCGCGCCGCAACGTTTAAGCGAGCTTTCCGCGAGGGGCTCGCGGTGGACCCTACATTGTGTTGCGGGTATTCAACACGCTGGGTCGGAAGCTTGAGGTTTTCGAGCCGGTAAACCCCGGTAGGGTTGCGATCTACGTGTGCGGCCCCACGGTTTACGACGCGCGCGGCGCAAACCTTTTTCAATCCCCTACCGGGTATTTCGCTGTCATGCTCGACCCCTACGAGATCCGGAAGGATTTCCCCATACTGAGCACCGGCGTCATTTACCTGGACAACGCGGCGACCTCCCAGAAGCCGAGGCAGGTGATCGAGGCGGTCGCGCGCTTCTACGAGAGCGTGAACGCGAACATCCACAGGGGGATCCACAGGTTGAGCAGGGAGGCGACCGAGGCGTACGAGGAGGCGCACGAGGTGGTTGCGCGGTTCATCAACGCGCGCAGCTGGCGCGAGGTCGTGTTCGTGAGGAACGCGACCGAGGCGATAAACCTGGTCGCCTACTCGTGGGCCCTCCGCAACCTGCGGGAGGGCGACGAGGTGGTGATCACGGTGATGGAGCACCACAGCAACATGCTGCCGTGGGTGGCGGTCGCCAGGATGAGGGGGGCGCGCGTCAAGGTCGTCGGCTTGAAGCGAGATTACACGCTGGATTACGAGGAGCTGGAGCGGGCGCTGAGCGAGAGGACGAGGATCGTCGCCGTCACGCAGGCTTCGAACGTGCTCGGGACGATCGTGGACGCCCGTAGGGTGGCTAGGCTGGCGCACGAGGTTGGCGCGATCTGCCTCGTGGATGGGGCCCAGAGCGTCCCCCACATGCCCGTCGACGTGAGGGCGCTGGAGTGCGACTTCCTCGCGTTCAGCGGGCACAAGATGCTGGGGCCAACGGGGATCGGGGTGCTCTGGGGTAGGGAGGAGCTGCTGGAGGGTATGGAGCCGTTCCTCTACGGGGGCGACATGATCCGCGAGGTGAGGTACAGGGGAGGAGCGATCGAGGCGTCGTGGAACGAGCTGCCCTGGAAGTTCGAGGCGGGGACCCCGAACATCGCCGGCGGGGTCGGGCTGGCGGAGGCCGTGAGGTACCTGCAGCGCGTCGGGATGGAGGAGGTCAGGAGGCACGAGGAGGGGCTCGTCAGGTACGCGCTCAAGAGGCTCTCGGAGCTGGAGGGGGTTGAGCTGTACGGGCCCCCGCCTGAGCTCCGGTGCGGGATCGTCTCCTTCAACGTCGAGGGGCTCGACCCCCACACCGTCGCGGCCCTGCTCGACCAGCGCGGGATCGCGGTGAGGAGCGGCTTCCACTGCGCCCAACCCCTTCACGAGTACCTGGGGCTGACGGAGGGGACGGTCCGCGCCAGCTTCTACCTGTACAACGTGAAGGAGGAGGTCGACGCGCTGGCCGAAGCGCTCGAGGGTATCGCCGCGATAGCGGCTCAAGCGGCCGGTCAGCGGGCCCTCTAGCTCGGGGGGAGGTGCTTCTCCGGCTCGAGGAGCCACAGCCAGAGCGGCACGTACCTCACCCTGAGGCCGCCCAGCGCGTCCTCGCCCCGGAAGTCCCACGTGATGACCAGCGCCTCGCGGGCACCCAGCTCCTCGGACGCTTTGGCGAGCGCTTTGAGCTCCCTCGCCCTCACGTCCGGCTTCCCCCGAGCGTAGGTGACCTGGATGAGCAGCTTGGCTTTCGCGCCGTCCGGGATCACGAAGTCCACCTCGCCCCCCTCGCGCTTTCCGTACTCCCTCCAGTAGCGCAGGGCGTAGCCCCTCCTGGCGAGCTCGATAGCGACCGCGTTCTCCATCAGCCTCCCCAGGCTCCCCGCGGCCTCCGGGCTGACGGCCGTGACGATGCCGTTGTCCACCACGTACACCTTCCTGGGGTACTGCCTCCTGTTCCTGATCGAGGGCGAGTGGATCTCGGAGAGGAGCAGCAGGTAAGCTTGCCTGGCGCACTCCACGTACTTGATCAGCGTGGCCTTGCTGCACCTGAAGCCGAGCGACTTGGCCACGTTGAGGAGCTTGGAGGCGCTGAACTGGCCGGCGGCGCTCGACACGAGCGTGGAGAGCACGAGGTCGAGCAGCTCGGGGTCCAGCTTGCAGCGGTCGACGAGGTCCCTGTAGAATATCGCCTCGTAGTGTGCTCTCAGCAGCGCCCTCTTCTCCTCCGCGCTCTCCGCGAGGACGACCCTCGGGAACCCCCCGAAGGTGAGGTACTCCTCGAGCAGCCGCAGCACCCTACCCCTCTCGTCCAAGTAGCTGAGGGTTTCGGCGTCCCCCACGCTGAAGCCCCTCGCCTTGAGGAACTCCCGGAAGCTGAAGGGGAAGACCGGGAAGTCCACGCTCCTGCCGCGCAGCGCGTCCGCAACCTCCCTGCTGGACAGCTTGGAGGTGGAGCCCGTCACGTAGACCCTGAACTTCCCCGCATCGTGGATCCTCCTCACCCACTTGTCCCAATCCCTGACCAGCTGGATCTCGTCGAGGAGCAGGTAGACGGGGTGGCTGCTCGACGGCTCGAACATCTCGTAGTACACCTTCATCAGATCCTCGAGATCGTTCGCGTCGAGCCTGCGGAGCCTCTCGTGCTCGAAGTTCACGTAGAGGATGTTGCTCCTCGGAACCCCAGCCTCCAGCAGCTCGAGGACGAGCTGGTAGAGCCTGAACGTTTTGCCGGCCTGCCGGGGGCCCGTGATCGCGACCACGTAGGAGGGGTTCGCCGGCAGCCTGACCTCCCGCTCGACCAGCTTCGGCGGGCTCCAAACCTTCCACTCCGCCAAGACCCTTCGGAAGTCCTCCTCGCGCATCCCGTTTTCCGGAAGAACAAGATCTTATAAATGTTGTTCTCCCTGAAAACGGTTTACCGGAGGCGCGGCGTGGCAAACGTTTATCTCCGAGCGCGGTGGAGCGGTAGGGTCCCGCGTGGTCTCGAGCAACCCGTACGCCGACCCCCGGCTGCTTGAGAGGGTGCTGAGGAGGCTCGTGGGTAGGGAGCGTGAGGCGAGGGCGGTTCTGGCGGCGCTAGCGGCCGGTAGGAACGTGCTGCTGCAGGGGCCGCCCGGCACGTCCAAGTCGACGCTGCTGCGCGCGATAGCTGAGGAGGCGGGCGTCCCCTTCTTCCTGGTCGAGGGGAGCGCCGACCTCACGCCCCAGAAGCTGATCGGCACCTTCAACCCGGCGAAGGTCGTCGCCGAGGGCTTCAAGCCCGAGTTCTTCGAGCCGGGCCCGCTCGTCCAGGCGATGCAGTCGGGCGGCCTCCTCTACATCGAGGAGTTCAACAGGATGCCGGAGGAGGCGATGAACGCGCTGATCCGCGCGGCGGAGGATAGGGAGATCGCGATCCCGAGGCTGGGGGCGGTCAAGGCGGGGGAGAGCTTCAGGATCGTGTGCGCGATGAACCCGTACGACGACGTTGGAACCTCGAGGGTGAGCAGGGCGCTGCTCGACCGCTTCGTGATGCTGAGGGTGGACTACCAGAGCAGGGAGGAGGAGGTCGAGATCGTCCTCCGCCGCACGGGCTCGCGGAGGAGGTGGCTGGTCGAGCTGGCGGTGGACGCGGCGAGGGCGACGAGGCGCCACCCGGCCGTGAAGATGGGCGCTTCGGTGCGGGGGGCCATCGACATGGTGCTGATCGCCGAGCAGCTCGCCGGCGACGGGGCCCTCACGCTCGACGACCTGAAGCTGGCCGCGGTCATGGCGCTCTCCCCGAAGATCTGGCTGAAGGACGCGTCGCGCAAGCCCGAGGACGTCGTGGAGGAGGTGCTCAACGAGCTGCTGGAGAGAGGGGCTTACCGGTGGGCGGGCGACGCGGGGGGCGAGGGGGAGAGCCCGGAGGAGGGTGCGGGGGCCGAGGGCGACCCGGAGGGCTCGGCCCGCCGCGTGATCGAGCTCAGCGAGACGGCCCCCAGGAGGGCGGCGCTGGCTGTCGCGAGCGACCCGACGCTCCTCGAGGGGCTGGCGAAGGCCGGTTTGAAGGGCTTGGACGCGATCGCGAGGGTGTACGGCCACCTGCCGAGCTGGGCGAGGGAGAGGGCGAGAGCCTACGCGAGGGAGCTCGTCGTCGAGCTGGCTCGCGGCTACGCCGGGAGGAGGAGGCTGGCGCGCGGCGGGGGGCCCGAGGACGCGGTGGACGTCGACGTGGACGGGACGGTGGAGCGAGCCCTCGAGAGCTGCGCGAAGCCTGTGGAGCCCGCTTTCTTCTCGATGAAGCGCAGGGGCAGGGCTTACGCGCTCGTCGTCGACAGGAGCTCGTCGATGGCCGGCTTCAAGCTGGTGCTGGGCTCCCTCGTCGGGGCGATGCTCGCGTACGCTGGCGAGGGGGTCGACGACTACTGCGTGCTCGCGTTCAACACGGAGGTGGAGGCGATCAAGAGGCTGGGGGAGCGCAGGGACGTGGAGGACGTGGTCGACGCGATCCTCGCGCTCGAGGCGGAGGGCTACACGGACATCCACAAAGCCCTCCTCGCCGCGAGGGGCGAGCTGCTCTCAGCCGGCTACGAGCCGAGAGCCGTGCTCGTGACCGACGCCGAGTGGACCGCGGGCGAGAACCCTCTGCTCGCCGCTCCCCTCTTCAGGGAGCTCAACGTCGTGTGCGTCCCCACCAAGTGGCTCGGCTTCGCGAAAGCGCTGGCGGAGGCCGGGGGCGGGCGCCTCATCTTCGCTAGGTCCCTCGAGGAGGCTTTCGAGAAGCTTAGGAACCTCTTAGTGCAGAGCTGATCGACATGGCTGCCCGCTCGGAACAGTACTAAGAAGCGAACGTTTAAAATGGTAGTTACAAAAATGTTGTTACTTCCGCGATAAAGGACAATATGTACGTGAAGGTTGCGCGTAAAAGGTCAAGTGACGATCCCGTTGTAAGCGATGACCCTCTGGCGCAAGCGGTAAATCTCAGCCGACTTCTCACGACTTTTTCGCTCTGATTAGACGGAATCCACCGATCCTCCACGCTGTGCCTAACTCTGTCCTCGTCCGCGAACTTCCAAACGCCCCTCCGCGGGTAGAGTATCTGGATTCCCAGCTCTTCGGCGAGCGCGTCGCTTATCAAAACCTCCTCGGCTAGCGGATCGACGATCACGTTTGCCAAAACTGCCTCGCTAACCCTATCATCAGTCAAAACCCTAACCAGCGCTGAACGTGGCACCATGTAGCCCTCAACCTCGCCACCCGCTGTGCCAAGTATGACGGACAGGGATCCGTTTGGTTGAGGCCAAAGGCCCAGCGCTCTAGCCACGCTTGCGGGGACGAGGATGTCCGGCTCCTCGCTCGTGAAACCCGTATTCACGAGAGCGTTAGCACGATCGCCTCACGCGACCGCGCACGTCTAATCTCCACTCTTAACCTGACCGGCACCGTCCCCCTCCCTCAGCAGCATTGCATTCTCCTCCCTGCTCAGGGGCTCGATCCGAACCCTCCCCCTAATCTCCTTGATCCTAACGTAACCGACCTTAATCCTCTTACTCACGAGAAACCTCTGCCCGACGAGCTAATAAGCGTACTTGCTAGCTGGAAGCGCCGCAACCGCTGCGCCAGCAGCGGTTAGTGTCCCTGTTCTAGGGGCGGGGGGGCGCGCGCTCGAGCTTGACAGAGGGGGCTCTCAAGTCAAGAGTTTCTCCCGGTTTTATAAAACGTCACGTAGAGGGGGGCTCGATGATAACTGTCGAAGAGCTCCGGGTGAAGCTGGGGGGCGATGAGGTGCTGAAGGGGGTCAGCGCGGTCTTCCTGGGGAAGCACATCGTATTGGGGCCGAACGGGAGCGGTAAGACGACGCTCTTCAGAGCGATCACCGGCCTAGTGCCCTACAGGGGGCGCATCGAGGTCGATGGCCGCCCGCTAAAGGAGATCAAGGGCGCTACTGGGGTTCTCGCCACGAACCTCGCGGAGGTTTACTACCTAGCCCCCGTGAAAGCCCTAGAGCTGCTCCACCTCTTTAGCGACCTCGCGGGTGCAGACCCCCTTCGAGCGCTCGCGCTTTTGGAGGAACTGGGGGTGAGCGAGCGGCTGCTCGGGAAGAGGAGGTTCTGGGAGCTGTCAGCGGGAACGAGGAAGGCGTTCACAACGGCCTTGGCGCTCGCCTCCGGTGCGAGGAACGTGCTGCTCGACGAACCGTTCGAGCAGCTGGACCCCGCTAAGAAGGTGAAGCTAGTCGGCGAGCTGAAGAGGTACAACGGCGTCATCACGATGAACACGCATGAAACGTGGGTCCTCGAAGCCCTCCCCGAGTGGGAAGTCCACTTGGCCTTCGAGGGGCGCCTCTACGGCCCGATCCCCGCCGGGAAGCTGGCGGGCGCCGCGATCGTGGAAGGAAAAAGCAGCGGAGCGCTCGCGGTCATCGAGACCCGAGCCGGCTGCTTCAGCCTCGTGGAGGGCGGTGAGGGCGCGGCGCTCACGGAGCTGCTGACGCTGGATAGAGTTTACGAGCTTCTAACAAGCTCGAGCTTGGGAAGGGGTGGGTGGAAGTGACTTTGTACCTGCTTTATAAGCTGAAGGGGCTCGTAACAGACAGGAGCGGGCTTTTCTGGGGTGTGGCCTTCACGCTCTTCTGGGTCCTGATGTGGGCTTACGTGTTCACAAGGGTGGAGGAGCCGCTCCCGCCTCGCGATATCCTCGAGAAGATGCTCAGGGTGAGCGCTGCCCTAGCCTACTCCTACTTGGGTGGTCTCTCGATGGGGTCCGTCGCGGTCGGCCTCGCGATCAGCGCTTTCGCGTCCTCGAGCGCGGTGGCATTCGCAACCCGCTTCACCAGGCTGACGCCAGCCAAGTACCTGCTCGAGGACTTCCTCGCCGGAGTTGCTGCCGTGGTTGCGTACGCGCTCGCGTGCGTGGCGATGGTGGTGGCCGCCACCTACGCACGCTTCAGGGTTCTAGCGCTCCCCGAGAACCCGCCGCTCCTAGTAGCGTACCTCTCCCTCTGCGGTGTGCTCCTCTACTGGCTTAGCCGCGCCGTCTCCCTCGCGATGCTCGCCCTCGGAAAGCCAAGGCTCCCCCTCCTTCAGATGGTCCCCCTCATCCTCGCCTTCCTCAACTACGCGACCCTGTGGGTGGATCTCGCCGAGAGGGTTTACGCGCTCCCCCTCGCCCCGCTGCTGAGCTTGATCGTGAGCGCGGCCTCTGGCATCGAACCGGCCACCGGCGGCTGGCTGGTGGGAGGGTGGCTGTGGGAGGCGCTAGCGCGGGGGGCGGCGCCGAAGCCGCCCAACACCCTGAGCGCGCCATTAGCCCTGGCGACCACGGCGGCTTGGGCGGCCGCTTTGGCGGCGCTCTCGCTCGCCCTCGCGCGCAGGGTGAAAGGGGTGCCGCTCGAGGAGCTCGTTCCCTCGTGAGGTGAGGGCCATGGCTGGAGGGGAGGAGCGGCGAGACGCCCTGGAGGCTGCGGTTCTCTCAAACCTAGCCGTTAGGCTGAGGAAATACTTCGCGACTGTGGCTGCAGCTTACTCGTTCTTCTTTTACGGAACAGTGATAGCCTCCTACTGGCTCGCTGTCGCCGCGATCTCCCTCCTCGCCGAGGCTGAGGATAACCCTGTTTTTTGGATTTCAGCTACGGCGGCTACGATCCCTGTGATCGTGCTAGCTGGTCTCCTGAGCGGCGCGGCTGGGCCGAAAACCGGCTCGAGAACTTGGAGACAGAAGGGGCGGCTCGCGGGCTTCATTTATACGCTTACCCTCGCTTTAGCCTTCCTCACCGCTGGAACGCTCCACCCTGCTCTAGGTTCGGTGTCTTGGTACCCGGCGCTGGCTGTGGGCCATCTATTAATCCACTTGTCCATCGAGCGCGAAGCCTACAGGAGGGGCGAGGTGGCCGCCCGTCCCTTCCTCGTTTGCGGTTTTTCCGCGCTGGCGACAACTCCCCTCGTCTTTCTCGCCGCGCTGCGCAACCTTGTAGCAGGGTGGATGCTCGCTCTCTCCCTGATGCTAGCGAGCTACTCGGCCGCCGCCTTCGTGGCGCTAAAGGGCGCATCCCGCGCCTTCGAGACGGGGGGTGAACGCGAGGGTGGAGAACTACGCGGGTCTCCTGAAGGAGGTTGACGGGGATCTGCTGAACCCGAAGAGGTTCATGATCGTCACGCTCCTCTATGCTCTAGGGCCGATGAGCTTGAGAGAGCTGAGGAGGGCTCTGGGCCTCACATGGGGCGACTTGGACAGCAACGTGAGGAGGCTGGCGGAGAAGGGCTACGTGAAGCTGTGGAGGGGGCTGGGGTCGGGCCCCCGCGTCCTCGAGGTCAAAATCGGTTTGACGGAGCTGGGCGAGGCCGAGTACGAGAAGCTGGTCGCCAAGCTGCGGAAGCTGCTGGAAAGCGTCGAGAAGAAGCGCGCGTAACCCATTTTTAGCGCGCGTCTTCTGGCGGCTAGCGATGAAGCCGAAGGTTTTCGTGACGAGGCAGATACCCGAGAGTGGCCTCAAGATGATCGAGGAGTGCTACGAGGTTGAAGTGTGGGACCGCTACACGCCCCCGCCGAGGGAGGTCCTCCTCGAGAAGGTCAGGGAGGTGGACGCGCTCGTCACGCTCCTCACCGATAAAATCGACAGGGAGGTTCTGGACAGCGCCCCGAGGCTGAGGATCATCGCCCAGTACGCCGTCGGCTACGACAACATCGACGTGGAGTACGCGACCGCTAAAGGCGTCTACGTTACCAACACCCCAGGAGTGCTGACCGACGCTACCGCCGACCTGACGTGGGCTCTGCTCCTCGCAGCCGCCAGGAGGATCGTCGAAGCCGACAAGTTCGTGAGGAGCGGCGAGTACTGGAGGACGGGGACCGGCTGGCACCCCCTGATGATGCTCGGCTACCACGTGACGGGCAAGACGCTGGGGATCATCGGGATGGGGAGGATAGGCCAGGCGGTGGCGCGCAGGGCTAAGGGCTTCGGCATGCGCATCCTCTACTACCAGCGCCACAGGCTGCCGGAGGAGCTGGAGAGGGAGCTGGGCGCCCAGTACGTGGACCTGGAGACGCTGCTGAGGGAGAGCGACTTCGTCACGATCCACGTCCCCCTCACGAGGGAGACGTACCACATGATCGGGGAGCGGGAGCTGAAGATGATGAAGAGGACCGCCGTGCTCGTGAACACGGCGAGGGGCGCGGTCGTCGACACCCAAGCACTCGTAAAAGCGCTGAAGGAGGGTTGGATCGCCGCCGCCGGCTTGGACGTGTTCGAGCAGGAGCCCTTACCGCCCGACCACCCGCTGACGAAGCTGGATAACGTGGTGCTGGCCCCCCACATCGGGAGCGCCACCTACGAGACGAGAGCAGCGATGGCGGAGCTGGTTGCGAGGAACTTGATAGCCTTCTACAAGGGCGAGGTCCCGCCCACGCTCGTGAACAAAGAGGTCGTGAGGATCAGGCCGCCCGGCTTCCGCTAGCGGTGACCACCTCCACGACTCTCTCGAACTCCTCGACACTGAGCGGCGCGAGGTTGGAGTCCAAGCCCAGCGCCAGCGCGAGCCTCAGAACCTGCGGCTTCGTGAGCTTGCCCTCGTCAGCCGCCGGGGACGTCAGCACCCGCCTCGGCGGGCCGCTCGCGATGACCCTACCCTCCTTCACCACGACGAACCTGTCGGCGTAGCGGGCGGCGATCGGTACCGAGTGCGTGATCACCACGACGGCCCTGCCCTCGCCGGTCAACCTCTTCAGCATCGCGAAGAGCGCCTCGCTGAACCTCATGTCCTGGCCCGTCGTCGGCTCGTCGACGACCAGCACCTTCGGGTCGAGCGCGTAGACCGACGCCAGCGCCAACCGCCTCTTCTCCCCCTTGCTCAGGAAGAACGGGTGCTCGTTCTCCAATCCCCTCAGCCCGAACAGCTCCAGGGCTCGCGCCACCCTCTCCCTCACTTCGCTCTCGGGCAGCCCCCTGAGCTTCAGCCCGAACGCCACCTCCTCGTAAACCGACTTGTTGAAGATCTGGTGGTCGGGGTTCTGGTACACGTAGGCGACGAGCGAGGAGAGCGCGAGCCTGTCGTACTCGTTCACACTCCTACCGAGCACCCGCACTTCCCCGGCTGACGGCTTGAGCAATCCGCACATCACCTTGGCGAGGGTGGTCTTGCCGCTGCCGTTCGGTCCCACGAGCGCGACCAGCTCGCCGCTGCGGACCTCCAGCGAGGCGCCCCTGAGCGCGCGCACGCCGCCCGGGTACTCGTAGTGGACGTCCCTGCACTCGATCAGAACCTCCCCAGGCCGGCTGCCGTCGCCGAGGTCGGCGCTCCTGAAACCTTTAACAACGGCTTTCAGCAGCTCGAGGGCTTGCTCGAAGCGGTACACCGGCTTTAGCCCGAGCCTCGCGGAGAGCTCGGAGACGTCGGGCGGGTAAACGCCGCAGCTCCTCAGCTCCTCCACCCTAGAGAAGACCTCGCCAGGCTCGCCCTCCAGCGCCACGCGCCCCTCCCGGAGGACCGCGACCCTATCGGCGAACTCGGCAACGTACTCGGGCTCGTGCTCGACGAGGACTATCGTCGTGTCGAGCTCGTCCCTCAAGCGCTTGAGCGCTGCGACCACCTCCTCCTTCCCGAGGGGGTCGAGGTCCGAGGTCGGCTCGTCGAGTATCAGGAGCTCGGGCTCCCTCGCGACCGCAGCGGCGATCGCGACCCGCTGCTTCTCGCCGCCGGACAGCTGGAGCGGCGACCTGCCCAGGAAGCTCTCGTCCAACCCTACCAGCTCGAGGCTCCACTTGATCCTCTCCCTCATCTCATCCCTGCTGAGGCGGAGGGGCTCGAGCGCTAGCGCGATCTCGTCCTCGACGGTGCTCATGACGAACTGTATCTCGGGGTCCTCGAACACGATGGCCGCGCGCTTCGCGATCTCCGCGACGTCGACCCTCAACGTGCTCATCCCCATCACCTCGACGCGGCCCTTGAACTCGCCGGGGACGCGCTGCGGGATGATGCCGGTCAAAGCTAGGGCCAGCGTGGTCTTCCCAGCCCCCGAATGCCCCATCACGGCGAGAACCTCGCCCTTCCTCACCTCCAGGCTCAACCCCCTGAGCGCGTAATCGCTGCGCCCCTCGTACCTCCACCAAACGTTCTCGGCGACCGCGACCCTGCTCACGCCGACCACCCCCAGGCCGCAAAGGCCAGCATTAAACCTACCCCCGCCAGCACGACTAGGTAGTCGCTCCGCCTCATCCTGTACGCGTGGTAGCCGGACGCGGACCTGCTCCCGGGGGTGATGCCCCTCGACTCCAGCGCCAGCGAGACCTCGTAGCTCCGGGTGATCATCAGCGAGAGGAGCGGGATGAGCGCGTTCGCGTACAGCATGAACCGCTTAGCTAGGGGGGTGCGCTCGAAGTCGACGCCCCTAGCCATCATCGCCTCCCTCACCGTGTGGAAGTCGGAGACGAAGAGGTGTATGCCCCGGAAGAACAGCGAGGCGGCCACGCAGGCGCCGAAGGGCATCCTGAGGGAGAGGAGGCCCCACACGAGGTCCCTGTCGGTGACGCTCGCGAGCAGGAGGGTGGCGGAGAGCACCATCGCGAAGATCCTGAGTATGAAGGCGGTCGAGTAGCGCAAACCCGCGTCCGTCACAGCGATCTTCCACTCGAAGACCCCCTTCTCGGCCTGCACCCTCCACAGCGTGACCTCGTACAGCACCCTGCCGGGGATGTACGTGAAGAGCGAGAAGGCCAGCACGATGAACGCGCTCATGCTGACGATCACGAGGAGGTACTTCCTCAGCACCGAGAGGGGCACGCCGGCGGCGGCGCAAGCGGCAGCGGAGACCGCTACGAGCGCGAGCGCCTGGAGGGGTTCCCTCGCGAACGGGAGGGAGAGCGAGATAAAAAGAGGTAAGGTTATCTTCGCCAGCACGTGGAGCTCCATGTACTTCTTCGACCTAGCTTCTACCCCCGCCAGCTCGCCGAGTATCGTTGGCATCGGCTAAGCCCACCAGCCCTTAACGAGCAGGCCGGTCCGCTTGAAGACCGGTGTAAGGGCTACTAGCAGGGCCGTCGAGATGACGGAGAGCACGATGAGGTCGCCCACCACCCAGCCGACGAACACCGGCCAGAAGAGCTCGGCTGGGAGCGGCGGCGGGAAGTTGAAGATCGTCAGCGTACCGGCGCCCCAGATCCCGCTGCACACACCAGCGCCGATGACGCTCAGGATTTGGGCTATCCACGTCCTCGGGTTCCCCGCGACGAGACCTAGGATTATGCCGACCGCGGCCAGCGCGGTCCCGATGTACACCAGAGCGACGTACACCGTGGTGAACGGCTCGCCGTAGGTCGCGCCCCACAGCACCTGGATCACGACGCCGAGCAGCAGGAGGATGCTCCCAGTAGATACGAAGAGGGGCAGCAGCTTGGCGGCGCGCGGCCTCTTAACCGTGAAGTCGAGCTCGGCCTTGAGACCCTTGTAGATCAGCGCGGGCACGAGTGCCTCGATGAAGTCGGCCCAGGACCATACGAACGATTGCACGAGCGAGTATCCGCTCGGGTAGAGGCCGAGGAAGAAGCAGCTGATGTAGCCGGCGAGGCAGCCCCACAGCCCCATCCATATGCCTAGGGGCACGTAGATCGCGGCCGCTATGTAGAGCGCCGACACGCCCGGCGCGCCGAGCACCGGGAAGATCAGGCTGGAGACGACGGCTAGGACATAGGAGATCGCCGTCGCGAAGGCGAAGGTCACGATGTGCATCCACGTGACCTTCCTCTTGGGGGCCTCCTCCTTAACTTGCGTTTCCCCCGCCATTCCCCGTCGCGCGAAGGGCGTGCTAACGCTTTAAAGGGCTTTCGCTTAAGCAAAGGGTATTTTAACCAGAACTTAACACGGTCGTGACTATGAGGAAGCTGGAGGCTGTGAAGCTGCAGCTGCTGGCTGTCGAAGCGCTGAGGGGGTTGAGGAGGTTCATGAGCGGCAAGGAGGTCCTCGAGCTGCTGGGGAGGGAGGGGTTGAGGATCACGCAGGTGGACCTCAGCCGGTACATCAACGGCGCGGTGCTGCCCAGCCCCAAGCGCTCGCTGGAGATCCTGCGGCTCCTCGCGAGGGTCAACGCGCTGGGGCTCGCGCTGGAGCGGGCGCTGGTCGTGGACGAGCGGGGCGTCGTCAACGTCGCTAGGATCGCCCACGACATGGCGCTGCTGAACCTCGCCGCCGCCAGAGCTTACGTCGAGCTGGAGGGGGTGGAGGTGGACAAGGTGCTGACCGCCGCCGTCAACGGCGTGCCGCTGGGCGCGCTCGTGGCCCACGTGCTGGACGCCGGCCTCTGCGTGGCGAGGCAGGAGCTGGACGCGAGCGCCGGCAGCTACGTCGAGGTCCGCTACTTCGCCCCCGACCCGCCCAGGTACGCCCACCTCTACCTGCCCTCCTTCGCGCTCAACGAGGGCGAGAAGGTCCTCATCGTCGACGACCTCCTACGCTCGGGGAGGACGCTGAAGGCGCTGGCCGAGCTCGCTTCGCTGAAGGGGGCTGAGGTCGCCGCGGTCTTCACGCTCCTGGCCATAGGGAGCGAGTGGAGGTCGGCCGTGCCGGAGACCGCGTCGAAGGTCGTGGTGGGGCTCGAGGTGGAGGCGGGCGCGCGCTGAAATAAAGGGGTCTCGCCGGGACGGGGGCGGAAGCTTGAGGTGCCCGAGGTGCGGGAGGGAGGGTAAGCCGGCCGTCAAGCGCGCGCACCCACATCCCGCCCTTCATCCCGGCGTCCGGGCGCCCCCGTTAGGGGGTTGTCATGGGTTCCCCGCCTCGCGGCGGCTCATCCCTCTTCGGCCCCGCGCGCTGGTGCCCACAGGGGAGGTTCCCCCAGCGGGGGTGCCTCCCCAGGGGAACGGGTCGCTGTCAATTAGCGGCTGCACCCAGCCCCTCGCTGTTACGCTAGAGCAGCCCCCTCGGGTGCTGCTTCAGCCAGCCGGTGATGTCAACGTACGTCTCGTCGCCGCACTCCTCCCTGAAGTGCTCGTCCAGGAACCTTTTCGCGAGCCAGAACGTCGCTGCTTTATCGCGGTCCCACTCGATGTTGCAGTGCGGGCACCTGTACCTGCGGTGCCCGACCTCGACGCCTATCTCGCCGCAGTTGGGGCACCGCTTCCCGCTCACCCTGTACAGCTTGAAGCGCGCGCCCTCGTAGCGCGCCAGGTTCCTCAAGAGTTTTCTGGGCTTCAGCAGCGTCCTCTGCAGCTCCGAGCCCTTCAAGCTCTCGGCGTTAATGGGATCGATCGCGATCGCAACGCTCCACCCCCGCTCTTTTGCTTCGCGCACGAGCTTCCGCACCAGCGACACGAGCTCCTCTGCGAACGCCCTGTTCAACCGTTTCTCCTTCTCGCGCGTGCTCGCCGCGATCTCGGCGAGCTTCTCCGGCGCCAGCAGCGCCGCGATCTCGGCTTCGCTCTTCCCGGCTTCGCGCAGCAATTTCTTCACCTTCTCCAGCGCCTCCGCCTTGCCCGCTGCCGCGCTCTGGAACAGCGCGGCCGTCCTGTCGAGGAAGCCCCGGTTCCTCGGCATCAGCTCCTCGTAGCGGGATCGCACGATTCTGCCCGGCTTGAGCACGTCCCACACGCCGAGCGCCTCGCCGTTGCAGGAGTTCTCGTCGATGCAGATCAACCGCAGCGGCAGGGCGACGCGCGCGGGCGCGTAGCGCGAAGCGATCAAGCGCAGGAAGCCTCTCCTCGTTACCTGGAGCGTGAAGTCAGGTCGCGGCTCCAGCAAGTTCTCCCTGATCAACTCTTCAACGAGCCTGCGAGGAAGCCTCTGCACTACGCCGTAGCTCGGTATCCTCAATTCTCCCCTGCGGAGGTCGATTACTGCCGGCGCGCTCTTGTCGCCGCGCACGGAGCCGTCCGGCATCACGAACTTCACGAGCAGGGGTAGCGGCGGCGCCTTCGGCAGCGTCCGCTTCCCAGCCCTCTCTCGTTGACGCTTCACTTCCTCGTACATTCTCTCCCACTCTTCAGCGTAGTACGTTAGGTACTTAGACCCCTTTAGCTCGCTTGTAATACCGAGCAAGTAGTTTACAATGTCATTATATAATACTTTCAGCTTCTCTCTGTTAACTCTATTCACCTTCGGCTTGTAGACCCTAAAGCCCAGCCCGGCCCGAGGGCGGTTGTTTTGGGGCTTCCCCACCCCCATAGGCACCGCCCCCCGCTCAAAGCGGGGGATTTCGAGCTCAGGGGCCCGGGGCTCCGGCCCCCTCACCGCTTGCGCTCCCACCGCGCTGTTCCCGCGGTGCACGGGCTTAGGGCGAACCGGGGCTTTATAAATTCGACGTTGAGAAGCCCGAAAGTGAATTTTTCTAAACGGAAAGTTAGAAGAAAGGATAGAGAATACGCAAGAGCGCTATAGGGAACACTCCAGCAGAGCTAGGCGGGTGAAGAGACAAAAGAGGATAGAGAGCGCGCACTAAGTTTTTAAGGGTGATAGCCGCATGCTGCCCTTATCGGAGCGCACTCGCTCGCCGAGGAGCTCGCGGAGTGCAGGAGGGCGCTCCGCGCCGCGGTGGAGGCGCTCGCCGCGGCCACCCGCATCATCGAGCTGTACTCGTCCGGGTTCGCCGAGCTGACCGCGAAGCTCGCCTCGAGGCGCGAGCCGCCGGAGCGGGCGTGAAGCCGGCTACGGCGCTAAGCTTATAGGAGGAGTAGCGGCTGTTAT
This sequence comes from Thermofilales archaeon, assembly GCA_028275925.1. GTDB lineage: Archaea > Thermoproteota > Thermoprotei > Thermofilales > Thermofilaceae > JANXEW01. The sequence goes on from JAPWTS010000025.1 coordinate 15,687, forward strand.
CCTCGTGAGGTACGCGGTTCTCGTAATCGACATGCTGGAAGAGTTCGTGAGGGGGCGCTTGAAGGCTGAGGCGGCCGAGGCGATAGTCCCCCAGATCGCCACCCTCCTGGCGTTCGCCCGCAGCTACGGCATACCGGTCGTCTACGCCGTCGACAGCCACTACCCCAAGGTGGATAGGGAGCTCGAGCTCTGGGGCCCGCACGCCATCCGGGGGAGCCCTGAGGCTAGGGTGGTGGAGGAGCTGAAGCCCCTCGAGACCGACTACGTCGTCTACAAGCGCAGGTATGACGCGTTCTTCGAGACGGACCTCGACCTCCTGCTGAGGGAGCTGAAGGTGGACGCGGTCATCCTCACGGGCATCCACACGCACATCTGCGTGCAGCAGACGGCGGCTGGGGCGTTCTACAGGGGCTACAGGGTGGTGGTGCCGGTGGACTGCGTGGCGGCGGCAACGAAGGAGTGGCACGAGAGGGGTCTCGAGTACATGAGGGCGTTCTTCGGAGCCGAGCTCACGACCTCCGACCAGCTGATCGAGAGGCTCAAGAGGGAGCTGGGCGCCCCGCCCGCGTCCCAGTACATGTAGCGCGCTCGCGGGGCCGGCCGCGCTCAGCCCCAGACGCGCCTGTAGTCGCTCAGCAGCCGCTGCTTGACCACGTGCGTGTAGATCTGCGTGCTCCTCAAGCTGGCGTGGCCTAGCAGCTCCTGGATCTCCCTCACGTCCATCCCCTTCGCTAGCGAGATCGTCGCGAAGCTGTGCCTGAGCACGTGCGGGGTCACCCTCTTCCTAAGGCCGGCTGCCTTGGCCAGCTTCCGTATGATCCTCTCCACGGTGACGTAGTGCATGTGGCCTTCGCCCCCTCTCGCGGGGAACAGGTACTCGCACCCTTTCACCGTGGGCAGGTACTCGGCCAGAAGCTGCCTGGTGCGGGAGTCGAAGAAGACCACCCTCTCCCTCCCGCCCTTCCCCCTAACCCTTATGCTTCCCTCCTCGAGGTCCACGTCCGAGACGCGGATCCCGACGAGCTCGCTGACCCTCACCCCCGTGCAGTAGAGCAGGGAGACGACCAGCTTGTCCCTGAGGTTGCCAGCGGCGTCGATCATCGCCTGCACCTCCTCCGGCGTGAGGTACCGGGGCAGCTCGCTGGGCCGCTTGGGCAGCTCGAAGCCCCTCAGGTTCTCCCTCAGCCCCAGGTACTCCATGAACCTCTTCACGGCCACGGCCGCCGTGTAGATGCTCCTCTCCTCGTACCCGGAAGCCCTGAGCTTGGCGAGGAAGGCGTCAACGTCCCACGTCGTCACCTCGCTGATCCTCCTCTCGCCTACGAACTCCAGGAACCTGGCGAGAAGGCTCCTGAAGGTCTTCACCGTCCTCGGGGACCTGTTCCTAGCCAGGAGGTGGGCTAAGTACAGCTCGAGCAGCTCCCTGTTGCTGTACCTGCTCAGGTCCATCAAGCTCCCCCGTAGCAGCCCGCTTTAACCCCTGCTCAACCGACCCCGGGCATCCCTGAGCGCGCGCGCACCCACATCCCGCCCTTCATCCTAGTGTCTGAGCGCCCCCGCTTGGGGGTGTTCATGGGCTCGGCGCCTCGCGGCGCTTCACAGCCTCTTCGGCCCCGCGCGCTGGTGCCCGCAGGGGAGGTTCCCCCAGCGGGAGTGCCTCCCCCGGGGAACGGGGCGCTGCAAGTTAGCTGCTCCTTAGCGCGCGCTTGCGTTCTCCCTTGCCGCGTTTTCCCCGCGGCTCACGGGTTGGAAAGCGGGGCGGGGGCTTATAAATTCGATGTTAAGAAGCCTGAAAGTGATTTTTCTAATCAAAAAGTTAGAGAAAAGGATAGAGAATGTACAAGTGCACTATAGAAGCGCCGCGCGCGCTCGACATCGAGCTGTGGGACTACCGCATCGACCTCGCGCGCGCTACCGGGTCAGGATCGCGAAGCCGTTCGCGTTCGAGGCTGAGGTCGTGGAGGCGGAGGTGAAGGCGGAGCGCACAGCTGGCACCGGCTTCGCGCGCTAAGGGTTACCTTTTTCTTTAACTTTCCTTTTAGAAAAAATTACTTTCGGTCTACTATTGGCAGGGTTTGTAAACCCCGCGCGGGAGAGAGCGCACAAGCGGGCACGCCCAGCGCTACCGGGTCCCGAGCCGCCGCCCGGCGACCCGGAGGTGCGGGAGCCCCCGCGCTCTCTCCGCGCGCGGCGGTAAAGGTGTTGCTACGCGCCCTTATGAGGGTGCTGCTGGGAGCCGAAAGTTTCGGCGAATCCCAGTCGGATTCTCCCGCGCGCTAGCGGAATCGTCGAGCGGGGGAGGCGATGGGGGAGCCCAGTAGCGCTGCGCAAAGGGCGGGGTGACGGCGTGCTCTCAGATTTTCCCCTCCTTCTCCGCCTCTTCTATGTCTTTTAGGAGCTCGCTCTCGCTGCGGGCGTACCTCTTCAGCTGGTTGTTAACGTATATCGGCGCACCGGTTCTCACGGCGATCGCGACCGAGTCGCTGGGTCTCGCGTCGATGTAGTGGCGCTTCACTTCCCCGTTGATCTCTTGCGCGAGCACTATGGTGGCCGTGTAGACGTCCGAGATCAGCGCGTCGATCGTCACCTTCTCCACCCTGACGCCTAAGGCTCCGAGCATGGAAACGATCAGGTCGTGGGTCATCGGCCGCTGAACGGGTATGCCGTACATCGCCCTCGCGATGGCCTCGGCCTCAGCGCTGCCGATGAATATCGGCAGCACTTGCTCCCCCCAATCCTCCCCCTTCAGCAGCATCACCGCGCCGTAGGAGTACCTCGTACCCCCGAACCGGTAAACCACACCGTAGACGCCGACCAGCTCCGCCCTCGTGTAGCCCTCCTCGACCGGCCCGCTACCTGCCATGCTCCCGTAAAAGCTGCGGGAGGGCTCCTTATTTCCTTTGCGCGCAACCGCGCGCCAAGCCTCGCGGGCACGCGCGGTTCACGCCGAACCGTAAGGGCGTTTTCGAGCGTTGCTCGCATTGACGCCCGGTAAAGCTACATGGTAGGAAAGGGAGGCCGGCGCTCCGCGCCGAGAGCGGGCAACGGCGCGCTAACTGTTACCCCTTCCGCCGAGCCCCCGTTGCGGCTGGGGGAGAGCCAAAAGCTTAAGAGGAGGTACGCGGAGTATCCCACGGCGCGGTCTCATGCTGAGCCGCGGCGCGGCAGCCGCCTTGAGGGGGGTCTTGGCGAGGAAGATCGCTGCGGAGTTCGGCGGGATGAGCAAGAGCGAGGAATCGTTCATGGTCGGGGTCTCCGTGAGGGACTTCGTCAACTTCGTCAAGGTGGACAGGGGCTTCCTCTACGAGGAGTACGCTCCGGACGAGCGGGCTGAAGCGTACATCGAGAACCTGATGGAGGCGAAGCCCGTGGCCCTCGCCTCGATGATCGACGAGTGGTTCACGCTGTGGGCCCTCAAGTGGAGGCAGAGGGTGAAGCTCGCGGCGAAGGGCGACTACGACGAGGAGTACGCGAAGAGGCTGGAGGCGGCGGTGAAGCCCTTCGTCGAGCTCCCGCTCTACGCTGAGGCGAGGCGGTTCGCGCTCGGCTCGCTGGTCAAGAGCGGGGAGGTCTGCTTCACCGACCTGCTCTCGGAGATCGTCGTGAAGAACGCGATATACTCCATGGTGAGCAGGGGCAGCAGCGAGGAGGTGAAGAGGGCGCTCGAGAGGAACCCCCTCCTCCTCATCAACGAGGTGACGAACCGCGTTAAAGCGATGGCGAGGTTCAAGGGCCCCCTCGTGGCGCTGAAGCTGGAGCGCGTCGTATTCGAGGACGGGGGCTTCTGGCTGTACTAGCTCAGCGCGCGCCCGCGCGGGTTTTCCCGCGCTTTTC
>JAPWTS010000026.1 GCA_028275925.1 Thermofilales archaeon
GAACTCCACGACGCGCCGGAACGCCCTGAGGAAGTCCTCCCTCCTCTCCATCGCCTTAGCGCCCAGGTACGACAGCTTCGGGTCGAGGTGGTTGTCGGCCGTGTGCAAAAGCTTGACCACCACCACGCCCCAGCGAGAGGACCGAAAGCTCTTAACGCTGACGCTTGCGCCAAACGCGCCCCGACCCCCTCCCCCTCCACAAACCTTTCCGCTCTCGGACCGGAAGTTCATTTGCTCAACGTTTCCGTTCGACCCCGCTCCTTTCCCTCCAAATTCCCTCCTTCCGCCGGGAATCGGGAAAGGTTTTCCGCGAATCCACGCAATATGTTGAGTGGCAGTGCGAGTTAGTTTTTCAAGAACTTCAGGGTTCGTGAAGGAAACGTTCATAAAGAGGCAGCGAGCCAAGGGCTCGGCAGTAACTGGGAAAGAATTGAGAAGGGAGTTAGATGTCGCGCTCCGCTAGGAACTCGATTGGGAGCTGCTTCAGCACATCTTCTTTCCCGAGCATTTCCCGCTCCCGCTTGAGGAAGAGGGCTGCGCAACCGAGCTCCCCCGCGACGGCGATCACGTAGCAGTCGACGAGCGCCAGCTTCAGCAGCTTCTTGAGCTCGCCCGCCCTCAGGGCGGAGCTCTCGCTGAGCGCGACGACCCTGCACCTAGACTTCACCCACTCCACCAGCGTGGCGGCTTCCTCGTTCGGCCGCTCAACGCCCGCCAGCTCGTAAAGCCTCGACGCGGCGTAGAGCACTTCGCTGAGAGTGGGCAGCGCGACGAAGAGCTTCACCTTGCCCCTGGCTGTCTCGCTGAACAGCCGCTCCACCTTCGCTTTGTGGGGCGACGACCTGATTATCCTCTCCAGGATGACGCTCGAGTCAACCACGTAGGAGGTCATGCAGCTTCCTCGCCTCCGCCTCGCCCTCCTCCCGCAGGATCTCCTCGACGAGCTTCGGGTCGACGTCCACCTCCCTCAGCTTCAGCGGCTTCAGCACCACCGCGCCCGGGCCGGCTTCGGCGACGACCTCGCTCTCCTCCTCGATGCCGGCCGCCTCGCGGAGCGCCTTCGGCAGGACGACCACGCCCTTCCTCCTCACCTTCAGGACCACCCTCAAAGCTGGGTTCACCAGTAGCCTAAAGTATAACCTCCGATATAAGTTTAACTCGATTGAAGAGTAGCTTGGGAGCAAGCGCCACTATGTTCGCACCTTATCCGCAAATTCCCAAAGAGCTAAATTTCTATCATTTTCCCATGTTAGGAAAAATACCTTTGCGCAGCGGTTTTCCTGGTAAAGGAAAATGATTTAAACCCGTCCCGTACAGGCTCTGGGAAAGAGGTGTAAGCTTGAGGGATGGCTTGAAGGGTGGGAGGAGCGCGCCGGGCATGCTTTTCATGCTCGCTTCCTTCGCCCCGTGGATCGCCTACTGGGTCCTCTGCGGGGTGGGCAGCCAGCTCGGCGTCCTCGCGGGCTTAGCCCTCTCTGCGGTTCTCGCGATCCCGCAGGCTTGGAGGGGAGGGCTCGGCTTTATGGACGCCGCCTCGCTGCTCTACTTCAGCGCGGCCGCGGTCGGCGTGTACGCTTTCGGCGCGAGGGTGTTCGTGGAGCGTAGCGGGTTCTTGGGCTACGCTGCCCTGTTCCTGATGGCGGTCGCCTCGCTGCTCGCCAGGCAACCTTTCACGTTCCAGGTTTCGAAGAGGGATTACCCCGAGGTCTACTGGAGGGATAGGGCGTTTCTGCGCATCAATAACGTGATCGCCGGCGCTTGGGCTGCGGTGTTCGCCTTCAGCGCGCTCGTCTACCTCGCTGCCGCACCGCCGCTGAGCGCTCTGGTCTCCAACGCCGCCGTCGCCCTCGGGATCGCCTTCTCGACGGTGTACCCCGCTAAAGCTTCAGCTTCGCAGTACTCGAGGGTGCTCAGGAAGTTCGATTGGAAGGTGGAGGTGGACCCGAGGAGGCCGAAGGGGGAGGGCGAGTACGACGTCATCGTCGTGGGCGCGGGCCTCGGCGGCTTGACGTGCGCCGCCCTGCTCGCAAAGAGGGGTTACAAGGTGCTGGTTTTGGAGCAGCACTACCAGGTCGGGGGCTACTGCTCCTCCTTCAGGAGGCTGGGTTTCACCTTCAACGCTGGGGTTGAGGATGTCAGCGGGTTGTGGGAAAAGGGACCCGTGACCTATCTGCTGCGCGAGCTGGGTCTCAACAGGGAGGAGTTCTTCGTGAGGAACACGGTCAGGTACGTCTTCAAGGGGGAGGTGATCGACGCTCCGAGCAGCTTGGAAGGGTTCGTGGAGCTCCTGGCTGCGCGCTTCCCGGGCGAGAGCGGGCGGGTGCGCGCGTTCTTTGAGGAGGCGAGAGCGGCTTACGAGGAGTGCTACCGGGACGCCGAAGCGTACGGAGTGCCGCTGCCGGCGGAGCTCATCGTGAAGGTTTTCGGCGAGAAGAAGCTGCTGAGCTACCCGAGGGAGCATCCGCACTTCTACGATTGGATGAACAAGACGTTCAAGCAGAAGCTGGACGAGTACTTCCGAGACGAGGACTTGAAGGCCTTCCTGAGCGCGCTGCTCTCCTACGTGGGGGCGCCGCCCGACAAGACGCTGGCTTCCACCGCCCTCACGGCTTGCGTCTCCTACTACCTCCACGGCGGCTACTTCACGAGGGGAGGGGCTCAGAAGCTCGTCAACGCGCTCAAGGAGGTCGTCGAGCGCAACGGGGGAGAAGTGCGGCTCAACTGCAGGGTGGACAGGATCCTCGTCGAAGACGGCGCTGTTAAGGGCGTTGAAGCGGGAGGCAAGCGGTTCAGGAGCCCGGTGGTCGTCTCGAACGTCAACGCGAAAACGACGCTGCTGGAGCTGGTGGGGGAGGAGCGCTTGAGCAGGGGCTACGCGGAGTACATCAAGGGCTTGAAGATGTCCCCCTCAGCCTTCATGGTGTTCCTGGGCGTCGATATGGACCTCTCCGGCTACCCGACGCTGATCAAGAACCTGGATGAAGGCTACGAGATCGTCGTAAACTCGAACGCCGACCCGAGCCTCGCCCCAAAGGGTAAAGCCAGCGTCACCATCCTCACCTCCGCGAGCTACTGGGACTTCCCCGAAAGGGGGAGCGCCGAGTACCTGAAGAGGAAGAGGGAGCTCGCCAAGGAGCTGGTGAGGAAGGCGGAGAAGCTCATCCCCGGCCTCAGCGAGAGGGTGGCCGTCCAGGATGCGGCGACGCCGAAGACGTTCGAGAGGTACGCCTCCATGCCGGAGGGCGCGATCTACGCTTTCGACCAATCGATCGAAACCAGGAGGCCGTTTTTCAAAACGCCCATCAAGGGCTTGTACCTGGTTGGCGCTTCGACCTTCCCGGGCGCCGGCGTCGAAGCGGTCGTGATCTCGGGCATCATCTGCGCGAACGACATCTGCGGATGGAAGCGCGAGAGCTAGGCTAGACTTCGGAGAAGAGGCCCTCGGCCGAGTAGGCGCGCGGGGCTAGCTGCAGCTCCTCCCTCGCCTTCCTCAGCTCCTCGACGAGGTCGATGTCCGCCCCGCCCTCCCTCGTGATCCTCCTCCTCACCTTGACGATCACCGGCGCGCGCGTCAGCTCGCCCACGATCACCGCCTCCCCCACGTTCAAGCCGGGGAGGTCCTGCATGAGCTCGGCCCCTAAGCGCTCGCTCGCCTCCGCCACCGCCCTCTGGTCGAGCGGGTTCGTGATCCTGAGGATGATCTGGCTGTTGCACTGGCTCAGCACGTCCGGGTCGATCTTGCTCGGCCTCTGGGTGACGACGATGAGGAAGACGCCGAACTTCCTGCCCTCGGCCGCGATCGTCCTGATGATGTCGGAGGAGAGCGTGGAGCCCCTCTCGCGGCCGCCGGGGGCGAAGCGGTGCGCCTCCTCGATGACGGCGAAGACGGGGTAGGGGAACTCGCCCACCTGCCTCAGCCGGAAGACCTCCCTCAGGACCCTGCTCACGATGTAGTCCTGGCTCGCCTCGTTCAAGCCGGAGAGGTCGAGGACGGAGACGTGGCCGGGCTTGAGGATCTCGCCCTTCACGGGGGTCGTGTAGGTGCCGAAAACCCTCAAGCCGAGCAGCCTCCTCAAGTGGTTGTAGGCTCTGGCGAAGTGCGCGCTCTTCCTGCCGGCCCTACCCTTCGCCTCCAGCTTGCTCAGGAGGTCCTCGAGCGTGTAGTCGAGCGCGCTCTCCCTCAGCTCCTTCACCGCCTCCCTCAGCGCGGCGCGGACGTTCGCCCACTGCTCGGGTATCCCGGCGATGCTCGCCAGCTCGTCGGGCTCGATCTCGGAGAACCTGAAGGTGAGGTCGCGGACGTTGTCCAGCTGGTCCCTGCCGTACCTGCCGCTGCTGTGCGGGTTCCTGAACACCTGGACGCGGTCCGAGTGCTCGTGCCTCCCCATGTCCCTCGTCCTGCTCAGGAACACGTAGTCGGCGTGCGGGTCGACGACCACCGCCGTCGCGCCCAGGCGGAGCAGCTCCTCCAGGATCACGCCCACCGTGTACGACTTCCCGGCCCCCGTCTGCGCGATCACCGCCACGTGGCGGCGGAAACCGTTGACCGAGAGGTGGACGGGGACGCTCCTCCTCGAGACGAGGTCGCCGATGTAGATGCCCTCGCCCGGCGGGTAGCTGAAGAACTCGCGGACGAGCCAGTCGGGGGCGAGGTACACGGGGTTCCCGGGGAAGAGGGCTCGGCGGGGCATCAGCACGACCTTCCTGCCGTCCTCCTCCGCCAGGTAGCCGAGAGCCCTCGCCGTGCAGAGCACGTTCGCGTCGTCGATCCCTGCGGCGTACACCCGCTCCAGCGCATCGAGGTCGAGCTTCGAGGTGTACGCTGAGCTCCTCGAGGCGACGCCGGTCACCTGGCAGAGCACGGGCACCTCCCTCTCCTCACCCCCAACGAGCTCCCTCGAGCGGACCACCACGTACTCGTACTTGGGCGGGTACCCCTCCTTCGAGGAGACGAAGATGAAGCTCTCCGGCGTCGCCTCCTCGACGATCCTGCCAACCTGCTTCAAGCCCGCCAGCCAGCCCCGCTCCCCCACCTCTTGGAGAAGCCGACCGCCCAGCTCATCCACGCTGCAACGCTAGAGCGCGGGCTAGATAAACCTAGCAGCCGGGAACGCCTCCACGCGCGCTGCGATCGTTACACGAACGCGTTAGCTGCAGCCCGCCTAGACCGTTCAAGAGCTTGAACGCGGTGTACAGCACCTTAGCCTGATAAAGCGGGAGCGCAAACTCACTCCCCGATGGCGAAGAAGATTACGAAAGTGGCTGCGGCGGTTCTGCTGCTAGCAGCCTTAGCGGGCGCGTTAATAGCTTTCGAGAAGGGCGCGGGTCCGATCGCGGGTCTGACCGCCCCAGCGGAAGCGAGCCCGCTCGAGTCGTACACCGGCTTCGCGCTGAAGCTCTCGCTCGCGGCCGGCTTGGGCAGCAGGAACACGGCGGTCTCCCCCTTCAGCGTCTACCCAGCCTTGCTGATGCTGAGCGAGGGGGCGGCCGGCGACACGAAAACCGAAATTTTGAGCGCGCTCGGGCTCTCGTCGCAGGAGGAGGCGAGGGAGTGGTTCAAGTCGAGCGCCCAAAGGTTCCTGAGCTCCCAGCCCCCCGCGAAGACGTCGATCGCCAACAGCGTGTGGATGAAGAGCGGGGTTCCCGTCAGAGAAAGCTTCGTGGATGTTCTCGAAAAGCGCTACTCGGCCGAGAGCTACTCCTTCAGCGACGCGGCGGACGCTACCGCCAGGATAAACTCCTGGGTCTACAACAAAACGAACGGGATGATAGATAAGATAATAGAGTATTTGGATCGATCAGCGGCAATAGTTCTCGTCAACACCGTGTACTTGAAAGCTAACTGGACGACGCCCTTCGAGACCGTTATTAGCGACGTTTTCAACTCGCCGAAAGGCCCCTCGCGAGCCGAGTACCTCTCCGGCGAAGTCGAAGCCAAGTTGCTCGAGAGCGACGACTACATCGCCGTGGCCTTAAGCTACGCTGGGACGGACGTGAAGTTCGTAGCGTTGATGCCTAAGAAAGCTTCCCTGGAGGAGTTCGCGAGCAAGCTGTCGGAGAAAGACCTCCTCAACGTGCTCTCTAGCGTCTTGGGCAGAGGCGGCGAAAAGGTCAAGCTGCTGATGCCGAAGTTCGACGTGGACAGCGGCATAGTAGAGCTGAGACCCATCCTAGAGGGCATGGGGGTGAGGAGGGTTTTCGATCCTGAACGAGCCGACCTCTCGGAGATGCTCGATTACAGCAAGCTCGCCGGGAAAGCCTACGTGAGCAACGTGTTCCACAGGGCCAGGGTCAAGGTGGACCTGTACGGTACGGAAGCGGCGGCCGCAACGGCGGTAGTAGTGAAAGTTACGGCAGCTCGGCCCGAGAATGTAAAGACGGTAAGGATAGATAGACCTTTCCTCTTCTTCCTCGTCGACCCCACCAGCAGCGCCGTGCTCTTCGCTGGGAGCTTCGTCGAGCCTTAGCAACCCTTAACCTCCGCTGCGGCCTCCAGAGAGGCTCGCTCGAGGGTGCTCCTCGCCTCCCGTAGGGCTTCGACCAGCTCCCGCAGGGAGGCGGCGAAGCTCTCCTGCCGCTGGCCCAGCCCGATCCTCAGGAAGCCGGGGTTCTCGAAGCATTCACCCGGGTTCACCAGCACGCCTCTTCTAGCGAAGACCAGCTCGCAGAGGCTCAGCGTGTCCTCTGCCCACGGAACCTTCGCCCACGCGAACGCGCCCCCCTCGACCGGTAGCGGCTGCAGGAGGTCGCTGTCGATGGTCTTCAGGAGCAGCTCGAAGTTCCCCTTTACGATCTCGCGGGCGCGCTTCCTCAGCTTCGCCACGTTGTCCCGCGTGAGCACGGTCGACGCGATCCGGTCGCTCAGGATCGAGGGGGCTATGCTCACGTAGTCCTTGACGGCCCAAGCCCTCTCCACGAGATCCCTCCTCCCGGCGAGCCAGCCCAGCCTGAGCCCGGGCATCCCGTAAACCTTCGAGAGCCCGCACACCGACAGCGCGACGTCCTTCCCCGCGATCTCGAGGGCGCTGGGCCGGTCCCCGCCCTGCTCCGACCCCCAGTACACCTCGTCGAACACGAGCAGGGCGCCGGCCCTCCTCGCGGCTTCAGCCATCTCCTCCACCTCGCTCTCCCGCAGCACGGTCGCGGTGGGGTTGTTGGGGTTGCACACGAACACGACCTTCGGCTTCTCCTCCTCGATGAACCTCACGGCCTCCCCCACGGGGAAGCGCCAGGAGGGGTGGGTGCGCTTGAGCTCGCGGGCCCTCGCCCCCAGGAAGCGGACCAGCCCCGGCACCTGCATGTAGTTCGGGACGTCCACGCCCACCAGGTCGCCCTCCTCGACGAGGCTCATCGCCGCCGCGAGGTTCGCCTCAGCCGAGCCCGCGGTCACGAGGATCTCGCCCTCCCCCACCTCCCCGCCGTACAGCTCCGAGATCCTGCTCCTCAGCTCGGGCGAGCCCCTGGTCCACCCGTAACCCAGCTCGAGCCCCCTCAACCCGCCGAGGTCCAACCCCAGCTCCTCGAGCTCGGCGAGCGTGAGGGGGGCCACGCCGCTGTCGCTCAAGTTCACCCTCGCGTAGTTCTCGTGGAGGCTCTGCCACCTCTCGAGGCAGAACGCCCTCAACCCCCTCCGGATCTCGCCCAGCAGGATTTCCCTACCGCTCGGAGCGGTCACAGCCGTCCTCGCCTCCAACTCTCATTAAGCTTTTCTCCGGCAACTCGAAGGAACACTAAACGCCAGCGGCGGAGCACTGCAGGTTTTTCAGCTTGCCGAGCGCGCAACCGCGAGCTCGAACGCGCTCTTCAGCGCGCTACAAGCCCCTGATGACCTCCTTGAGCGCTTTGTAGAGGTCGATGGCTTTCAGCGTGGTCCCGCAGTAGGGGCACTTCGTCGTGTCGCCCTCCTTCGGCAGCTCGACGCTCCCGCCGCAGTACGGGCACCTCACGGCCGCCACGACCAAGCCCCTCGAGGCGAGCAGCTCGGCGAGCTCCGCGAAGTTGACGACCACGACCGCTCTCGGCTTCACCAGCTCGTAGGCCTCCTCCAAAGCCGCCCGGAAGGTCGCGATGGCTCGCTCGTAGGCTAGAGCGGCGTGATCGGCGTAAGCCACGGGGGGCCGCCCCTCGTAGACCGCTTCCACGTACAGGGTTCCGCCTATGTTCCTGAACGTCGCTTTCACCGTGAACGGTCCCAGGTCCACCGTTAAGGTCTGGGGGCCGCTCTTGTAGAGCATGGTGACCGTGGTTAAGAAGCTCATGCGCAGGATCAGCGTCTCGTCTTCGATTTCGTACTTCACGTTCCGAAGAGATAGCTTCTGGTAGATTCTCGGGATCAGCTCCATGAAATCCTTCCAGTACTCGCCAACCCCTTCAAAGCTCAGCACCTCCCGCCACACCCACTTGCCCCCTCGTCCCTGCAGGCGCAAGACCGCCGCCGAAGCTAGGAGAGAGAACAGCACGAGGGCGGCGGCGGTGTAGTCGAGATAGCCGCTCGCGGAGGCGGCGGCGGTGAGCATCGCCAGCACCACCCATATGGCCGCCACCAGCGTGGAGTAGTCCCTCTTAGCCGCCTTCAAGCTCTCGAGAGCTTCCTCAAGGCTCGCGCCGCGCTCCCCGCTCAGCTGTTTTGGGGTTCCGAAGACTTCGCGGTAGAGCGCCGCTATAGCCTCCTCCCGGCTCATCCCCGCGGAAACCCTTTCTGCGATCTCCCGCTCGAGGATCTCGCGCGGTCTGAAGCTGTGGCGCCCGTAGTAGTTGAGCAGCTCCACGTACATCTGCTCGGTGTCTACGTAGCCGATCATCCGCCCACGTGTGAACGGTTAAGCTACTGTAAAACTTTTCTGCCGCGCCGTGGAGGCTGAACCGCGAGCCCTCGACCTCGGCCGCGCCTCTTTACTTTCGCTCTTGATGGGGGAAGCTATAATACCCTCGCGCGCCGGCTAGAGTCGTGCCGCGCTTCGCCGACCTCTTCGTCGAGGAGGTGCGCAGGAAGAGGAGCGAAGTGCTCAGGGTCATCGGGGGTGGCGAGACCCTAGCCGGGCGCTACGCCGACCTATTGAGGAAGGTGTGGGTCGCCGGGGTCGCCGCCGGGAGGCACTTCGAGCGGGTTTACGCGGTGGACAGCGGGAGCGACGAGATCGAGGTTTCGGGCGGGGGCGTCCTGCTGGTGACGCGTGCGATGGCGCTCGAGGCGGGGGGGAGGGAGGTGAGGAAGCTGAGGTTGGACGCGCTGTTCCCGCGGGACGTGAGGGATTACGAGGACTTCAAGCGGCTGGTGAGGGAGCACGTCGAGCACCTTGTAGCGCTCGAGGCGCTTGAGGAGGGCGCGGACCTGCTGCTGATCGACGGCTCGCTCTACGGGAGGATGATCCACGTGATCCGCGAGCTGGAGGTGGAGGGTAGGGAGGACTTCGTGCTGGAGTACGTGGAAGCGTACAGCGAGCTCCTCTCGAAAGCGCTCAAGGCGGGGGCGGTGGTGGCGGGCGTGAGCAAGGACTCGCGCTCGACGGTCCTGAAGGAGGAGCTTCTGCTGGCCCAGCTGGCCGAGCTGCTCTCCGGCTGCGACCCCGGGCTGAGGGGGAGGGTTATGGAGCTGTGGAGGCTGCTGAAGAGGAGGCCCTCGCAGGCGCTGAACGGCGTGAGGCTGCTGGTCAAGGAGGGGCTGGACCCGCGCGTCCTCGAGCTGTTCGAGGAGGCGAGGAGCGCGGTCCCCGACTCGAAGATCATCGCCGCCTCCGGCCTGGGAGCCGGCTTCACGACCCCCATCGCGCTGACGCTCGAGCGCGTCTCCACGGGCATCACCGACCTGCTCCTCCGCTCGCGCGACGAGGAGCTCGAGGGGGAGCTGGCGAGGGCTTTCGAGCGGGCGTCGGAGCGGCCCGACTTCAGCGCCCGCGCCAGGTCCCTGCTGAGGGCGCTCAGGGGCTACCCGCCCGTCTACACCACGTACGCGGTCTTCGCGGCCGGCGACGACCCGGTGAGGGTGGACGTCGCGGCCCCCGACCTGCCGAAGCTGGAGGGGAGGTTCGCGAACCCCGTCCCCGGCACCGTGCGGAGGGTGCTGGCCCACCTCGCCCTCCTCTACGGGGGGAGGCGCTGCTACAACGCGCTCCTGCTGGAGGTGGACAAGCGGGTGAGGACGACCCTCGAGACGCTGGAGCTGTACCACAAGCTGGCGATGAGGGAGGTGGGCGAGCTCATCCTCCACTCGAGGGGGGAGAGGAGGGTCTTCTACCCCTGAGAGCGCGTCAAGCTTATTTGGGAGCCCGCGGTCGGTGCGCGGCCGCTGGGAGGAGGCTTGCAAGGGCCGATCGGTGATGAGCTCGGCTGCCCTGAGCGGCTACCCGAGCTTCCCGGGGTCGAGCCACCTCACCGCCTCCGGCCGGACCCCGGCCGCCCTCAGCGCCTGCTCGTACCAGCTCCAGTTCCCGATCTCGCTCAGGTTGTGGGCGTCCGAGTCAGGGACGAGCTCGACCCCCCTCTCGACGGCCAGCTTGACGAAGAGGGGGTTCGGGTCCCTGTGGTGGTAGTTCAGCTCGACGGCCACCCCCGCCTCCCGCGCCTCGTCGAGCACCTCGAGCACGTGCTCGACCGGCAGGCGCACGACCCGCCCCTCCGGGGCGCCGGCCTCCCCCTCCACCAGCTCCACCCGGTACCCGTAGATCCAGGTGGGGTGCCCCAGGACCCTGGCGGAGCCGCTGCGCACGGCGCCGAGCACGCACCTCCTCCAGTAGCCGGCCGCGTCCACCCCCTGCGGGATCTCGTGCACCGAAGCCACGACGACGTCCAGCCTCCTGAGGACCCCGCTCTCGACGACGAGGCGGCCATCCACCACGTCGACCTCCATCCCGGCGAGCAGCGTCAGCCTGCCCTCGAACTCCCTCCTAACCCTCTCGAGCTCTGCGAAGTAGCGGTCGAGCCAGCGGGGCTGCGGCTCGGTGCCGTGGTCGGTGATCGCCATCACCTCGATGCCCTTCTCGACCGCGAGCGCCGCGTCGCCGCGGACGCTCACGTTCTCCGCGCAGGGCGAGAACTGGCTGTGGACGTGGAGGTCGATCCTCGGGATCACGGGGCTCCCCCCTCGCGGCGGCGGTTTAAAGCTGCGCGCCGCCGGGCGCTAGAGCCTGTCGATGCGGTCGAGCACCTCGAGCACGTCCCGCTCCGACTCCAGCCTCAGCTCCCCCCTGAGGAGCTTCGCCAGCACCTCGTCCCTCACGAGCTCGCCCGCGCGGGCTTCGACCTCGGCGACCGGCAGCCCGGTCCTAGCGCACAGGCGCTGGAGCAGGAGGTCCCTCAACCTCGCCGCCACGACGCCGCTGCTGGAGGGCAGCTGGCCGACGAGCTTCTCCAGCGCCTCGACCCTCGCCCGCGGGCGCCCCGCCTCAACCCTGCGCCCGGGCTGCTGCGGCAGCGCGCCGAGCGCGGCCCTGAGGAAGAGGGCGGCCAGCGTGAGCGCCGCGATCAGCCACCCGGCTTCCCTGGCGAGCGAGTAGGCGTAGGCGGCCAGCAGCGACAGCGCCGCCACCGCGGCCGCGAGCGCGGCGCCCCGCTTAAGCCCCGCGCGAGAGGCCATCCGCGATCGCCCTGAAGCAGGCGAGCGCCTCCTCCCTCATCGCCTCGTCGACCCTGTGGTCGCTGTAGCGGGCCTCCTCGAACAGCCTCACCAGCCTCGCGAGCGGCACAGGGTCCAGGCCCCTGAACCTCTCCAGCGCAAGCTGCGCCACCTCGCGGGCCGTCATCTCCTCACCGACCGCGACCCCCCTCTCCCTCAGCAGCCTGCACAGCTTGAGGAAGTAGGAGACGATCGCCCCCCTCGGGTCGCCCCCCTCCTCCAGCTCCCTCACAGCCGCCCTCGCCGCCTCCAGCAGCTCGGGCTCCACCCCCCTCTCCCCCGCTGCCCCGGGCGCGGCGCGGGCCTCCCTCCACGCCTCGTAGGCGGCGTACGCGGCCGTCGCTGCGGTGACGCTGAGCAGGGCCGCGGCGGCCAAGAGGGTCAACCTCTCTAGATCCCACTGCCCGCTCGCCGGCTCCGCGGCTGCCGCCTGCCGGCTGGGCTCCGTCCGCGCCGGCTCGGAGCCCTCCCCCTCAGCGCCGCCGGCCCCGCTGGGGGCCGTCTGGGGGGCCGGCGGCAGCGGAGCTCCCGTGCCGTTCACGGCGGGGGGCGGCGGTCGGCTGCTCACCACCAGCACGAGGAGGAGGATGGGCGCGACGAGCAGGGCTGCCTGGAAGAGCGCGGACAGCAGGATCAGCTTCCAGCTCCTGCGGCGGGCGAGCGCCTGGCGGAGCAGCTCCTTGAAGCCCTCCTGGAAGAGGGGCGTCAGCGCCGCTGTCGCGACGACCAGCGCGATCCAGACCAGCCGCCCGTCGAGCGCGAGCTGGGGCAGCGAGCCGGGCCCCTGGGGCGGCGCTAGGACGCTGGAGCTCAGCGCCGCTGCCAGCGTCGCGTAAGCCAGCGCTAGAGCGAGCCTCCAGCGCACCTAGCGTAAGGGTGGGCGGCCCTTTTAAACCCAGCGAGCTCAGCGTGAGATGGGAATCATCACGCTTCAGCCCGTCTCTTCCTCATCCTCGCGCCCTCTAGGCTGAAGAGGGTTAAAAAAATACGTCGATGCGCGGCGCCCGAAAGGGCGCTACCGAAGGCCGGCTACTCCTCGGTGAAGCCTTCTTCTCCGGCTTCCTCCTCCCCTGCGGCGGGCTCCTCGGCCGAGCCCCCTCCTACGACCTCGGCTACAGCGTACCTCGACCAAACCCTCGTCACGCGGACCTTAACGACGTCGCCGGCTTTCGTGTTCGGGACGAACACCGTGTAACCCTTCGCCTTACCCATCCCGTCGCCGCGCCTGCTCACGCCGAAAATGCGGAGCGTGAGCTCCTCGCCAACCTCCAAGGAGCCGGGACCCGAGCCCCTGGAACCGCCCCTGGGCCGACCCCTTCTCCCTCTCCTATACCCGAATTCTTCGCCCATCCTATCCCACAGGCCAGTTCTCTGGCGGGGGAGCGCCCGCCGCGCAGTATAAAAGCGTTTCCACCCCGCGCGTTGCCCGCAGGAAGGGTTTAAGGCTCGCCCCTCCACGCCCGGGCGTGGTCGGCAAGGTCCCGCCGAAGCTGCTGGAGTCGCTCGTTTTCACGAGGCTCGGCTACCGCGACCCCTCCGTGCTCGTGGGCCCGGCCGTTGGCGAGGACGCGGCGGTGATCGACCTCGGCGGGGGGATGGCGCTCGTCGTGCACAACGACGCGATAACGGGCGCCTCGAAGCTGCTCGGCTGGCTGGCCGTCCACATCGTCGCGAACGACGTGGCGACGAGGGGGGCGAGGCCGCGCTGGTTCCTCATGTCCCTCTTCCTCCCGGAGAAGGGCGGGGCGGAGGTGCTGGGCGAGGTCATGTCGCAGGTGGACGCGGCGGCGAGGGAGCTGGGGATGATGGTGGTGGGCGGCCACACGGAGACGACGCCCGGTCTCGACAGGCCGATCGTCGGCACGACCGCGATCGGCGTGGCCCCCCTCTCGAGGATCGTCACGACCAGGGGCGCTAAGGTCGGCGACTACCTGATCCTCACGAAAGCCGCCGGCATCGAGGGGACCGCGATCCTCTGCACCGACTTCGCCGGCGAGCTCGAGAGGCGGGGGGTGCCCAGCTCCGTAATCGAGCGGGGCGCGCGCCTGCTCGAGAAGGTGAGCGTAGTCAAGGAGGCTCTGGCGCTCGCCGAGCGGGGGCTCGCGGACGCCATGCACGACCCGACGGAGGGCGGGGTCCTCGGCGGGGCGGCGGAGATGGCCTACGCGTCGGGGACGACGGTGGAGCTGTGGGCGGACAAGGTCCCCGTGCTGGAGGAGACGAGGGTCGCGGCCGAGGCCCTGGGCGTGGACGTGCTGAGGCTCATCAGCTCGGGCGCGCTGCTGGCCGCGGTGCCCCCCGGCAGGGTCGGCGAGGCGTTGGAGGCGGTCAGGTCGGTCGGGGTGGAGGCGTCGGTCGTGGGCCGCGTGAAGGAGCGGAGCGGCTGCCTCGTCGAGGTCGTGCGGGGCGGGAGGGTGGAGCGGGTGGAGGACGTGCACGTCGTCGACGAGCTCTTCCTGCTGTGGGAGCGCGTCTACGGGGCTTGAGCCGTGCTCTACGCCCGCTGCCCCGGCGACTGCTCGAAGTGCCCGTACCGCAACCTGCCGCTCGTCTACCGCATAGCGTCGAGGAGGAGGGGCGAGAGCCTGGGGATTAACCTCTACCCGGGCAGGAAGGTCTGCAGCTTCGACTGCCTCTACTGCTTCCGGGGGCCAACGGCTGTGAAGACGCTGTCCCCCTTCGACCCCGGCTACCCGGCGCCCGGGGACCTCGAGCGGGCCCTGGAGCTGGCGCTCGGCGACTCGGCGGGCGTGCGGTCGATCGACTTCTCCGGCAACGGCGAGCCCACGCTGCACCCGCGCTTGGCCGAGCTCGCCCGGGTGGTGCGCGCCGCCGCGGAGCGGCACGGGCTCGCGGCGAGCGTCGGCGTCTTCACGAACTCCTCCACGCTCGGCGAGCGCCGGGTGGTGGAGGCGCTCCGCCTCTTCGACCACGTGGAGGCGAAGCTGGACACCGCCGACCCCGCGAAGTTCGAGGCTTTGAACCGGCCCGCGGCCGGCCTGAAGCTCGGGCAAGTTGTTGAGAGTTTGAAGCGGTTCAGGAGGGAGTACGGCGGCACGCTGGCGGTGCAGGTGATGCTGGTGGACGCCGGCCCCCTCTCGAACGCTTCCCCCGAGGACGCGGAGGCCCTCGCGAGCGCCTTGAGCGGGGTCGAGCCGGACGAGGTCCACGTGTACACCGTGTACAGGCCCCCGTGGGCGGGCGGCGTTTCGAAGCCCGAGCGGGACCGGTTCGAGGAGTTCGCGAGGGTCCTCGAGCGCTCCGGCTTCAGGGTGAAAGCGTACTACGAGTGAAGGTTTATCGGCCGGCTCCCCCCTCTCGAGGCGGTCCGCGTGGGCGGGTTGGGCGAGCGCATAGGCAGGGTCGCTGAGGCGTGCGCCAGGGACAGGGCGCTCTTCGAAGCCCTCGTGAGAGCGCTCATGTGCACGGTCGAGCTCGAGGACAGGCTGGCGAGGCGGAGGAGGGTGAGGAGCCGGGTGCCGCTCGGGAACGTGCTCGCGGGCCCCTGGGACAGCGACCCCTCCGAGCTGGAGGCGGCGCGCTCCGTCGAGCCCAGCGGCTACGCGGGCTACCTGGAGGGAGACCCTCCCCTGCTCGTGGCCTTCGAAACCGTGCTCGGCGAGATCCTCTACGCGGTCGACAAGGGCAGCGCGCGCGTGGCGGTGGCTAGGGAGCGGGGGTTGAGCAGGATCCCGGCCGAGGTTTACGCCCCTCCCTACCGCCTGCCCTCGACCCTCGCCGTGAGCCTCAAGCGCGGCGGGCCCGGCTGGATCGTCGTGGTGGGGGGCAACCCGCCCGAAGTGGCCCTACCGGTCGGGGGGAGGGAGGCGGTCGAAGCCGTCGCGCTGCTGCTCGAGCTGAGGGGCTCGAAGCCGGGGAGGTGAGGGGATTACGCCCGTGCTACCCCCCTCATACGCCCCGAGCAGCTCGCCGGCCGCGAGGCAGCTTCTTCTACCCCGCGGCGCAAGGTAGATGCGATGTCGAAGCCTGCGCCGAGGAAGGGTAGAGCGGGGAGCGAGGAGCCCCGCACGTACATCGTCTCGTTCCACATCCCGAAGGCTCTGCTGGACGCGCTGGATCGGCTGGTGGAGATGGGCGTGTTCAACAACCGGAGCGAGGCGATCCGCACCGCCCTCTTCAACCTCCTCCGCGAGCACAGGGACGTCCTCGAGCGGAGGCAGATGATGCTCGGGTACAGGTGAGCTAGCCGCTCGCCGGGGCCCTCGCCCTCGCCTCCTCCCCTCTTTCTAGCACCAGGGCCTCCACCAGCTCCTCGTAGCTGAAGATCTTCACGGGCACGGCGAAGCGTATCCCGCTGGGCGGCGAGACGAGCAGCGCCTCCCCCTTGTCCAGGGTACGGATCTCCTGCTCGGCCTCGTCCAGGTAGGGGCTGTACTGGATCACCTTCTGGAGGTCCGGCTTCGTCGGCAGGGGGAGGATGATCTTCGTGAGCGCTTGCCGGATCACCGTCTCGATCAGCTCGCCCGGCATCTGCGTGATGTAGAGCGCGCCCACCTTGTACTTCCTCCCCCGCTTCGCGATCGTGCTGAAGATGTTCTCCCGGACCTCGCCCCCCGCCGCCTGCTTCGACAGGTAGCGGTGCGCCTCCTCCACCGCGATGAGCACGTAGGGGAGCCGCTCCCACTCGCCCGGCGAGAACTTCCTCGCCCTCTCGTACGCGTGGAAGATCCTCCGCGCGACCGCGATCGTCAGCAGCTTCTCCTCCCCCTCGCTCGCGAAGGGCATGTCGAAGAGCACGACGCGCGCCTCGCGCACCGCCCCCAGAACCGCCTCGAAGAGGTCGCCGGGCGCGCGGGGGACGAAGATGCCGGAGGTCCCCAGCAGGTGCCTCACCTTCCTCTTCGTCACCGCTATCGTGTTCACGCCCGCCATCCCGCCCAACCGCTTGTGGATGCTCCTCGCGTCCACCGTCGTGATGACCTCCAGCCACTCGTCCCCGAGCTGCCGGTAGGCGGCCCACAGGAACTCCTCCTGCGGCTCCGTGAACTCGCCCGTCATCGTGAAGTCGGAGGGCTTGAGCGACGACAAATCGACCTTCAGCGGGTGCGCCACCACCTCCCGCTCCACCACGTCCCCCGCCAGCTCCAGCTCCAGCTTCAGGCGCGTCGGCTCCTCGACGCGCGGCGTCACGACGAAGAGGCGCTCCTCCGCCGCCGGCAGGTGCGCCAGCCCGTACTTGCCCGGCTCCGAGCCCGTCAAGTACTCGGACTCGACGTCGAAGAGCACAAGGCTGTAGCGCGGGGGTGCGAGCATGAAGGCGGCGGCGAGCACCTTGCCCAGGTTGCTCTTGCCGGCCCCCGTGACGCCGCAGACGAGCACGTGGTGCGGGATCACCTTCGAGCCGTCCAGCGCCACGAGCGCGTCCGACGGCTTGTGCCCCACCCTCACCACGCCGACCACCAGGTCGCCCGTCCCCAGGCGCAGCAGCTCCAGGTCCTCCCTCTCCAAGCTCTCCACAGGCGTGAAGAGGCGGGGGACGGAGGTGGGCCCCTGCACCCTCCCCCCTTCCTCGATCTGGCAGAGGATGGTGGCGAGCGCCGTGTCGTAGAGCCTGAGGGGCTGGTCGTAGAGGACCACCCGGTCCCCCCTGGCGGCGGCGTGGCTGGCGGCGGCGACCTCGGCTGGCGTGAGGAGGGACTCGGGCTTGAAGTCGTAAACCCTCATCACGTACGTGCGCCCCGCGTCCTCCACCTTCACCAGCTGCCCCCTCTCCACCCTCACGCCCTCCAGTATCCTGAACCTCACGGTGGTGCCCTCCGCCCAGACGACGATCCCCAGCTTCACGGCGCGTCACCCCACAAGCTCCTCTCCTTGAAGCTGGAGTAGGCGGCCGAGCTGGCGAGCAGCAGGTCGCCCACGCCCCAATCCCTCAGCAGCTCCGCGAGCACCGCGCGGTCCACCTCCAGCTCGCTCCCGCCGAGCCTCGACTCCTCGTGCGCGGCCTTCAGCGGGTACGGGTAGCCGGGGCTCGAGGGGTCCTGGAGGAACGCGAGCTCGCCCAGCAGGTCCCCGCACTCGGCGCGCGCCAGCGCCCGCCTCGAGACGTCGACGCGCAGCACGTTCTCGCTCAGCTCGGACAGCTTCGCGACCGCCGGGCTCCCGAGCATGAAGGGCGGGAGGCTCTCCTCCCTGAACAGCGGGTAGTAGTAGAAGGCGGAGGGGCCCAGCAGCTTCCTCGCCATCCTCGCTATGTAGCTGAGCGCCCCCTCCCCCGTGTCCAGCGCCAGCCTCGTCCTCTTCGGCACGCCCACGGGCACGAGGCCAGCCGCGAGGGCCCGCCGCTCCACCTTCGCGATCAGCTCGCGCGTCGAAGGCCTGTAGAGGGGCGCGGCCGTGAGGCTCCGGTCGAGCAGCAGGTAGCCGGGGCCCGCCAGCTCCGCCAGAGCCTTCAGCGCCGCCTCGTACTCGACCCTCGCCAGCCACTCCGCCGCCTCGAACTTGCTTGCGACCAGCGCGACGCGCTTCGCAACGCGCTCCGCGACGCGCTTCGCCCCCCTGTACGCGACCACCACCACGCGGCTCTCCAGCACCGCCGCCGAGCCCAGGTTGAACAGCACCTTCGCGCTCGCGTCCACGGCGGCGCACAGCTTCTTGTGGGGCAGCGGCTCGAGCACCCTCAGCTTCGAGTGGTCGACCGGAACGCCCAGCACCGTCCGGCCGAAGAGGTTGAGGACCGGCACCGGCTTGGCCACCACCGTCCCGTCCAGCGTCACCTGCGGGCGCCGCCCCTCGAACACCCTCCTCAGCTTCTCCGCCAGGATCTCGACGTCCGCCCTTTCGAAGCCGACGCTCACCCCCCTCCCGTACACCACAATACCGCGTCGGTTACCGCGCTATAAAGTTAAAGATGGTAACGTTTCGGGAATAGTATTGCGCGCGGCGGGCCTCGGTTGCGGGAGCGGGCAACGGTACGGTTTCCGCGAAACCATCGCCGCCGGAAAGCCCGATGGACGGTTTCTGGGAAAGCGTACCGTTTCCGCGGAGCCGTCAACCGTTGAGACACGTTTATATACCGGTTGCTACCAGGATACTACGGTAGCGATAACCGCGTAACACGGCGGGGGCCATGGCGGTCACAGTGCACTACGTGGGCTTCCACCCGACGCTCCTACTGGAGGGCTTCGACGAGATCAGGCGCAGGGAGCCGATCGAGCGCGTCTACATCCTCTACGACGGCAAGAGCGACCGGGGCGACCGGTACCGGGCCGTGTCGCAGAGGAACGCGGCCAAGCTGGCTAAGGCGCTCGCCTTCTTCAAGCCGATCCGGCTGCCCGTCAACCCGCTCAGCTACCGGAGCGCGTTCTCGAGGCTCTACTCCATCGCGTACTGCGAGCTGAAGCTGAGGGGGGGCGGGGAGCGGGGCTTGAAGGTCTACATCGACGTGACCGACATGCCGCCGCTCATGGCCGCCGCCGCGGGCGCGGTCGCGATGATGTTCGAGGGGGTCGAGGTCTACAGCGTGATCCCCGACGTGAGGGGCGAGTTCATCCCCGACCCGAGGACGCCCGAGTTCGACGACTGGGTTGAGCAGAAGGACAGCGCGCACGCGCAGGAGGTCGCCAAGCTGCCCCTGCCCGGCCGCAGAGCCAACGTCGCCCCGGAGCCGGAGGGGGGCTTGGAGACAGCCTCGGAGGCGGCCACGAAGAAGGTCTCGAAGAAGATGGCGATTCTGCGGACGCTCCGCCGCCTCAACGGCTCGGCGGAGAGCGTGGTCGACCTCATGCGCGCGTGCGGGGAGGACCCCGAGCGCAACCCGGCGGCGAAGGCGACGTACAGCAGGCTGCTGAAGGAGATGGA
>JAPWTS010000003.1 GCA_028275925.1 Thermofilales archaeon
GCTTCTTCTACCCCCTCCCTCGAGGGGGGAGCGGGCTGGGGGTTGGCCGAGGCTTGAGACCCGCGCAGGGTCCCCCGCCCCCAGGGCGACCGGGGGCGGCTCCGCGCTCAGCCAATCGCGCTAAGCCGTGTCCTCGGCCGAGCCCCCAGCCCCCCGCGCGCGGCGCGCTGCTCGCCCTACGCTGCCGCTAGCGCGGCGAGATAGGGATCCCTGCCGCCCGCGTAGGGCTTGACCCGCTTCAGGATGCTGAGGGCCTCGCGCTTCACGCTCTCGCTCAAGCCGAGCTTCTGCGCGTAGACCTCCAAGGCCTCCTCTAGGCTGGGGCGCACCAGCGCGCCACAGGCGAGCATCGCTCTCACGGCGCGCGAGTAGGTGACCTCGACGCCGCAGCGCGAGAGCAGCTCGCAGACCCTCGCTAGGGAAACGTAGGAGCCGCAGCGCTTCGCCGTCACGAAGATGGCGACGGCTGCCGCCTCCTCCGGCTTCGCGAGAGCCTTCAGCCGCTTGTAGAGCTCAAGCGCGGCTTTCGCCGGCAGCCCCAGCTCGCCGGCTACCGCCTCGACCGCGCGCTCGAAGAAACCGCGCGCCGGATTCGCGGCGGGGGCGATGGGGGCGAGGTTAGCGGTGGGGTCGAGCTTCGGGGGCGCGTAGACCGGCGCCGCGACGAGGCCGCAGTTCTCGCAGACCAAGAGCCCGCTGTGCTCGACGATTCTGCCCCCGCACTCGGGGCAGACCCCCAGCTCGAAGGCGAGGCTGGAGGACAGGCCGAGAAACGGCGCCCCTACCCCAGCGCCCATCGGGCGGGGGATCTCCAGCTCAAGGGCCCGGGGCTGAGGCCCCCTCATCGCGTTCTCCCTTACCGCGTTCTCCCCGCGGCCCACGGGCTTAAGGCGAACCGGAGCTTTATAAATTCGACGTTGAGAAGCCTGAAAGTGAATTTTTCTAAACAGAAAGTTAAAGAAAAGAATAGAGAATACACAGGTATACTATAGAAGATGCTCCAGCGGAGCTAGGCAGGCGAACGAGTTGCACGCGCCCCGCGCTCAGCTAAAGCCTCCCTCATCAGCTTCTCCAGCTCGCTGCTCACCTCGTAGTAGAGGATGTCGCGCGCGGAGCTCTCGACGAGAGCCCTGAGGACGTCAACCTTGTGGCGGAGCCCGGGCACCAGCGCTTCGGGAACCGCTATGGTGGCGAGAGCCCTGTAAACCTCCTCCATGAGCTTGAGCGCGCGCTCGGCTTCGAGCGGCTTGCCGGCGCTCAAGCTCCGCACCAGCAGCCTCCTGAGCTCCCCCGCGAAATCGGCAATGCCCAGCAAGTAGTGCTCGGGCTCAACGCCGAGATCTTCGAAGCTCGGCGCCCTACCGCCCTCCAAGTACGCGAGCAGAACGCTTGCCTCCACGTACTCCGCGAGCGCCGAGGCCACCGACCCACCGTGGTACAGCCTCGGGTGGGAAGCCTTGAAAGCGAGGATCTCGCGGACGAGCTCCCCAGCGGAGGCGAGCAGCTCCCTCGCGCCGCTCAAATCCCCTTCATGCATCCTGAAGACCGCCTTCCTGCAGAGCCGCGTCACCTCCCTAGTTAGCTTGAGGAGCTTTTCGCGCGCCTCATCCTCTTCCTCCAAGATCGCGCGCGCTCTCTCGACGACCTCCGCTAGAGCGCTAAGCCCCCCTTCGCCCATGGTAGCCCTTCCGAGGGTGTACGGAAGAACGTTTCGCCTGCGCGCGTCCACAAAAGCAAAATACGGAGAGGCTTACAGGCGGAGGGGTGCCCACGCGTTGAGGCTCGTGGAAGAGGAGAGGGAAAAATACCTGCGAGCGGGCGAGGCCGCCAGGTGCGCCCTCAGCAGAGCGCTCGACATGGTCGAGGAGGGGGCGAGCCTGTACCGGGTAGCGGAAGAGCTCGAGGGGGTTATCGCGAAGTGCGGAGCGAGCCCCGCTTTTCCGGTCAACATTTCGATCAACAGCGTGGCAGCGCACTACTCGCCGGGCGTTGGGGACCAAAGCGTTATCCCCCGCGGCGCCGTAGTGAAGGTGGACGTTGGCGCCCACGTAGACGGCTGCATAGCCGACACCGCACTAACCATTTCGCTCGACCCTAGGCGCGAGCCGCTGGTTGAGGCCGCTAAGCGGGCGTTGCGCGCGGCTTTAGCTGCGCTGAAGCCGGGCGTCGAGCTCAGCGAGGTGGGAGCCTCTGTGGAAAGCGCGGTCAGAGCCGCTGGTTTCAAACCTATCAGCAACCTGAGCGGGCACCTCATGGATAAGTACACGCTGCACGCCGGCAAGCACGTTCCGAATGTGCGCTCGGAGCCTTGCGGAAAGGCCCTGGTCGGCGAAGTTTACGCCGTCGAACCGTTCGTGACCGACGGCGCGGGATACGTCGTCGAAGCGGAGGGGGGCACGATATACAGGCTCATCGGCACCAGGAGCGTGGGGGACGCGGCGCTGGACAGCGCCATCAAAGGATTGTGGTCAAAGTACAGGGGGCTGCCCTTCTCCGAGAGGTGGGTGTTCAGTGAAGGGGGTGAAAGAGCCCTTTCGCTGCTAAAGGAGCTCGTGAGACTACGTAGAGTCTACGTGTACCCTCCCCTTGTAGAAGCCGGTGGCGGCTTCGTGGCGCAGTTCGAGGATACAGTGCTGCTGCTCCCCGACAGAGCTCTGAACACCACGCGAGTCCTCGAGCTGCTGAAAAAGTAGCTCAGTTCTTAGCGCGCTAGCCGGCAGCTCCGCTCCCGTGCGCTGCTCTGCGGCAGCAGCGCGCTGCATCGCCGCCAGCGCGCAAGAGCCGAGAGGGAAGACGCGCGCTAGTTTCCAACTCCCAGAGTGTTCCCCACGCCCACGATCAAAGCGGTTTCGCCGGGCTTCACGTTCGCTAGCACCACCTTCTTCGCCTCCTCTTTGGCCTTAACGCAAGCTTCGTAGAGCTCCTTGCTCATCGGCATGAGAGCCTCCTCGGCCGACATCTTGATGAGTATCGCGTAGGGCTTGAGATCGTACTCAGCGAGCAGTTCCTCTATGCCGTACTTCTCCACCCCCGTGCCACCTATCGCCACGCCGTAGCCTTCCACGACCTCGCCGCTGGTCTCTCCCTCCAGCTTGAGCATCGCGTCGATCGTGACGACGAGCGACAGCGAGGAACCCCACGCCGCTAGGACCCTCCGCACGGCTTCGTCCAACCTTCCTACGCTGCTGCCGGGTCCCTCCGCTTTCACCAGCACGAGCTCCCTACCCTCGTAGGAGGCGCGGTACACGCACGTGTCGGGGACCCCCAAGGGGACCGGCTCCGCCTTCAGCTCCTTTGCGAGCATCGAGAGCACTAACGGGCCCGCCGAATCGCCGATCGGCGCCTGCTTCAGCAGCGCCTCCACCGCACTCTCGTAAGCTCGCACCTCCTCCGCTATGAAGGGCAGCAGCGCGTCCAGCTGCAGCAGCAGCCAGTAGCTCTTGAAACGCTTCGCTAGCACGTAGTTGTGGTTGACGTACTTGAAGATGAGGTTGAGCCCTCTAGCGACGCCCACGAGATCGGCGATGACCTCCACCTCCCCCTTGCTCGCGGCTGGCGCCTCCCTCTTCACCTCCTCCTTGAGAGAGAGCTCCTCGCTCCTGAGCACATGCTTCAGCTTCCTCACGAAGCCGAAGGGGTCGAGGGATTCCGGCGGGATCGTGACGGCCTCCACCAGCCGTTTAACCCTAGCTTCCAAGTCGCTCAGATTCACCCTTAAGCTCGACTTCGCCGCAACTTCACCGAACTTCCTCACGGCGGAGGAGATCGCGTAATCGCGAGCGGCCTTGAAAAGCGTGAGGTAGAGCTCTATCTCGCTCGCCAAGCGCCTAACCTCGAGTTCCCGCGACACGTAGGAGAAGAACGCGAGTATCACAATGAACGTCAGCAGATCCAGCAGACCACCGCCATCCATCCTGGTGCCGCACCCGCGAGGGCACTTAAAGGCTTTTAGCTTTTCGTAGCGCGCGGCGCGCACACACACTTGCGCCCTATTGCCGCGCAAAGCGCGCAAACCTTTATGCGAGCGCGCGCCAACCCCCTGTGGCTGGCGGGTTTAAGCACCTCCCGCACACAGCTGACGTGCTCATCGAGGCGTGGGGCGAGAGCTTGGAAGAAGCTTTCGAGTACGCCGCGCTCGGCGTGACTGAGGTCATGACCGACTTGAGCTCCGTGCGCCCGCTGGAGGAAGTCGAGCTCGCTGCGGAGGGCTTCGACTTAGAGTCGCTGCTTTACGATTGGATAGAGAAGCTTATCGTTCTTTTCGACTCTCGTCAACTCCTCGTGTCTAAGGTCAAAGTGGAGGGGATCAAGGTCGATCCTAATGGTAAGTACATGCTGAAGGCTCGCGTATGGGGCGAACCGTACGATCCGGAAAGGCACGAGTCCCGCGCGCTCGTCAAGGCGATGACCTACCACATGATGGAAATACGAAAAGAGGATGGCGCCTACAGGGTGCGCTTCGTAGTCGACATATAGCGCGCCGATGGGGTTAAAGCTCTATACGGATCTCTTCGGCTAGCGGGTGCACTACGACCCTCCTACCCTGCCTTTCCAAGTATATTACGCTGTAGCGGCTTAAAAACGCCACGTCCGCGTACACGTTAGAGGGCGAGCGCCCCAGCTCCCTCGCAAGCTCGCTCACAGACTTCCCTCCAGCGCGCTTGACGTAGGAAATGAGCTCTGTTATGCGGTTCGAGAGGAGCCTCCGGGCTACCTCGAGGGGCAGCTCCTCCTCAATGAGCACCGGCGACTCGCCCTCCTCCTCGTACGCCGCGTATGCCGCAGCTAAGCGGAGGGCCTCCTCCCGCCGACCCTCAGCCTCGAGCTCGCCGATCCTTTCCAACAGCTCGTCCGGCCTTAGCCGCCTCCTCAAGTATGCTTTCATATGCTTTCACAAGAATTCGTATTCTAATATCATAAAAATCTTTTTATGTCCCGCGTTGCGGTTGGGACACGGAGCGGTATGGTCTCCTTGAGGAAGCTAGAGGATGTCGTGTGGGAGATACCTACAAGCTACAAAAAGGGCATGCGCGTGCCAGCTAGAATCTTCGCTGACGAGTACCTGCTCCAGAAGATGCAGAGCGACTTAACGCTAGAGCAGGCGGCGAACGTGGCGATGCTGCCCGGCATCTACAAGTACTCCATCGTGCTACCCGACGGCCACCAGGGCTACGGCTTCCCCATCGGAGGGGTTGCCGCGTTCGACGCGGAGGAGGGGGTTCTCAGCCCGGGCGGCGTGGGCTACGACATCAACTGCGGGGTTCGGATACTCCGGACAGACTTGAGGTACGAGGACGTCAAGGACAAGCTGCCCGAGCTCACCGAGCTGCTTTTCAGGTACATACCCTCGGGCTTGGGCTCCCGAGGCCGCATCAGCTTGAGCAAAAACGAGCTGGATAGGGTGCTGGCTGAGGGCGTCGAGTGGGCGGTCGAAAGGGGTTACGGGTGGAGCGAAGACCCGGAGTTCATAGAGGAAAGGGGTTCGATGGAGGGGGCCGACCCCTCGAAGGTTTCGGATACGGCTAAGGAGAGGGGAAGGGAGCAGCTCGGCACGCTGGGAAGCGGGAACCACTTCCTCGAGGTGCAGGTCGTCGACAAGATATACGACCCGAGAGCGGCCGCCGAAATGGGGATCACGGAAGTGGGCCAGGTCACTGTGATGATCCACACCGGCTCCCGAGGGTTGGGGCACCAGGTGTGCAGCGACTACCTGAGGGTGATGGAGGTGGCGGTGAGGAGGTACAACATGCCGCTGCCTGACCGAGAGCTGGTGTCGGTGCCTACGAAGAGTCGAGAGGCTGAAGACTACTTCGCTGCGATGAAGGCGGCGGCGAACTTCGCGTGGGCTAACAGGCAGCTGATCACCCACTGGGTGAGGGAAGTCTTCAGCAAGGTTTTCGGCAAGTCGGCTGATGAGCTGGGGCTCCACATAGTGTACGACGTCGCGCACAACATAGCGAAGCTCGAGGAGCACGTGGTCGATGGGGCTCGCAAGCTCGTGTACGTGCACAGGAAAGGCGCTACGCGTGCCTTCCCGCCAGGCCACCCGCAGGTGCCGAGCAGGTACAAGGGCATCGGGCAACCGGTCTTGATCCCCGGCTCGATGGGGACCGCCTCCTACATACTTGTAGGGACGACGAAGGCTATGGAGATAACCTTCGGCTCCGCTCCCCACGGCGCCGGTCGCGTGCTGAGCCGAGAAGAAGCCAAGCGCAGGTACAGGGGTAGCGAGATCAAGAGCTCGCTGGAGAGCCGCGGCATCGTGGTTAGGGCAGCGAGCATGGCTGTCGTCGCGGAAGAGGCTCCCGGCGCCTACAAGGACGTGGACCGCGTCGCGGAAGTGGCCGACAGAGCGGGGATGGCGAAGAGGGTCGTGCGTCTCGTGCCGATAGCCGTAGTGAAAGGCTGATCAGCCACCTTCCCTTTTCTTTTTCTGATTATTGGAGGCGCGCGCGTGCGCTCCGCTTCGTCCGCGCGCTCTCGACTACGCGCTGGCGAACCCTCCCTACCTTCCGCAATTCGCTCGCCTAGCTCCGCTGGAGCATTCTCTATGGCATCTTCGCGTATTCTCTATCCTTTTCTTTAACTTTCCGTTTAGAAAAATTCACTTTCAGGCTTCTTAACATCGAATTTATAAAGCCCCGGTTCGCCTTAGGCCCGTGGGCCGCGGAAAACGCGGTGGTAGCGGGCGCGGTGAGGGGGCTTGAGCCTCGGGCCCTTGAGCTGGAGGTTGTCCCGTTGAACGCTTGGGCCCGGCTCCTCCTGGAGCTTTGTGGTGACCCCCGCACCGGCGGGGGGAGATGGGCCCAAGCTTTGCAGAGGGTGCGGGTGGTGAGGACGGACACGCTCCGCCTGCTCACCACACCCGAGCTGGAAGATTTCCTGCGGCGCGTCGGCGACGCTACCGCGCGCTTGATCAACATGGAGAGCTACCGCCGCAGGCGCCTGTTCTTCGAGGCGGGAAGGATCGATTACAGCTGGATGAGCGCGTGGGTGCGGCGGAGGGCGGAGTACTACAGCGTTTACAAGCTGCTTGGTTCGATGAACTTCCACGAAGCCTGCCGCTTGATCGGCGATCAATGGAAGAGCTTTGTGGGGTTGCTGAAGGCTGCTAAGGAAGGGAAACTGGAGCCTTGGCAGAGGGTGCAGCCGCCTGGCTACAGGAAGCGCGACGGTCAGCGTATACCGATCGTCGTGGTGAGGTTCGACAACTACAGGATCGACCTCGAAAAGAGGGTGATTCGCTTCGGCTACTGGAACGTGAGCATACCGTTCAAGGGGAAGCCCCGCTGGTTGACAAGGCCGGGCGCGAAGCAGGGTCGGCTAATCATCACCTACGATCCTGCGAAGAAGCGCTGGTACGCCCGAATCAGCGTGGAGGTGGTGCTCGAAGGGAAGCTCGGCAACAGCGGCTTGAAGGCTGGCGTCGATCTGGGTAGGGAGAGGCTCATCGCGCTCGTTACGGAGCCGTTGGACGAGAAGGGTGAGGGCATAGCGCTACTGTACCGCGGCGGACCGCTGAAGAGCGACTGCTTCTACTTCGAGCGGAAGATCGCCGAAATCGACAGGATGCTGTCCGACCCGAGATCGGAGGAGGTGGATAGGGCTGTGCTGTGGGAGATGAGGCGGAGGCTTTACAGCAAGATGAGGAAGCGTAGAGAGCAGATCTTCGCAAATGCGGCGGCGCACTTGGTCAAGATGTGCGAGGAGCACGGCGTGGCTGTGCTGCTCCTCGGCTACCCGCGCGGCATCGCTCAGGATAAGCCGGGGAAGGGTAACACGAGCATGTGGAGCTACCGGAGGCTGGAGCGGCGCATAGCGGTCGCGGCGGAGAACCGCGGCATACCTGCCTTCGAGGTTCCCGAAGATGGTACGTCGAAGACTTGCGCCCGCCACGGGTGCGAGGTTCAGCGGGGGCCGAGGGGGTTGGTTCGCTGCCCCCACGGGCATGTAATGCACGCAGACTTGAACGCCGCCATGAACATCTTAGCGCGAGGTGGAGGCAAAGTACCGATGCGAGTGAAGGTGCTCAGCTTCATACCCCCAGCGAGCAAGGTGATCGCGGTCAACGTGAAGAGCAGCAACCCCGCGTAAAGGCGGGGTAACCCGGATGGCGCGCGCTATTGGAGGCTACCTCGCTGAGAGAGCTATCCTTTCTATCTCCTCCTTCCTCCTCAGCGCGTAACTGGAGGGGTCGCCGTAGGCCGCCGCTACTATTTCGTCCGCCAGGCACTCCTCGATGGGCTTAGGGTTGTTAAACGCCGCTAGGCGCGCCCCTTCGCATATGAAACGCAGCGCCAAGTCCACCCTCCTCTGAGGCGAAACGTCCACCGAAACGTAGTAGAGAATGCCGCCGTAGATCACGCGCGTCACCTCCTCCCTAGGCGAGGCGTTCTCTATCGCCCAGACCAGAACCTGCACAGGGTTCTGACCGGTTTTCAGCTCCACGAGCTCGAACGCTCTCTTAACGATGTTTGTCGCCAGGAACTTCTTCCCAGCGTTTCTGCCGGGCCGCATAAGCTGGTTTATGAGCCTCTCCACGATGGGGACTTTCGCTTTGAGGAAACGAGCCTTCGCGTGCCTACCCTCCGTGTGCGGCACGAGCACCGGCTTTAGGCATATGTACGGCTCTAAGCTTCTGTCGCGCACTTTTACCTCGCTCAAATCCCACTTGCCGAACAGGAGTACGCGCTTTCCGTCGAGCGTCGTCAGCTCGCTCACCGCAAGCCCCAGTGGCGCCGCCGACCCCCTCTTTTAACTCTTACGCGCAGCCGCGCCCCGCCAGCGATGCGAAAACAGCAGGCGAAACGCTACGACCGCGCGCATCGCTCAGTCCTAAGCTAAGATGCATTGGCAAGCTCGGCGCGCTAAACCTTTAAATATGAGGGCGCTTGGGCACCGCGGGCCCGTGGTCTAGCGGCTAGGACGCCCGCCTGACGCGCGGGAGAGGGGCACGCCCCACCGAGGCCCCGGGTTCGAATCCCGGCGGGCCCACCAGCTTTCTCGTGCGCGACAAAAAGTTAAAGAAGGGTAAAACGCGGGTGCTCCCGGATGAAGACCCTGACCTGCTCTGAGAGATGATGTGATGCACCTCAACTGACGCCCTCCGCTTCCCAGCTTTTCGAGCTGTATAAGGATGGGAGAAGCAAATAAAAAATAAATTAAATGAAATCGTCGAAAAGTTTCACGTCGAGGTTGTCTGGAAGTCGCACCACGTCGCCCATTCGAGCGCCTATCAGCATCTTAACGCTCTTGGAGGACGCTGCGTCGACCAATCTTTGGGTGACCACGCCATCGAACACGACGTAGGTTACCCCCTCCGTCCCCTCCAGCGCGTTCACAAGGTCCCTCACCGCCACCCGCTTGATGGGCTTCCATTCCTGATCGTAGAGTACGGCTTCCAGCGTTCCCCTCAACCCTTTGATCTCATCTACTACGTGCTGGGGCACTTGCGGCGCGGTTGGCGGGGGTGGTGCTGCCTCGACCTTCTCGGTTGGCACACCAGCTTCTTCGGTCACCCGTGCAGCCGCCTTCAGCTGCTCTAGGAACTCCTTCGCTTCCACCTTGTTCTTCAGCGCTTTAGCTATCTCCTTACCCGTTAGCTCCTCCACCTCTCTGCCGGGCGGAGCTCTAGCCACGTAGTCGATCTTCATCGCGTTTAAGACGTTTCTGGCTATAAGCTCGCCCCCTCTATCCCCGTCGACGAAGAGTATCGTTTTCTTCCGGCTGGCTAGCTCGACGAGGCTTTTAGGTATAGTCGCCCCCTCCAGCGCGATGACGTTCTTATACCCGTGCTTCAGGAGGTTTACGACGTCCGCTCTACCCTCAACTATTATTATCGTATCGGCCTGCTCGACCTCGGGGCCGGCTGGGAGCTTCTCCGGACCATAGTAGACCAGCTCCGCCACCTTCAAAGACTCCATGATCTCATCAACCAGCTCCTTGGTTTCGGGAACCTCCTCCTCCATCCTTTGCAGTAGCTCTTTAGCCCTCTCGACTATCCGCTTGCGCTTCTCCGCTCTAACGTCTTCGATGCGCACCACCTCGATTTTTGCCGGGTAGGGGCCGACGCGGTCGACGGTTTCCAACGCGGCAGCGATGAGCGCGGTTTCGACCCTCCCAAGGTTTGACGGGACCTTGATGACGCCCTTCATTTTGCCGTCGCTCTTGCCGACGTTAACTTCAATCCTACCTATCCTCCCGTTGTTCTGAAGCTCGCGGAGGTCCAGTTCCGCGCCCAGCAACCCCTCGGTTTGTCCGAAGAGCGCTCCTATGATGTCGGATTTGTCAACTATGCCGTCGACCTCTATCCTAGCGTGTATCACGTACTTCGCGTTAACGGGTAAGCCGCCCATACCCCTCACCCCCTATGGTTCCGCAGTAAGCCTGCAAACATGATGCTCGGCTTCCCCATCAACGGTTCGATGAAGCCTTGAAAAGGTTATCGCGCGCTGTGTCGCTTCAGCGAACGCCCGCGCGTTTCAACGCCGGAGGGAGAGGTAGCGCGGCTGCGGGAAAGAGCCCGCAGCCTGTAGCCGCCCGTAACACGCAGCTTCATCGCTCGGCGGTACAACGCCATAAGCTCGCTGCGCTCTCTGCGGGCGGCGGTTGGAAGCTCGCGCCCAAGTTTTTCAAGCTTACGCACCCTTTATAGTTTTTCCCTCGGGGGACCCTCCCCCCTCGCGCCCGTCGCTCTATTACCGGGTTCGGCGAGCATGGGGGACGATGGCTGAAACCTGCCCTGAGTGCGGTAGCCAGCTCGTAGAGCGCGGCGGTCTCCTAGTTTGCACCAGTTGCGGCTTAGTTGCCGGGCCGGTCTACGAGAGCGGCTTTGAGCGGGAGAACGAACCTATCGGCTTCGTTCGCCTCGCCTTTTTCCGCGACGCAGCGCGCGAAGCGCTGGAAGCTCTAGCGGTGAAACTGGGGATCCCGGTGGACGCTGCGCTGGAGCTCTACAAGCGGTTAAGGAAGCACGCTGGGGCGGGCGAAGCTGCGGCGATCGCTCTCTTCGCGACCGCGAAGCGCAGCGGCGCCTACATTTCCCTAGCGAGAGCGTGCGAGCTGCTTTCGCGCTGCGGCGTGAAGGTGAGCCGGAGACGCGCGTTCAGGATCCTGCTGACGTGCGCCCCTCTCGTGAGGGCCAGCTCTGAGGAGGCGCTCGAAGTTTACGCGCACAAGCTCGACCTCCCCGAGAGCTTGAAGCGCAAAGCGCTCGCAATCCTGAGGGAAGTGCGGCCCTACGCCGGCGGCCGCGACCCCTACCTCGTCGCCCTCGCAGCCATCTACTTGGCTTCAGGAGCCTTCACCATTTACGGGCTGGCGAAAGCCGCGGGGAGGTCGCCCGGCAGGCTGCACGACAACATCAGGTTTTTGCAAGCGATTTTAGCTAGGAAAGTGGTGCGGCCGCCGGGATTCGAACCCGGGTCCTCCGGCGCGGAGGGCCTGCGCGCGCCCCTCGGGCGCACGGCGCCCTAGTCCAGACTAGGCGACGGCCGCTAAGAAGCCGGATCGCAGGGGGCTAAAGATTTTACTGCGCGTGGGGTAGGGCTACGCTAACCGTCTCTTTTATTTTTCGTTCATAACATTACCGGTGGTGATCGGTCTTAACGCTCGCGCAGGCCACGCGAGAGCTTTAAAAGGGGGCGCACGCATACGCGGGTGGATGCAGAAAGTACGCATTTACAAGCCGCCGACGGGCGTCGCGCTGATGGAGGTTAGGAAGGACCGATCCGTGGTGCTCGTAGACCTTCAGGTGGTTGGCGTTAAGGTCCTTAGGCGCGCGGATCCTCGCAGGTACCTCAGGCAATACGAGGTAGCGCTCTCGACCCTCAAAGCTCTGGGTTTACAGCCTCCAAAGCCGGAGGGGGAGGAGAGGCTGGTGCTCAAGTACAGGGGGCGGTTGATCCTAGCAACGCTGATACGCGAAGGCGGCGGCCCTCTCGTGCGGTACGTAATTTTTATCGCTTTCTCGCCGGGCGTGCTAGCGAAGCTTGCGAGGAGGCTCGAGTCCAACGGCTGGAGGAGGGCGGCGATGCTGGAGCTGAAACCCGTGCGCAGCGCGCACCACGCACGTCACTCCGCCTCCAATACCGGTCCCTAACGACCCTAGCGCGCGCTACACCGCTTCAGCCAGGAGCCCGTACCCCTTCACGACCTTCAGAATGCGGAAGCCGGCCGCGCGAAGCCTGGCGGCGACACCCGCTTGGATGTCGAGCCCACGGTGCTTACCCGGCCAACCGGTGTAGTGGTACAGCCTCGCCCCCTTCCTGAGAACCCTGCGCAGCCTCCTGTAGAACTCCAAGCTGTAGAGCTCGCCAGCTAGGCTGAACCTGGGGGGGTCGTGGATGGCGGCGTCGAAAAACCCCTCGGGTAGATCCTCGACGACCTCGAAAGCGTCGCCCAGCAGCAGCGTCACGCGCGGGCTGGAAAGCCCCCTGCTCCAAGGGTTGAACTCGGCGATCTCCAGCACAGCCGGATCCTTCTCGATGCTTACGACTTCCGCGCCGCGCTCGACGGCGTTTATCGCCGTGTACCCCAGGCCGGTGCACACGTCGAGCACGAGCTCCCCCTTACTCGGGTTCACGAGCTCGACTTTCCTCTTCGCGTCGCTCCACGGATCGGTCCCGACGATATTGTGCATGTGGATGCCCGATATCTCGAGCGTCGGCGCGAGACCCTCGCCAACGCACCGTAGCTTGTAGTAGCGACCACCCCTGTAGAAGGCCACTTTGAAGCCAGGACCCTCCCCATCAAAGAAGAAAACCGCGTCCCCCTCAACCGCCCTCTCCAGCTCACTAACGCGCAGCCTCACGGAGCCTACGACGAGCGTGTCGCCCTCCACCGCGACATCCAGGCTCTCCCTGCCCAAGTTCACGAGCGCGCGCCCTCCGCCCCGCTTCGCCAGCTCCAGGAGGAGGCGCGCCTCGTAAGGGCTAAGCGTGAGGCCACGTTTCGGACAAAAAACAACTATTTGCCAAGCCCTCACGCTACGAGAGGGCTTTCACAAGCTCTTCAGCCAGCGAGCGCGCCTTAGCCAGCTTCTCCTCTAACGCTCTCGCTCTCTCCTCGGCCTCCTTCAGCTTAGCTTCGAGCTCGGAAACCTTCCTGGAGAGCTCGTCGGACCCTCTCACAAGCGCCGGCAACTCTATCTTCACGCCCTCGCTCGCGAAGCGCCTGTAGGTCTCCTCCACGAGCTTCGCCGCCTCGGTCTTCCCGGTCAAGTGCCTCCTGATGGTAGCCTCGCTGCGCCCGAGGTCTTCGGCAATCTGCTCCGCCGTCATCCCAGCTCTCGCCCTAGCGAAGGCTCCAGCCGCGACAGCGAGGCTGTCGATCCACGTGAGCCTTTCCGTGCTCTCCCTGATCTTCTGCAGCACGTCCTCGCGCAGCAGCGTGGCGATAATGAGCGCGGTTTCGAGCTTGTGTATGTCGGCCCTCGAAAGCGGCTTGAGCGGTATTCCCTCCTCGCTCATGCCTCCCCCTCCTCGTACGCGCGCCCGCGCCACTTAAGAACCTTGTGGGGGTACACAATTATGCCCTTATCGGTGATCTCGAAAACGTGGCGCCTCATGCTGTGCGAGGTCCCCCTCATTTTCCACACGATAAGGCTCCTCTTCAGCTCGCCTTCAACCTCATCGAGATCCAGCCTGATGATGCCGTCGGCGGCGTGCTCGACGCCCGGACCGCCGAACCCGCGTTCCCCCACGCTGACCTGAGAGACGAGAATCGAGGTGCAACCTAACCCCGATAGCACCCTTTTCAGCATCATGACCACCGAGCGCGCCACAGCTGGCTTCGTGAGGTACAGCGTCGTGACCGAGTCGATGACGACGCGCTGCGCCTTCAAGTCCCTTATCGCCTCGCGTACAACGTCGATGAAGGAGGGGACGTCGTCTACGGTTTTCACAACGTACTTCTCCCTTTTCGCGTACTCACCTATCCCTCCGGTGAACGCGTCAACTATCGCGAAAAGGCCCTCGCTCTCGTACTTCCTCACATCCCAACCGAAGTTCATCATGTTCGCGATTATCTGCGCCGGGTGCTCCTCGAGCGCCACCAGAACACCGGGCTCCCCTTTGGTCAAACCGTAGTACAGGAACTGCTGCCCGAAAATGCTCTTCCCCGTTCCCGGCCCTCCCGAGAGGAGAACGACGTTCCGGGCCGGTATGCCGCCGTGGAGAATCTCATCCAACCCCGGTATCCCGGACTCGACCCTCCTCGTGCGCCTTTCCGGCCGCGCTGCTGCTT
Organism: Thermofilales archaeon; assembly: GCA_028275925.1. Taxonomy (GTDB): domain Archaea; phylum Thermoproteota; class Thermoprotei; order Thermofilales; family Thermofilaceae; genus JANXEW01. Next base: position 14,245 of record JAPWTS010000003.1, read on the forward strand.
CCTCTTTGAAGCCGACCTCTTCCTCGCTCACGCGCGGAAAGGGGGCTGGGCGTGTTATATGGCTGTCGCCGCGCTACGGCGCGCTTATATAGAGCCCGCCCACAGCGTGGGGGCGTGAGCGGGTACAGCGAGTACCTAGACGCGGTAGACCTGCTGAAAAAGAGGTTCAAGGTGGCCGCATCCACCGAGGACTGGCTGGGACTCCCCCTAGTAATCTTCAGAGTGGGCGGCAACGAGGAGCCCCCCGCGCTGGTGACAGCCGGCGCGGCTGGCGTGGAGGCAGCCGGCGTGTACGCGGCGTTGGAGCTCGTCCTCAAAGTCGACGTGGAACGCACCGTCTACGTGCTCCCTTCGCGCGATCCCACGGGCTTCCACGGAGCCTCTTACGTGCTGAGCAAGATGCTGGGCGAGGAGGTGCGCGTCGAAACTCCTTCCGACGCTAAAAAACTGCTGGCGAGCGCGGGAGCCGAGGTGCTGCTGGACACGAGCGACCTCTTCCTCGCTCTGTTCAAGGGAGTGGGGTTCGCGATCGGCTCGGCCGACGCGTACGATGCCAAGGCGCTGCTGGAGAAGGAGCTGATCTCGCGCGAGCTCGCGGACTCGCTCGACGGCACACGAATCCTACTCGCGGCTCAGCTTCCGCACGCGGAGGGGGTGGGAGGCCTAAACCGCCTCCTCACGTTAATCGTCAGGGATGGGAGAGTTCTTACATACGAAGACTTAGAGACGGAGAGCGTGCCAGAGGTAGAGTTCGTAAGGAGTTTCGTGGAGCGCGAGAACCTCGGGATGGTCGTAGACCTGCACGAGGACAAGAGGGCGCCGGCCTTCTTCGTCTCCCAGAGCGAGGAGCCGAGCAGCGGGGAGCTCACGATCCTGTACCTGGTGCTGGACCAGGTGAAGCAGTACGGCATGGACCTCGCCGACCGCGAGGCGATCGAGGCTTTAGGGTTAAAAGCCGTGAGCGATGGAGTAGGGTACCGGAAGGGGTTCTGCGGGTTGACCGACTACGCCTGCATGAAAGCCTACGCCTTCGCCTTCGTCACGCCTTTCGCCAAGCCGCTTGAAGCTCGCGTCCGAACACTAGGGGTTGCAGCGCTGTCCGCGCTCAACGCATTCGCAATAGCGTGCTAGCGCGCCACACCGCCACCTCTTGCGCGAGGTTATCGAGCTCCCCCTCAGCACACCGGCGTAACCTGCCGCCCTACGGCGGGCGAGTTGCGCTCTGCGCGTGCTCCAAAAAGTTAAAAGCTCGCTCCGAGCACGTTCTCGCGGCTATGAAGACGTCCAGTGGGTGGCCTGAAGCGTTGATGAGGCGAGCAGCCTCTGAGCCGCTCAGCTCGCGGGTGGTGCTGTGACCAAGTGGGTGCTCGTGTGCGAGGTTTGCGGGAACGAGAGGATACTCGATGTGGGCTACAACTTGAGGGAGTTCCAGCGCGTGTACATCTACTGCAGGAGGTGCGGCGAGAATCGCGCGCACAAAGTTGTCGGAACGCTCGAGGAGCGGGGAGGTGCAGCGGCTCCGCCGGGCAGCGCTAAGGCTTGAGGTAGTTCCTGAGGAAGTCCTCGAGCTCCATCTCCAGCGCTATCTCGTGCCTAGCGCTCTCCACAAGCTCGTAAACGCGAAGCATGGAGTCGCGCACCTCCTTGATCCTCTTCAACAGCTGGGCGTAATCCTCCTTCTTAGCGCCGTTCAGCTTCAGCAGCAGCGCATCCCTCTCCTCCTCCAGCTTGTGTAGCTGTGCTTCCAGCTTCTCCAGCAGCTCCCGGATCTCGGCGAGCAGCTGCCTCCTCCTCTGCTCTAAAGCTTCCCTGAAGCAAGCGTAAGTGTCCTTGGAGAGCTCTCCAGCTATCAACGCTTCATCGAGGTCCAGAAGCTTTTCCCTAATGCCGCGCAGCTCCCCCACCGCTCCCTCGAGCCTACGAAGCTCGTTCGCGAAGTCGGGCGCCGCAACTCTGACCTTGCTTTTGAGCACGATTTCGCCGCTGCCGCTCAGGAAGGCGTCCTTCGGATCGACGACGAGGAGGGAGCCGTCAACCATCCTGACAACCAAGCGCTTAGCTCTACCGCTCTTCCTGTCCAGGTAAACCCTCTTGAGGTACCCTACGTACGCTCCCTCGCCATCGCGAACCTTCGCTCCCAAAAGCTTCTTGAAGAAATCCCTCCCAGCCGCTTCGCTGAGGGTTTTCTGCGCTTGAAGCATCCCGATGTGCGTCTTTCCGCACACCCCTATAACGTTTCGGGATGCGCAGAGGCATACAACGAGCTTATGACGATAATGCCTTCCAGTGTATTACACAGGATCTATGGTGCGGCCGCCGGGATTCGAACCCGGGTCCTCCGGCGCGGGGGGCCTGCGCGCGCCCCTCGGGCGCACGGCGCCCTACCGCTAGGCGACGGCCGCGCGGGAGAGGGAGGGAGCAGTAGCTTAAGAACCTTACGCGCGCTGGGTTAGCTGACGAGAAAACCCCGGTACAGCTGTTCCACGAAGCGCTAGAGAATCGACAGCGGAAACCTTTACGCAGTGATAGCGGTACGGAGGCGAGGCTTTCGCGGTTCGCCGAAGCGTCGCGCATTAGACGAGCCGACATCGAGATGGTGGAGTGCAGAGTTTTGTCGGTGCTTTATGAGTCGCTGAACGGGCGGGAGGCAAGAACGGACGAAGCGAGCTCCGCGCCGGCGGCGCCTAGGGGCGGATTAGCGTGCCTACAGGCTCTCCCATCAGGGCGCGCGTTATGTTGGACGGCGGCTTCCCCGAGACCACCCGCGTTTCAACACGAGAGCGTTTTATGACAGCCAGCGTGAGGGGGTCGAGCAGCCGGTACTCGCCCGCGCGCACGCCCCCCGAGAACATCCTCTCTAGCTCGTCGACCGTCGCTACCTCCAGCTTCCTAGCTTTGGGGTTGCGCTTCGGATCGTCCTCGTAGACGCCGTCAACGTCCGTCGCTAGCACCAGCCTCTCCGCCCCCACGGCTTCAGCTACAAGGGCTGCAACCGTGGTCGTCGACTGGGCCGGCTGGAAGCCCCCCACGAAGACAACGCGCCACACCGGCACGGCGGCCACCACCTCGCTTACGCTTGAGGGCACCTCAGGCGGCGAAGTTCCGTGGAAGTGCGCCCATAGCAGCGCGGCGTTGACGGCGGCTACTCGGAGCCCGATGGTGTCTAGCGCGGATTCGTTCAGGCCGAGCGCCCTACCCCAAGCCACGTACTTCCGCGCCAGCTCGCCGCCCCCGACCACGACGACCAGCCCGTCGTAGAGCTCGAGAGCGCGTCTCAGCTCCGCGCAAAGGCTCTTCGCGTACTCGACGTCCAGCTCGAGCCCGTTGAAGAGCACGTGCCCTCCAACTTTGACAACAGCTGCGCGCATACCGCAGCCCTCCGCGCGCGCTAACATTTAAAAGCTGCTCAACGCAAGCGAAGCGCGGTGAAGAAGTTGAGGGGTTACCTCGTGTGCACCCCCCTCGCCCTGATGGTGCTCGATGATGGCGGCAACGTGGTGGCTTCGGTCCGGTTACCCGAGGACCCCGCAAAGGCGGCGGACGAGCTGATACGCTTGGAGGAGGGGGAGGTGCCCCCTTCGCTGATTGCACTCCTGGAGAAGGTGAAAAGCCTTGAGGAGCTGGTGGTCGAGGACGCGGACCTGAAGGATAAGCTGGCTAAGCACTTCCCGGGCACCGTGATCGCCCAACCCAACAACAGCGTCGCTAGCAGCTTCAGGGAGCGCTTACAGGAGTACTTCAAGGTTCTGAACGTGAGCGAGGAGCAGTACAGGAGCTTCGTTTACGAAGTCTCGCTCGCGTTAACGCGGAGGAAGGTCCGGAAAGCCGCCGAAAAGAGGGACCTCTTCATCGCTCAGGCTATCTCGGCGCTCGACGACATCAACAAGACGCTCAACCTTTTCGCGTCCCGCGTAAGGGAGTGGTACGGCCTCCACTTCCCCGAACTCGACGAGCTTCTCGAGGAGCACGAGGACTTCGTGAAGGTAGTCAGCAAGATCGGGAGCCGGGACGCGATAACCGAGGAGGCGCTTAAGTCGATCGGCATAAAGGACGAGCTAGCGAAGAAGATAGCAGAAGCCGCTAAGACGAGCATGGGAGCCGTTCTAACGGAGTTCGACCTTCAGGCGATAAGGTTGCTCGCCGACGTCACCCTCGACCTCTTCGAAAGGAGGAGGGCGCTCGAGAAGTACATCGACGAAGCCATGATGGAGGTAGCCCCGAACATTAGGGGGCTGGTCGGCCCCCTGTTGGGCGCCCGATTGATCGCGTTGGCAGGGGGGCTCGCGAAGCTGGCAACGATGCCCGCCAGCACCATCCAGGTGCTCGGCGCCGAGAAAGCGCTGTTCAGGGCCTTGCGCACGGGCGGGAAGCCGCCGAAGCACGGAGTGATCTTCCAGCACCCCGCGATCCACAGATCGCCCAAGTGGCAGAGGGGGAAGATCGCGAGAGCTCTCGCCGCGAAGCTCGCGATCGCAGCGCGCATAGACGCTTTCACCGGCGAGTACAGAGCGGACGAGCTGAGGGAGCAGCTCGAAGAGAGGATTAAGGAGATCAAAACGCTGTACGCCAAGCCGCCCCCCAAGAGAGAGCCGCAACCCAAGGAGAGGGGGAGGGGCCGGAGAGGGCCGGCAAGGCCGCGAAGGGGCTCCTCATAGGGTATTCAGCTCGCTGGACGCTGCGCGCGAAAACGTTATTAGCGCTGAAGCCCTCTACCTCCGAAGGAAAGTATGGCCACGCCTGTGAGCTACGAGCCCCACGAGAAGTTCGGGGGCGTGTATTGGGTCTCCTTTGAGGACGGCAGCAGGAGGTTAGCCACGGTGAACTTAGCGCCGGGGATCAGAGTGTACGGAGAGCCGCTGGTCAGGTTCGGGCAGGTCGAGCTGAGGGTATGGAACCCCTACAGGAGCAAGTTGGCCGCCGCCATACTTAAAGGAATCAAAGAGGTCCCGATCCGCGAGGGCTCTCGCGTACTATACTTGGGCGCGGCGGCCGGCACGACGCCGAGCCATGTGTCCGACATCATAGGGCGGAGCGGCGTACTGTACGGCGTCGAGTTCGCCCCGAGAGTTATGAGAGAGTTCGTGGAGAAGGTGGCAGCTTACAGGAAAAACGCGATACCCATACTGGCCGACGCCAGGTTCCCGCACAAGTACGCGCACATAGTTACGGAGAAGGTCGACGTTGTGTACGCGGACATAGCGCAACCTTTCCAAAGCAAGATCGTTGCCGACAACGCGGAGTTCTACCTCAAGAGGGGCGGCTACGTACTCCAGGCGATAAAGGCCATGAGCATCGACGTGACAAAGGAGCCCTCGGAGACCTACAAAAGAGAGATTTCGCACCTCGAGGAGCGGGGTTTCGAAATAATAGACGTCGTGCACCTAGAGCCTTACGACGTGGCCCACGCCTTCGTCGTGGCGCGGTACGCGCGCTAAAAACTTAAATCGTGTTAAGAGAAGTTCCCTCAGCGGGTGTGAGGCTGGAAAACCTGCTGAGGGAGAAAGGGTACAGCGTGGTCAGCAGCGGGAGCGGAGAGTACTCGTTCGACCTTCTGGCTGGAAGGCGGGATAGCGTCATCGCCATAAAGTTCGTCGAAAACCCGCGCCGAGATAAAGCTGAAAAGTATGCCGATGATCTGCGCCGCCTAGCTCTTTCGCTCGACGTAACCCCGCTTATAGCGTGCGAGGAGGGGGTTCCCGAGGATTCTCTCGCCACTTTTAGGGGCGTGCCTTCGCTCAGCTTAGAAACTTTGGAGCGAATTATCGAAGGAGAAGGCGGCCCCTTCCTCTACTTTAGCAAGGGCGGCGTGTACGTCAAGATCCGCGGCGAGAAGATCAGGAGGATGAGGAGGAGCATGGGGATGTCGCTGGGCGACCTCTCCTACAGGTTGGGCGTGACCAGGCGTATGGTTTACGAGTACGAGACTGGGCGGGCAGACGCTACGCTGGAGGTCGCTTACAAGCTCGTACAATTATTTGGAGAAGATGTCGTCGAAAGGATGGACATCGACAGCGTTGCGAGGCACTTCGCGGAGCAGGTTGCTGCGCACTCGCGCGACACGCAAGCATCCCGCGTCGTGAAAGACCCCCTCTTGAAGCGGCTGCTGAGCAGGCTGGAGGAGATGGGGTTCCTCAGCAGAGCGATGGAGAGAGCACCCTTCAACGCGGTTGCGAAGGGCGACATCGGTGTAAAGTGCAGGGTCCTGATTAAGCGGAACGGCTCCGACGAGGAAGAGCGATTCACGATGGAGGTGGCTAGGCTTTGCGGATCCTACGCGCTTTTCGTTAACGGGGAGTGGTTGAGGGTGGTGGGGGAGAGGGAGGTAAAAGCCCCCTCGCAGCCTGAGAGCGTGGACCTGAGGGAGATGTTCCAGCAAGCCGGCTTGCAGTGAGCGCGCGCAGCCATGCCTCCGGATGCGCCGGCGCTGAAGCTCATCGAGATCGCAGAAGGCAAAATCAGGCTCCGAATACCGGATTTAAGCTACTACGGTGGTGAGAGAGCCGAGCCGGCGTGGGCGCCGGTCTTCTACAACCCTGCGATGAGGGTTTCCCGCGACCTTAGCGTGGCGATTGTGGAGGCTTACGCTCGGCTTGCTGGGCGCGGCTCGATCAGGGTGTGCGAACCGCTAAGCGCTACAGGCGTGCGAGGGCTTCGCTACGCCGCGGAGGTAGCGGCTGTGAAGGAGGTCGTCCTCAACGACCGGAACCCTCTCGCCTACAAGCTGGCATCGGCGAACGCTGGGCTCAACGGTCTCGGCGATAGGGTCAGCGTACATAACAGGGAGGCCCGCGCGCTGCTAGCAGAGTTCGCAGAGAAGAGGGAGAGGTTCGACGTGGTGGACATCGACCCCTTCGGGACCCCCGCACCCTTCGTCGAACCCGCGCTACTAGCTCTGAAGCACGGAGGATTGCTCATGGTGACGGCCACCGACCTAGCCCCCCTCTTCGGCGTTAAGCCTAGATCATGCTTGAGAAAATACTTCGCGAAACCCGTCGCGAGCGAGTTCTCCAAGGAGGTTGGCGCCAGAATCCTCGCCGCGTTCATCGTGAGAGAGGCTGCTAAGCTCGGTCTGGCGGCAAGGCCAGTTTACACCTTCCTCTCCCGCCACTCGCTGCGGCTGGCGCTAGTTGTCGAGAGGAGCAAGAGCAAAGCCTACAGGGCAGTAACTCGAGTTGGCTACGTCGTTTACTGTCCCCGCTGCTTGTACAGATCTCTTGAGGGGGAGCCTCCTAAGGAGGCTAAGTGCCCCCTCTGCGGCGGGGAGGTGGTGGTTGGGGGTCCGCTGTGGGTGGACGACCTGTGGGACCGGGAGTTCGCGCAAGCTGTCCTAGAAGCTTACAGGGAGCGGGGCTACATGAGCGCTGATGGGCTTAAAGTGGCGAAGCTGATAGCCGTTGAAGCGGGGAAACCGCCGCTTTACACCACCGTCGCGAGCTTAGCCAAGCTCGCGACGCTAAAGGAGGAGCCTTCGCCGTCAAAGCTTGTAGAGAGGCTTTCATCGCTAGCGCGCACCGCCTCCCTGACGCACTTCGATCCTAAGGGTCTCCGCACCGACCTCCAGCCGAGGGAGCTGGCTCGCCTCCTCGCCGCGGGCCTCTAGCGCGGAGCTAATCCCAAGCAATGCTCACGGTCCTACCAGCTTTGGCCGATTCAATCGCGTGGACTACGCATTTTAGAGCTTTGAACCCTTCCTCCCAACTGTTGATAGGCTTCTCCTTCCTCTGGACGCAGCGCAAGAAGTGGAGGTCTTCGAGCAGCAAGGGCTCCCTGCGGACGCCGAGGAGGCTCCAGCTCTCGCGGGACCTCGAAGTGTACGCTGAAATTATCTCGCTGTACTCGCCCTTCGATCTATGCTCCAGCAAACCTTTCTCGAACGTCATCGTTTGTAAAATATAATCTATCTCTATGGTTTTACTTTCCAACTGAACGGATAGGCTCCTCCTCTTTAAGTTCGGGGAAGCGCGCCAGCTAGCCCTAAACTCCCCCAAAACCTCCTTCTCGTCGAAAGCGTAAACAGCCACGATGTCCGTTTCAAGCCCGTGCTCGTTCCAGTAGGCTTTCGCGAGCACCTGGTTCGGCAGCGATTCGAGCAAGTAGCACGCAACGTCCACGTCGTGCACCAACAGGTCGTGCGCCACTCCTAAGTTTAACGTGTAGTTGCTCGGGGGCCCTGGACCGATCCTCTGCGCCGAAATTCCTACGACCTTTTCCGGCTCGTTTCGCAGCCTTTCCTTCAACGCCGGCACGACAGGGTTAAACCTCTCGATGTGCCCCACAGCCAGCAGCCTGCTCTCGCGCTCGGCGAGCTCACCCATCGCCCTAGCCTCCTCGAGGTTGGCCGCTATCGGCTTCTCCACCAGAACATCCATGTGAGGCAGGAGCTTCATAGTTACGCTGTAGTGGTGAACGGTGGGTACGGCCACGATTGCAGTGTCGACGTGCTCGCTGAGCAGCTCGCCCATGTCGGAAACCCACTTGGCGCCGAAAACCTCAGCGACGTACTTTGCTCTCGCCCTGTCGGCGTCGACGACCACCAGCTCCTCTAGGTTCACTTCGTCGTACATCCTCTTGATTTCGCTTAACACCCTAACGTGATTGAAGCCCCACCTGCCGACGCCTACAACCGCCACCTTCACGTTTACCACGCTGGAGGGGGAGCCCCGGGAAATTAACCTAGCGTGCGCGCTTCAACGAGCTGACCGGCTGGGCGCTTCTGGAAACGTTTTTGCGGTACAGCGGGGAGGGAGGCGGTGCGCCGCGCGATCGCTGTACTGGTTACCGGTATGCCCGGTAGCGGTAAGTCGGTGTTCTCCGAGGCGGCTAGGGAGCTGGGCGTGCCGGTAGTGTCGATGGGCGACGTGGTGAGACTCGAGGCGGCGAAGAGGGGGTTGGGCCAGGACGCGAAAGCTATGGCTCAGCTCGCGAGGGCTTTGCGGGAGGAGAGGGGGGCGCACGCCGTGGCTGAGCTAACCCTCGAGCGCACCCCTCCAGCACCCGTAGTCGTCATAGAGGGGGTTAGGAGCCTGGAGGAGGTGGAGTTTTTCAGGAAAGCGTTCGAGAAGGTAGTCGTGGTCGCGATCCACAGCTCCCCCCGGACGAGGTTCAGCAGGCTGAGCGCGCGGCGCAGGGAGGACGATCCGAAAGGGTGGGAGGAGTTCGTCGAAAGGGACAAGCGGGAGCTGGCGATGGGGATCGGGGCGGTCATAGCTTTAGCCGACTACGTGCTCGTCAACGAGAACGTGAGCAGGGAGGAGTTCTTGCGCTTGTGTAAAGAGTGGCTCAGCCGGATGCTGGCGCGCGCCAGCGGGGGTTAGACTCGCGCTTTTCTGCCCCTCTCGCACCCGTCGTTGTTCCGGCAGCCCCACGGAGCAGCCTCCATGGTCCGGAACGCGCGCGGTGCCGGGTCCCCAGGCTCTCCCCGAGCATCATCTCCGTGTCCGCTAGGGTGCGCCCGGCGCGCGGTAGCCGACTTCCGTGCGCGCACGCTGGGCGCCAACGAGCGTTCTCAACAGGTACAGCGAGATCGCGGCAAGACCCGTTGCTCCAACATCCTCTTCGATCCCGTCCGGGTGGACGGCTATCCCCAACTCGAGCTCCCTTTTCGTGAGCCCCGGCTCCGCGCCCCCAAACACCACCATGACTTTCCCCGACGCGCCTTTCACCGCTTCCGAGACAGGCATGGGCGCGTACTTGCGCGGGAGAACTAGGAGAACCTTATCCGGTTTCAGAACCTCGATTGCGTCGGGAAGGTCGGGCAGGTAGATGAAGGCTCGATCGAGCTTGAGCGCAAGCTTCTGAGCCTCTGGGACTCCAGCTTGGGCGGCGCTCCCAACGGCTTTTGTCACGACGAAAACCTTGAAGCCTAGGCCGTAAACGACCTTCGCCACTTCGACAACGCGCTGCTGAGAGTACACGTTATGCAGCAGCGGGATAACCTCCACCCCGGTGTCCGTCACGCGGCGCTAAGCGCTGCCGCTTTTAAATAGCCAGCGCCTCACTTCGCGCGCTATGGCGCGCGCCAGGGGGGGCGGCACAGCCTCCCCCACTTGATCGAACTGCAGGTCCCGCCCGCCCCGGAAGACGTGGTCGTCCGGGAACCCCATCAGCCTCGCCTGCTCGCGCACGGTAAGCAGCCTGTCCTCAAACGGGTGCACAAACCTCGAGGAGCCCATGACGGTGGGAGCCAGCCTGTAGGGGTGGAGCCTCACGTAGTTGTAGTACACTTTGCCCTCCGCGCCGGCGTAGCGTATCAGAGCTTCGCCCCACCTCAGCTTGCTGATCCTCTTCTGCTTCCTCGGCGATAGCGGTACCGGTTCGTGGTTAGGTATGTCGTGCGGGGAGCTGGGCGGCGGCAGGTCGCCGATCGCCTCGATCACCGTAACCCTCCTGCCGGTGGGCGGCGGCTTGATCCTGATGTTCGAGATGAAGAGCCTGAGCCTGTGTGACGGTGTCCCGTAATCTTCGGCGCGCAGCAGGTTGAAGTGTACGTCCGGGTACCCCACCCTCGCGAACTCCCTCCTCAGCGCTTCTCGCAAAGGCCCTTCCGCAAGGGCCGGCACGTTCTCCATCACGAAAACCTTCGGCTTTAGGTCCCCAACGAGCCTTATGAAGTGGAGCACCAACCTCCCCTGCGGATCGTCGTACAACCTATCGAGCGGGTCGGGCTTCCTGCGAGGGTTCGCACCCGTGAAAGGCTCGCAAGGCGGGCTGCCTATCACGACCTCCACGTCGCCAACGAGGGACGTTACGTCCTCGCTGCGGAGCTCTTGCACGTCCTCGACTAGAACCTGCGCCCCTGGGAAGTTCGCACTGAAGCTCTCCGCAACCTGAGGCATGTTGTCAACCCCGAGCACTACATTGAAGCCCTCGTCTTTGAACCCCCGGGAGAAGCCCCCAGCGCCGCAGAACAGGTCCACGAGCTTTAGCGGCACGCCACCACCCACCGGCTTCCCGAGCGGGAAAGGCGTCTATTGAATTTTAGCTCAAGCATTACGCTAAAAGAAGGCGTCCAACCCGGTAACGGGCAGCGGTTGCTCGACGCTGAGCTCTCCGCTGCTCACTGCTTCCTTCAGCCTTTTAGCCAGGGTGGGGCCTATGCCGGGAACCCTAGCGAGCTCCCCCTCCGAAGCTTTGGCGATATCGGCTAGGCTCCTGAAGCCGTGGGCGAAGAGCGCTCTTGCCCGCACGCGGCCTATGCCTTTAATGCTCACCAGCTCGAGGAGCTCGGTCCTAACGCCGTGCTTCACCCTCTCCCTCAGCACGATCAGCTCCTTGAACCTGGACGTGTACCCGAGAAGCTTCGAGATCTCGGCGGCAGCGTGCACCAACCACTCGGCGGTTTGAGTGAAGGAGTAGAGGTCGCCCGGGCCCACGTCGTAGCGCTCGTAGATGTAGTCGTCCGGCTTTTCTTCGATCCAGTCGAGGAGCATGAGCGCCACCTTAAGGCTCGCTAAGTAGAACTCGTACTCGTCGGGGTCCTCCGGCGGGGGTCCAGCCAGCTCCCCTTCGCGCTTCTCTACAATCTCGTCGAGCCACTCTCTATCCCCCTTACGCAGGTAGAGCCTCGGCATGTCGGGCGTCATCGCCAGCATGTGCAGGTACGTTAGGTCCGTAAACCTCCGCTGCGCAGAGAGGGTACTCATTACTAGGCTCGCCGTGCGCGGGTCCAAGTACAGCTCGGAGACTCTGCGTCCGAGCGACGTCGCCCTGAGCAGCTCTCCCTTCACCTCGATGAAGCCCTCAGCCGCCAGCTCCCTCACAACGTTCTCAGCAAGTCTCGCTAGATAGCCGCTGTCGTACTGCCTCGCGTAAAGCGAGCGGCTCAAGGTCTCCTGAAGCTCGTTCAGCGTGCTCGAGAGCCCGCTGGCGATCTCCGCTAGAAGCTGGCTCCTCAAAGCCCTCTCGGATGAGAGCTTTGACGCTATCCGCTCAGGGGAAGCCTTCACGTACTCCTCCATCAAGTACTCGGCCTCGTCCAAGGTCCTAGCCACGAGAACCGCCTCGCCCACCTTATCGTACTTCGGCCTCCCAGCTCTACCGGCCATCTGCTTGTACTCCATCACGCTGATTTCTTCGTGCACGCCTAGCTCTACGTTGTACTTGTGCCTGTCAGCGATCACCACCCTCCTGGCTGGGAGGTTGACCCCCGCTGCTAATGTGGGGGTGGCCACCACCACCTTGACCGCGTTCCCCCTGAAGGCGTCCTCAACGAGCTTCCTAGCGAAGTTGCTCAAACCCGCGTGATGGAAGGCCGCACCCTTCGACAGCAACGCCGCGAGCTTCTCGCTTACCACGTTCCTCTCTCGCGATAGCAGCTGGTCGCACACCGCCTTCAGCCTAGCACGCTCGTTTCGACCCAAAGCTCGCTCGGTCAAAGCCGCGAGCCGCGTCGCAACCGCGATCGCCGACCTCCTCCTAAAGGTGAAGACTAGGACTTGGCCCCCCTCGCTCAACGTATCGTCGACCAGATCCAGCAGCGCGTCGTCGTGCCTCCTTTCGACCTCCCTGCTCGTGCCGTCGGCAAACTCGATGACGCCGTCGTAGTACACGCCCTCCTTCAGCGTGACCGGCCGCCAGTTGCACGCAACGGGCTTCGCGTCAAGCCACCCGGCGATCTCCTCCAGGTTGCTGATCGTCGCGCTCAAGCCCAGAACCTGTGCCTCTGGCAGCAACCTCCTCAAGCGGGAGAGCAGTAGCTCCAGCGTCGGGCCCCTACTCGCTTCGCCCACCATGTGTATCTCGTCGGCCACGACGAGCGATACCTGGGGCAGCCAGCTCGCCCCGTGCCTGATCAGGCTGTCAGCCTTCTCGTTCGTCGTCACGATCAAGTCGTACCTCTCCAGCCATTCGTCGCTCGAATCGTAGTCGCCCACGCTCAGCGCCACCTTGTACCCTAGCTCGCCGAACAAGTCTGATAGCTCTTCGAACTTCTCCGATGCGAGCGAGCGCAGGGGGGTTAGGTAGAGGACCTTGCCCCCCCTGCGAGCCAGCTGGGCGGCGGCCGCCAGCACGGCTATCAGCGTCTTCCCCGATGCCGTCGGCGCCATCACGACCAGGTTAACGCCGTCGAGGAGGCCCGCGCGTACCGCCATCTCCTGCGGTGGGAAGAGCTCGCGGATGCCCCGCTTGAGCAGCGCCTGCTTGACGCTCTCGGGCAGCGCGAGATCCTCGACCTTCATGCTTGGCTACCGCGTGCGGAGGAGCAGTATGTAGCCCGGTTTCGGCTCTATAATCTCTCCGCTGTCGTAGAGGCGATCTAGCACCTTCCTGACGAAGCTCTCGTCGAGGCCTTTCTCCGCCGCTTTCGCGATGAAGTCCTCGCGCTTTACGGCTTCGCCGCCGCTCTCCTCGATCATCTTCTTTAGCAGCTCGATGACCATCAAGACCTTGTCCCTCTGCGACTTGGATTGCCCGGTCATGACGATGTCGATGTCGATGCTCTTCGTCTCGACGTCGTAGCCGACGCTTTTCAGGAAGTGCATCATCAGCTCGATCGCGGCTTCGGCGTCCTCCGCGGTAACGACGTCGCTGAGGGCCATCTTCGCGTGAGCTTCCGCCAGCCTGATGAGAGCCTCGAGCTGCCTGGGCGTTATCGCTATGGGGGAGTCCGCGCCCTGGCTCTTCGACCTCATCTCCACGTAGAAGTTGACAAGCTTGTTCTTCGCCTCCTCCGACAGCTTCGGCCGGCAGTACTTCCTCGCGTACGCGATGTACTTCTTGAGCAGCTCGCGCGGCATCACGTGCTCGAGGGATTCCGGGTAGCGCTGGCGGTGGAAGTCGACCACGTACTCGGCTAGGGCCCTATCCCTCTCCGGGTTGGGGACGTCGGTCACGACGAAAATGAGGTCGAACCGCGATAGTATCGTGGGCGGTAAGTCGATGTTCTCGGTGACTGGTCTGTTGTGCAAGTAGCGCCCAAACGCCGGGTTCGCGGCGGCGAGCACGGAGGCGCGTGCGTTGAGCGTGGCCACGATACCGGCCTTCGCTATGGAGACGGTCTGCTGCTCCATGGCCTCGTGTATGCTGACCCTATCCTTCGGATCCATCTTGTCGAACTCGTCGATGCAGTTGTGGACCACAACGCCCTCCGCCACGAAGTTGTGCGCGCCCGGCACGTAGAGGTCGTACACGTAACCCTCGTACCTCTCCTCCCGCACGGAGGCGATCCTCAGCTTGACCGGCCGGCCTTCGCCGCCCGCCACGACGGTTCTCCCGGCGGAGAGCTCCCCGGCTTCCACCCACTTTACCCCGTCCGCATCGAGAAGGAGGTGGTCTGGCGTCACCGCGAGGGACCGCCCGTTCTCGAAGCGAAGCTCCAGGATGGGCCCCTCCCACCACTTCCTCCTCGCGACCACAGCCCTCGCCGGCTTCAGCGCCCCACCCTCCAAGCTGACGACCTCAACCCCCCTCAGCAAGCTCACCTCGACGGGCTCGCCTTTCGAGACCGCCCTGAAGGAGGTTTCCAACCTGAATAGCTTCTCTATCTCCACCTCTCCCTCCCCCGTGCTCACGAGCGAGGCCGGGTGCAGGCACGCGACCCCTCCATCGGCCAGAACCAGCGCGCCGGCCTCTAGGAAGAAATCCCCGCTGGATTTCTCGCGGACGACCGCCGCCGTCAGCCCAGCGGCCGTGCTGCCCTTACCGCTGGTGTACACGCCCCTGGGGGCCACGGCGGCGACGTACCTGAGCAGCTGCGACTTCGCCGTGCCGGGGTCGCCGATGAGGAGTATGTGGATGTCGCCGCGCACGCGCACGCCGTCGGGGTGCACCTTCGGCACACCCCCGAAGAGCAGGAGGGCGATCGCCTTCTTGATCTCCTTGTAGCCGTATATCGAGGGTGCGATGGAATTCACGATGAGCTCCCTCGCGTCGGGCCTCCTCGAAAACTCCAGGATCCTTTTCTCATCCTCGGGCGTTATCTCCACGTCGAGGAGCTCCTTCGACGTAACCTCTACGTTGTTGGCCTCCAGGTACACCTGGAAGACGGGCGGCTGGCCTTTCACGGCCTTCTCCGGCGTAACCGCTAGGACGCCGGTTACGATCGCTCTATCGCCGGGGCGGACGACGTCTACCAGATCGTGGGTGGCTACAACCTCGATGGAGCGAGGAAGCTGGCCCGAAGGCAGCTCCTCCGGCCTCTCCTGCAGCACGAACTTCTGCCAATCAACAAACTTCGACTTCTCCAGTACCAGCTCGAAATCGCTCTTCTTCTTTTTGCCCCCCTCGTTCCCGCACGCGGGGCAAGTGGCCGGTTTTTCGAGGCCCTCCCCCTTTTGGGGCACAACGACCTCCTCCCCGCACTCCTTGCACCTGAAAACCGCCTCCTTCAGCAGCTGCTTCACCGGCGAGATCTTAGTGACGATGCCCTCGACAGCTATCAGCCTGCCCAAGTGGACAGCTCTTATCCTCCTCACCGGCACCTTCAAGCTTTCAGGAAGTTTTCGTACCCTAACGAAGAACTCGGGAATCTTTGAAGCGTATTCTGTATTCTCTATTTTCATTACTTCTCTCAAAGCTTCGGATGCCGCCTTCAGGGTTATAATCGGTTCTTCTATGACTTTTTCTGCTAAAGCTTCATCGAAAATTACTAGATCATCGAAATCCACGATGAGCGAAATGCTGCCTTCAAGCGCCATTCTCGCTATGCGCTGCCTATACTTGTACTCTCCTTTATCGTCCTTGAAAGATCTGAAGAAGTCGGCGAACTTATCCGATATATTGACAGCTTCAACCACCTCGACGCTCTCCGCCAAGCGGATCACCCCTTTCCACGAACTCCACCATGGACGAATACCACATCTTGACGCTCCTGCACAGGGTGGCGTACAGCGCGCGCTCCTCGATCGTTAACTTCTCGGCGAAATCCCTGTTCATCTCCGGGTTCGCCGTTACCGCTTTCAGGATCTTCTGGAGGCGGAGCCTCACGATGTCGAGGAGCATGGCCTTCGCCGACTCGACGGCCCTCTGATCCTTACCCTCAGACTCCATGAGCATTATGAGCAGGCGAGCTTTCACGTAGAAATCCTCGTCGAGCTTTTGAACGGTATTGGGATCCCTGCTCTCCACCCAGCGTATCTTGCTCATCTCGCGTAGAGGCGGTAAACTCTCCTGATCCACCTTGACGACCCCTCGCTCGATGAGGGGGAGCGCCACACCGAGGGGGAGCTCGAGCTTAGCGCCCTTCCTCAGCACGAGCTCTCCCGAGGGACCCTTCATCGAGGTTTTCACATCCTGCAGCACCACTACTGGGATTAGCGTGCTTAGCGGTAGGATCGTCCTCGCCAGCTCGCATGCAACCATCACTATATGCCGCGGTAAGCTCCTTAGTAGTGGAGAAAACCTTTACTCAGATAGTACGACGAAAGTTTTCCCCCAGCAATACGGAGGTCCTACGGCGCCCCAGCAACCACTAGCGCAGCGTTGCCGAAGCACCCGCTGAACGACCCTGTGGCACCTTTTAAAACGCTTTGTCCCCATCGTTTCCGCGCAGCTCCGCGCCAGAGCTAGATGCCGGGTTTCGACCCTTGGTTCTAACTGGCTCCACTTAACCTTGCGGGAGGGCGGCTATTTTGTGGTTATCTTCCTCGCCTCGCGCTCCGTTTCCCTCAACATGAGGATGTCGCCTAACCTAACAGGCCCTTTCACGTTCCTCGTCAGTATCCTGCCTTTGTCAGGCCCCTCGAGAACTCTGACTCTCACCTGTATCACCTCCCCCGCGACACCCGTTCTACCGACTATCTGGATGACTTCAGCTGGCGTCGCGTCGCTCCACTTGTCGGCGGGCTCGCTCCACTTCTGTTTTGAGCTCACGCGGAGGGGGTCGCGCACCGCCTATTCAAACTTACGCCCGCCAGGGGCCGCTCTAGGAGAGGCCGCGCGAAAAGTAAAATAAAATAAGGATAAAATGCTTTTAAATTAATCTTTTCACTTGCTTATTCCGGCTTTAGCTTTGATTTCGTTAACTTGCTTCACTATTTCCTCGACTAAAGCGGCGGCGTCGTCTGGCTCTATTATGCAGGCCGATGCCGCAGCGACTTCTAACCCGCAGGCTTTGCCGAGCTGCGCTTTCGAGGGCACGTAGACGTAGGGCACCCCTTTCTCCTCGCAGAGGGGCGGTAGGTGCGCGACTATCTCGGGGGGGTCTACGTCTTCGGCTATTAGCACGAGCTTCGCTAAACCCCTCTCCACCGCTTTCGTAGTCTCGTTCGTGCCCTTCTTTATCTTTCCCGTTTCCCTAGCCCTACTTATGGCTTCGTAGGCTTTCTCGGCTAGCTCGGGCGGCACTACAAACCTTACGTAAAACGGCTTCTCGCTCGACATGTCGCTCACCAGTCATCGCCCATTTTGCAGGAAGGGGGTTGCGGAACCTTTTATAAAGGCACCGGTACAAGCGCGCCTGCTGTGGCGCGCAGCTTTCCGTGAAAGCTAAAAAGCTGCAATGCGGTCAAGGCTCCGGTGCGCCGGTTTGCTGGTGCAGGAGGGCGATTTCGTGCTCCTGTACTTCAACGATAGGCGCTGGTACGTGGTAAGGGCACGCAGAGGCGCCAGGTACAGCTTCAACGAGGGCGTCATCTCGGCGGACGAGATTATCGGCAGGGCTTACGGCGAATCGCTGAAGACGCACATCGGGGTTGAGTGCAGGATTGTGAAGCCGACCCTCTGCGACATTGTATACAACGCGTTCAAGCGGCGCACGCAGGTCATCTACCCCAAGGACGCCGCGCTCATAATCCTGAAGGCTGGGATCGGACCCGGCTCACGCGTCGTAGAGGCTGGGACCGGCTCCGGCTTTCTCACGGCAATCTTAGCCTACGCGGTCAGGCCGACGGGCACGGTCTACACGTACGAGGTCAGGAGCGAGTTCCTCGAGCTCGCAAAAGCGAATGTCGCGGCGCTCGGCGTAGACAGCTTCGTGGTCTTCAAGAACAAGGACGTGCGCGAGGGGATCGACGAGCGCGAAGTCGACGCGGTGGTGCTGGACTTGGCGGATCCGTGGGAGGTTGTGGGGCACGCGCACGCTTCGCTGCGCAGCGGGGGCGTCCTAGCGTGCTTCGTCCCCACAGTGAACCAGCTGGAAAAAGTCGTTGAGAGCGCGCGGGGGGCGGGCTTCGTGATGGTAGAGGCTGAGGAGCTGCTCCTCAGGAAGTACAAGGTGTCGCGCGGCGAAACGCGCCCCGAAATGAGGATGGTGGGGCACACCGGCTACCTGGTCTTCGCGCGGAAACCGTGAGGTCGCTGGGCAACGCTTAAAAATCCCCAGCTTGAAGCAGGAAAGCTGGATGCCGGGGGTGCTGGAGGAGCTTCTTAGCAGCGTGGGGGGCTTTAAGATCTACAGCTCTACGGACGTCGCGCTTGCCGTCGCGGACGCCGTAGTTAAGTGCTTTAGCGAGGCGGAAGACCTGCTGGAGGCCGCGCGCTCCGTTCTAGCGCTTGTCGAAGGCCTGGCTCGGGCTAGGCCGACCTCCGTGATCTCGCTCAACGTCGCGAGGCGGCTGGTGGAGAAGGCTGAGACCCTTGTAAAGGCCGGCGAGCCCAGGGAAAGGGTGGCGGAGGCGCTCGCGGCCGAGTCCTCGGCCTTGAAGCGGGAGCTCGAGAGCTCCATCGCGGTCGCGGCGGCGCTGGGCGCGAGGCGGGTGCGGGACGGGAGCACGCTCATGACCTGCTCCTACAGCAAGTCGGTGAAGGCGCTGTTCAGCAGGTTGAAGAGCGAAGGCAAGCGCGTTCGAGCGATCGTCGCGGAGTCGAGACCGGGGGGCGAGGGGGTCGCGATGGCGGAGGAGATCAGCGACATGGGTTTTGAGACCGAACTCGTCGTGGACTCCGCCGTCAGGTTCTTCATGAAGGACGTCGACGCGGTGGTGGTTGGGGCGGAGGCGATCGCGGCGAACGGGGCGGTGATCAACAAGGTGGGCACCTCGCTCATCGCCCTCGCAGCCCACGAAGCGCGCGTCAGGACGTTCGTCATCGCCACAACCCACAAGTTCAGCACAGAGACCGTGTTCGGGGAGCTCGTTAAGCTACCCGTCGTCGAGGGGACCGCGCTTCTCCCGGGCCTGGAGCGCGCGAAAGGGGTGACCGCCAAGTGCCCGCTCTTCGACGTAACCCCGCCCAGGTACATCGACGCGATAGTGACCGAGAAGGGCGTGGTCGCGCCAGAGGCGGCGCTGCTGCTGGTCAAGGAGGTTTACGGCTGGCCGTCCGCACCGGACGCGGTATCCTGCGCTAGGAGGCTCGTGGAGGTGGTCGAGCGTGCGCGTGCCAGCTGAGGTCTACAGGATCGCCGACCTGATAAAAACCATGAGGGTCCGCGGCGCGGGCAGGATCGCGCGGACGGCCGCTTACGCGATGAAGATCGCCGCCCTGAAGTACCCCGGCGGCGAGCTCGGCGAGTTCAAGGCTTACATGCGGGAGGCGGCCCACGTGCTCGGCTCTACTAGGCCGACGGCAGTCTCCCTCCACAACGCCCTGAGGTACGTGCTGAACAGGGTCGAGCGCGCGCAAAGCCTCGAGGAGGCGGTAGCCGCGGCCGTAGACGCGGCGGACTCCTTCATACAATCCTCTTTGAACGCCGTCAGGGTCATCGGGGAGATCGGGTCTAAGCTCATCGAGGACGGCGACACCGTGCTGACTCACTGCAACAGCTCTGCCGCCTTAGCTGTGCTGAAGACCGCCCACAGCTCCGGGAAGAGGATCAGGGTCTACGCGACCGAGACCCGGCCGAAGTTCCAAGGCCTCCTTACGTACCGCGAGCTGGCGGGGAGCGGGGTGCCGGTGACGCTTATACCCGATTCGGCCGTCAGGTTCGTGATGAGGGAAGTTGACAAGGTCGTGGTGGGCGCCGACACCGTGGCGGCGAACGGGGCGGTGATCAACAAGGTGGGCACCTCGCTCATCGCCCTCGCAGCCCACGAAGCGCGCGTCAGGTTCTACGTGGCGACGGAAACCTACAAGTTCAGCCCCGCCACGATCCTCGGCGAGCTGGTGACGATCGAAGAGAGAGCGCCCGAGGAGGTCGTCCCCACCGACCTCTTAACCCGCCACCCCAACCTCAAAGTCCGCAACCCCGCGTTCGACGTGACGCCGCCCGACTACATCGACGCGATCATCACCGAGCGCGGCGTCATACCCCCCAAAGCAGCAGCAGTCATCCTCCTCGAGGATTACGGTGCCACACTGGCTGAAGAACTCGCGACGATAACCCTGGACATAGAGGACAGTACAGCATAGCGCGCGCTAGACCGAAAAGTGGAATGACGCGCCTATGCGGAGGAGAGAGCGCGCTCTGAAGTACCCCGTATCGCTCTACGCGCCTGAGAATCGGAAATACGCGCCAGCGCGCGCTACCCTGCACCGGGCGTGCTAGACCCCTAAACCCGATATTCTCTTTAATTTTTTCCGGCGCTCGGGACAAAACCGTTTTGTCCGCGCGCTTTCGCCCGCCTAGCGGCGCCTTCTCTATAGCTGCCAGAGTATTCTCTATTCTTTTCTTTAACTTTTCGATTAGAAAATTTTACTTTCGGTCTACTCTGGGAAAGCTTTATAAACCTTGGTTTCGCCTGGAAACTCGTGAGCCGCGCCTTGGAGCGCGCGGTGCAAGAGCGTGTTGCGGAGGGTCTCGTCCCGTTGAACGCTTGGGCCCGGCTCCTCTTGGAGCAATTTGGTGACCCCCGCACCAGCGGGGGGAGTGGGGCCCGAGCGGTGCAGAAGGTGCTGGTGCAGCGGACGGACACGCTCCGCCTGCTCACCACGCCCGAGCTGGATGATTTCCTGCGGCGCGTGGGAGACGCGACAGCCAAGCTGATCAACATGGAGAGCTACCGCCGCAGGCGCCAGTTCTTCGAGGCGGGGAAGATCGACTGTAGCTGGATGAGCGCTTGGAGCCGCCGCTTCACTGATTACTTCGAGATCTACAAGCTTCTGGGCTCGAAGAACTTCGCTGAAGCCTGCCGGCTGATCGGGGAGCAGTGGAGGAGCTTCGTTGGTCTTTTGAAGGCGGCTAAGGAGGGTAGGCTGGAGCCTTGGCAGAAGGTGCGCCCGCCGGGCTACAGGAAGGATAGGGACGGGCAGCGCGTGCCGATCGTCGTGGTGAGGTACGACAACTACCGCGTCGATTTGGAAAGGAAGGTGATTCGCCTCGGCTACTGGAACGTGAGCATACCGTTCAAGGGGAAGCCCCGCTGGCTCACCAAGCCGGGCGCTAAGCAGGGCCGCTTGATCATCACCTACGATCCCGCGAAGAAGCGCTGGTACGCCCGAATCAGCGTGGAGGTTACGCTGGAGGGGAGGCTCGGCGGCGGCTTGAAGGCCGGCATCGACCTTGGCAGGGAGCGCTTGATCGCGCTCGTCACGGAGCCTGTGAATGAAAGCGGCGAGGGCGTCGCGCTGCTTTACCGTGGTGGGCCTTTGAAGAGCGACTACTTCTACTTCGAGCGGAAAATCGCCGAAGTCGATAGGATGCTGTCTGATCCCAAGCTCGAGGAGGCGGACAGGTGCGTGTTGAAGGAGGTTCGGAGGCGCTTCTACGAGAGGAGGAAGCGGCGGAGGGATCAGGTCTTCGCCAACGCGGCGGCGCACTTGGTCAAGATGTGCTTGGAGCTCAACGTGGGCGCGCTGCTCCTCGGCTACCCGCGCGGCATAGCGCGAGACAAGCCCGGTAAAGGGAACACGAACTTGTGGAGCTACCGGAAGCTGGAGCGGCGCATAGCTGTTACAGCGGAGAACCGCGGCATACCGGTTTTCAAAATCCCAGAGGACGGCACATCGAAGGTTTGCGCGAGGCACGGCTGCGAGGTGGTTAGGAAGCCTAGAGGGTTGGTCAGGTGCCCCTACGGGCACGCGATGCACAGCGACGTGAACGCGGCGATGAACATCCTAGCGAGAGGCGGAGGGAAAGTGCCGGCGCGAGTGAGAGTACGAAGCTTCATACCGACAGCGAGCGGAGTCATCGCGGCCAACGAAAAGAAGAGAAACCATAACCCCGCTTAAAGGCGGGTAACCTGGATGGCGCGCGCCGCGCGCTGTATCCTGCTTGCAGTGCGCGCCGTGACGAAGAGCAGGGAAGCTAGAGAGCTCGTGCAAGTGCTCGCCGCGCTCCCAGCGCAGGCTAGCGTTCGCAGGCAGCAAAATACGTAAGGTCGCCGCTTGAGAGGCGACGAAGTACCGAAGCCCGCCGAGTGTTCCTTCAAAGCGGCGGGGCATTTCAAGGGAGCTCTACGGAAAAGAGGAAAATGCAACCGAAAAGGGACCTGTGCACGAAAAACTGCTTGATCTTGCGGGAAGCCTGCCCACCCCCTAGCAAAAACCTTTAAACCCCCTGGTTCCGCTAGCGTTACAGCCCCGGTCGTATAGTCTGGCCTAGTAACCGCCTTGACCAATGGCGGATAGATTGCCGGCCTGTCGAGCCGGAGAACCCGGGTTCAAATCCCGGCCGGGGCGCCACCGCGCCGGTCGGAGCGCTCGCTCTTGCATCTTTCAACTTCATTTTTCTCGCGCTACGTTACATCTAGGTAATCACTGTCCGCTTAATATTTTTGAGAACCCGTTGAAGCTTAACTCCATGCTTCTTACTTTCCTATTTCTCCTTAGCAAGCTGCCGTTTGCACCGAGATCGCACTAGTTCAGCGCCGCTGGTTGGCTAGTTCAAACTGGACAAAAACGCCGGCAAGGTATTAGCGAAGCTGGAGCAGCTCGCCCGGTTATCGAGCAATTTTAAACGGGTATAGGTGGTAGCGTGCCGCGCCCTTGAGACCCCTATACTTTCCAACCTTGGTGCAGGTCGCATATCGAAAGTTTTTTATATTGTATGCCGCTGTCTAGTATTGTGAGAGATACCAAGTTTTTCAAGAGGCTTGGGCGAAGCGTTTCGAGCCTTGGGATGGGAACCTGGGGTATGGGGTTTGACAGCAGCGCGGATCAAGCTTCGATCGCCGCGTTGAGGAGGGGGATTGAGCTGGGAATGACCGTGATCGATACCGCAGAGATGTACGCTGGCGGTAGGGCTGAGGAGCTGGTGGGCAAAGCGATTAAGGGCTTCGATAGGGACGAGCTGTTTATAGTTACGAAGGTTTGGCCCAGTCACGCGCGCTACGATGACGTTTTGAAGGCCGCAGCTGCGAGCTCGCGAAGGTTGGGGACCTACATCGACCTGTACCTTCTGCACTGGCCGTCCTCCGAGGTGCCTATCTGCGAAACGATGAGGGCGATGGAAAAGCTCGTCGAGATGGGATTAATCAGGCACATAGGCCTGAGCAACTTCGGTGTGAAGGGCATCGAGGAAGCGAGAGCCTGTTTGAAAAACAACGATATAGCGGCCGTTCAAAACAGGTTCAGCCCACTATACAAGAAGGATTACTACGATGTGATACTGTACGCTCAGAGGGAAGGTATGATGTACATGGCCTACACTCCCATCGAGAAGGGGGTTTTAGCCGGAAACGACCTGCTCAGGAGGATTGGGGAAAAGTACGGTAAAACCCCTATTCAAGTCGCTTTGAACTGGCTTATCTGCATCGAGCCTGTCGTCCCCATTCCGAAGGCCTCGAGGATCGAGCATGTAGAAGAGAACGCGGGAGCTATGGGGTGGAGACTCAGCCGGGAGGACTTCGAGGAGATACTGAATAAGCTTTAGCTTTAAACTCTCTATGTGAATCTTCGACTGAAGAGCGCGAATCCAGCAAGTTCTCTGCGATCTCAGCTCTTTCCATCTTTTCTTTTAAATTCCATATTTGAAAGTTCGTTTTCAGCTTCCACCAGCGCGCGAGGCACTGGTACGAGGATGCGAGAGATCCTGGGGGCAGCTAAGGTGCCTCTCCAACCATGCAACGCGCGACGACTTGAGCACGGCCGTAAAAACATCTTAGCAAGGGAGAGGCAGGGCGCTAGCGTGAGTAAAAGCCCTCAGCTACATGCCGAAAGCAAGCGGGGAATCCCTGCCAACGAGGAGGGCGGCGGCCCAGCAGGCAAAACGGAGTATGTTGGATGGTGCGTGCTCACCTTCCTCTTGAGGCTAGGATTCGGGCTGCGCCCTTCTTGCCATACAGGTTTGTCCACTTGAGCTTGGTGGGATCGCGGCCTAACTTCAACGCGTTTTTGAAACACTTGCTCGAGCAGAACCTCAGTATCGTCCCATCGTTCCTCACGTACCACACGCCGGTGCCGGGCTGAATCTCCCTGCCGCAGAAATTGCACACGTAAACCTTAACCATGCAAACCCCCGCGGGCTCTCGGGCGGGGGTTTTTAAGACTTCGCGGCGCCTGCGGCGATAACTTTCGCTGTTGGGCTCAATTCCTCGGCGACCCGCCTGCTCTGGGTGGTGAAAATCACCTGGAGGCCGGCGGGCATCTTCTCCGCTAAAAGCTTCGCTATAGCCACTTTCGTGTCCTCGTCAACGTTGGGTACAGGGTCGTCGAGGATTAGAACCGCGAAGCTCCTGGGCTTTAGCTGCCTGAGCGCGAGCAGAAGGGACAGGGCCAGCAGGCCCCGCTGCCCGTCGCTCATCCGAGTGAGGGCTGGAACGTAGCTGCCGTCGAGCTTCCTCCGGACGCGGAAGACGTAGTGACCGCGCCTCCCGCGGGGCCCTGCGCTTTGAACTTGAACCTGCACGGCGTCGTACTCGCTGCTCCTCTCCAGCTCCGCGAAAATCCCCGAAGCGATCTCGGAGAGGCGTTCCACGAGCTTCTGCCGCAGCTTGACGTGAGCTTCTACCAGCGCGCTCCGGACCGCCATAAGGTTGCTGTAGAGGCCCGCGACCCTCTCCTCCCTTTTCTTCAGGTCCTTCAGGCCGTTCACAGCTGCTTCCAGCGCGCTCAGCTCACCGGCGATTTGCCTCTCCGAAGCCTCCA
Source organism: Thermofilales archaeon (assembly GCA_028275925.1). Taxonomy (GTDB): domain Archaea; phylum Thermoproteota; class Thermoprotei; order Thermofilales; family Thermofilaceae; genus JANXEW01. The sequence goes on from JAPWTS010000003.1 coordinate 39,085, forward strand.
GCATGTCCAGCCTCGCCTTTAGCGCCGAGATCCTATTCTCCACTTCCTTCAACTCTCTAGTTAGCTGATTCAGCCTATTTTCGTCGTAGCCGCGCCTCCTTATCTCCTCTTCCAGCTCTTTGAGCTTCTCCTGGAGCTCGGCGTAGCGCAGCCTCTTGTAGTAGCTGTCGAGCTGCTCGTAGGCTCTCGCGAGCTCGGCCATGCGCCGCCTCGCCTCCCTGAGCCGTTCCTCCAGCTCCTCGGCGCTCGCTCTAAGTTCCTGGAGCTCCTCCAGCCGCTCGTCGAGAGCTTTGGAGAGACTCTCCCGTCTGCTCTCGTAATCGTCGAGCAGCCTGAGCTCCGGCTCCAGCTTCCTGAGCTTGCGCTCCACCTCCCGGAGATCCTGGAGCATCCGCTCGATCCTCTCCCGCTTCAGCTTGAGGGCCTCCGGCGGCTCAACCCTCGGTAGCGCCGCCGCGTCGGTGATGCTGCTCCCGCACACGGGGCACGTGGCGGCGCCCCGCTCTCTGAGCTGGCGGAGCACGTCCTCCTGAAGCTCCCGCGCGCAGCGCAGCCTTCCCTCCTCCGTCTGCAACGCCTTTGCGTCGACCTCCAGCTGAGCTATTTTCTTCGCCACGCTCACCGGATCCCCGTGCCTGGTTACTAGCGCGTCGTACTCCGACCGGGAGTGCTCCAGCTCGCCGATCCTGGCTTCGATCTCCGCCATCTCATCTTCCAAATCGTTTATATAATCTTCTAATCTTCTTATTTCATTCTGAATATCCTTTAGCTCGTACTCCATTCTAACCATGTAGCTCCTCATCTTATCCATTGCGCTCCTCGAAACCTCGAGAAGAGAGGCGAGGTTCGATGCGTCCACCCTCCTCACCCCCTCAGCCTCCTCTCCCATGTAGAACAGCTCCAAGGTCTCCGCCAGCTCTCCTTTGAACCTCTCAGCGTACTCCCTGACGTAGCTCTCATCCACCGCTGGCATTTTAGCCAGCTTCTCGTCCCCCAGGCTTTCCAGCAAAGCCCTCAGCTTACCCCTCTCCTCTACCAGCTGGTCTACCTCGGTTGCTCGAGCTCTCAACGCCTCGTACTCCTCGCGAAGAAGCCTCCTCCTCGCCTCGAGCTTCTCGAGCTCGCGCGCGAGGGCGTCTCTCTCGGAGACCACGCTCCTGTACTTCGCCTTAAGCTCCTCGTACTTGCCCAGCAGGCTCTCTCCCCCCAACTTCGCGAGCTCGTCGCGCAGCGCTTTCAGGTACCCTTTCAGCTCCTTCCCGCTCAGCTCCCTGTAAAGCTTCCTAATGTCCGCCAACCCGAGCAGCTCGTCGAGGACCCGGTTCCTCACGCTGGGAGAGGAGTGGACGAGCGCTTGCAGCTCCTGGTGCCCGACAGCGATCTCCCACGCGAAGTCGCCCAGCGTCAGCGCCAGCTTAGAACGCAAGTGATGTTCCCCGATCTCGTCGTAGAACTCGTTGGAACCCTCCACCACCCTGAGCCTGCTCGCCCCGCTTCTCGCTAAAACCCTCTCGACCAGTATCTCCCCCTCCCCTCCCGCGAGGACGACCGCGACCCTGGCCTTATCGCAAAAGTCGTTCACGAGGTCCTCTCTCCTCATGAGGCGCGAAGCCACCTCCCTCGTCTCGCCGAAGAGCGCGAACTCGAGAGCCCTCACTATCGAGGTTTTACCGGAGCCTGGGGGACCGTAGATTACCGTGAAGCGTTCTCCCAGCTCCACCGTCAGCTTGCTCCGGAACGCTCTAAATCCCTCGACCTCAATCCTCTTGATCCTTAGAGCCATGCCCCGTCGCCTCCTCGGTCAGCGCGCGCAGCTCCTCCCTCAAACCCCTTACACCCCGCTCCCCGTAAGCTTGGAGGAGCCTCTCCGCGAGCTTTAGCGCTTCGGGGTTGCCCTTCAGCAGCTCCCTCAATAGATCCAAGAGCTCTTCGAAGAACGCATTCCTAGCGGAGACCGCCATCGCACGCACCCGCGCCCTATCAGCTTCCCTCTCTCCTCTCCCTCAAAATGCTGAGCCACGGGTTGTCCTTTATGAAGTCGGCCGCGAGGAGGCGCTCAAGCTCCTCCCCGGCCCTGCCGGTCCCGCCTTCCGCTCGCTCGGCGGTTTCGATTCTAACCGGCGCGCTCAAGCTTTCCGAGGCCTTGCCACCTACCTCGCTCTTCTTCAGCTCCTCAAGCAGCGCCCTGAGCTCCCTGACGATCTCCGCTAAGCGGGCCGCGTCGCCCGCCGCGGCGGCACCGGGGCTGGGCCGCTCGAGCGCCTGTTCAGCAGGCCTTTCGCGGAGCGGCGCGGCGGGTATCGCGACGCGCGCCGACGCGCCTTCAACCTCCACTAACCCTATTCCGCTCTCCCTAAACTCGTAGGGGGGAGGCAGCCTCCCGAAGCTAACCCCCTCCACGGCTATGTACACTTCGTCGCATGGCTTCTCTCTGAGCAACCGGTAAATCTCGCTTCGGATGACCCTCCTATCCCTCGCCACGCTTCTCGAGAACTTCACGAGTTTAACTCCAACGACGCGGTCACCTTTCCTGAACGCCAGGTCGACGCCCTCAGGCGGCTCAGCCTCCGCGTAGCCTAGCTGAGCGAAAAGGCGCTTCACCGCATCCACTGCTCGGTCCGCCGTCAGTAATGCACCCCCCTCTTGAACCATCCCTCCCCCCTCTTCTCGTTCCAGAGGTAGTTTTCCGGAAGAGCGAGGCTCCAGACAACGCAGCCCTTCCACACGGAGAACTGCGGGTCCTGCGTTAGCCGGACTTCCACGTTCACGCTGCCCCCCAACCGCTTGCTCAGGAGGTGCTTAACCTTCCCCGGCGCGTTAACGGCTACGTCCTTGAGGTTCTCGGGCGCCTTCCACTGGAAGTTGCCTCCGCTCAGTATTATCCTGCTGAGCAGCGTGTCGTGGAGGGCGGTGGGGGTCTTCCTGATGGAGCGGAGCAGCGCTTCGTCGAGGGGGAGCGTACCCTCCACCGTCTCTTCGCCCAGCCTAGCGTCCCGTATGCTCAGCACGCCCTTCTTTCTGTAGCTTTCGAAAATCTCGTGAGCTGGGTTGAAGACGACCTCGCCGATCAGGAACCTGTACCACCCCTTGTCTCCCACGTCCACCTCGGTTAGCGCCGAAAGCTTGATTCGGCACCTGAACCTCTCCGGGTCCTCTCTCGCCCTCCTGACCGCATCGTCCAGCTCGAGGGGTATGAGACCCGCTTCCTCCTTGAACCTCCTCACCGCTATCTCATCGCTGGCGAGGTCGCCGTACCCGAGGTCCTTGAGCACTTCAGCCGCTATCGCGTCGGCCTCAGCCCCACCCCTGTAGAGCGCCACGACCGCCTCCCTGATGGGGTACGTGTGGATCGGCGTGATCTGGGTGTTCCCGTGACCCGACTCGACGACCACGCAGGAGATCTCCTTTTCGGCTATAGCGACCGCTAGGGGCTGCGGTATCACGGTGAACGCTTTCACAAGGCCCGTCTCGCCATCCACCTTCGCGTGGATTTTCAGCAGTTCCTCGCGCATGTACTCCGGCGCTATCGCCGAGAGAGCGGCCGTCACGTAGAAGCCATCGAAGTCCTTCCTACCCTCCTTAAACCCTTTAAACTGCTCAAAACCTTTCCTCGTCAGCTCCGATAGCACGAGCCAAGCCCGCTCATCGTCCCTTCGCACTTCGCCGTCCGTGAGCGGGTAGACGACGCTCCTTGCGAGAGCGCTTTTCGCCCCTAGGAACCTACGCACTTCATCGCCCACGACGAGCTGCCTTTCTATTCCGAACATCTTCAGGAGATGGCTCTCCTCGAGGAAGAGGCCCACGCTTTCGACCACTCTCGGCTTCTGCTCCACCAGGGGGCCGAACTTGAAGTACCTGGTGCCGTAATCCTCACCGTAAGCTGCGAGAGCCCTCCGCGGGTCCAGCGCCGCTGCCCCCATAGCTCTCTGTCGTTGCCGGTGCGCAGATCTATATAAAGCGATCCTAAAGTTAGGTGCCCGAAAGTATTCAGAGGCCGCCGCCGACGATGAATCTCAGCTGGGTTAAGCGGTCCATAACTTCCACGTACTCCCTCTCCAACCTGGTTTTCTGGGCGTAGAACTCTTCCTCGCTTATCTCCCCGCGCTCCCTCTTTTTTATCAGCTCCTCCAGCTCCTTCACCAGCTCCTTCTGCCTCTTCTCGAGAGCCTTCAAAGCCTCTTTAGGATCCTTAAACTCGTAAAGCGAAACGCCCATCACCGATGGTATCGCGAGCCCAGATATATGTTTTCCCCGCAGCTGAGGAGCTCGGCGCGCATTACGGAAACCGTTAAAAACGTCCGTGCGGGAACTTTCCACAATGCCGAGCTTGTGCATCGCGGTTAAGCGATTGAACGGCAGCACGCTCGTCGAAGCCGAAATATACAGGGATTGGGCGCCGCTGAACTACGAGATAATCTCCGCGATCCTGCCGGCCAAAGCTAGAGCGTACACGCTGGACTCATACGCTGTCTACTTCACGCTGGGAGTACGCGTCCTGCTGGAGGACCTTTACGTCTCTGCAAAGCCCGGCGACGTCCTCGTGATACCGTACACGAACAGCATAGCGGTCGTATTAAGCCCGGTCGAGAAGCTCCGCTTCAAGTCGACGCTCATCGGGAAGGCGTACAGCGACCTGGAAGCCCTTAAAAGCGTTCGCAAAGGCGAGCCCGTCATCGTAGACAGGGTGACGAGGGCGAGAGCCCAGGTGAGGGAGGGTTGATTGAAGAAAAAGCGCTTGGGATCAAACTGGCCGGCATCGCGGATCTCGCAAGGCTCGCGTCGAGCATGGTGAGCATGGGTGGGAGCGTCTACGTAGTGCACTTCGCCCACAAGGGGAAGCACTACTACGGCTTGCTGGCCACGTACCGGGACTACTACAAATACTACGGGGTGCCCCTGCTGTACTACGTTGAAGTGGATGAACCCTTAAAGGGAAAGTACCTGGCGATAAAGGTAGACGAGAGCGGGGAGCGCGTGGAGGGCACCGAGGGAGTGAGGCCGGGGTGGATGTGCATCCCAATAGTGAACCTAGAGCGGAAACCGGGCTTCGTGGAGGTGGAATGATGGACCTCGCTGGAGTGGACGCGCTCGCGCTAGCGAACTCCGCGCTGTGTTTAATGGTCACGGTTGTCGCAGCTGTCGCGTTGAGGGGGAAGGAGCTGAGGAAGCAGCTCAGGGTTCTCCGAGCCCTGACGACGTACGTTGCCGCAACCCTACTGCTAAACGTGTACCTGGCGAGCGTAGCGGGCAGCAGCTTAACGGGTGTATCCTTAGCCCTATCAGCCGCGTCAGTCGTTTCCCTCTGGGCGGCGGTTTACGGGCTTTGGGCTCGGGGCGAGTAAAATCTCGAATGTAAAAATTTGAAAAAATCGTCGGTGCTCGCTGTCGCCGCTTTCTACTTCCTTTCTAGCACTATCTCTATCGTGGACACTACTCGTTCCTTCCCTGGCTCTCCCACTTTCTCGCTGCCTATCTTAACCGCCGAAATATCGACTTGCCCCGGGAGGAAGCGCGTCCTCACGATCTCGGCAGCGTCGACCGCCTTGGATATGGCCCTACCCCTCGCTTTCAGCGATACGCGCTTAGCCCCTTGGTTGAACTGTATGACGGTCGCTAGCACGTAGTTCATCACAGGCTTCTGCCCGATCAAGATGCTGCTTTCCGCCGCCATTTTTCCCACGCCTCGTGCTTCGCGGCCCCCTACCAACCGGTCTTTTATCCTTTGCTGTGGTGGAGCCGCCTAGGTGAAAAATAAATAAATGTATTTATTTAAATAAATTACTCAATTTTTACCTTTACTCCGCTAGGCTTTTTCTCTTTTTCAACTTTTTCAATTGTTATCGTCAATACGCCGTTCCTGTAGCTGGCCTTCGCTGTCTCCGGGCGCACCCTTGTAGGTAGCTTAACGATCTTGAAATATTTGCGTTCACCTCTTTCGGCGGAGATTTTGACCTCCGTCTCCGTGGCCTCTACATTTATATCTTCCTTTTCAACGCCGGGAACGTCAGCGATCACTTTAACGACATCCTCTTCCTCTATCACGTCCACAAAGGGTTCTACGGCTTCCGAAATCCGCGGTCTGGCCCCTAACCCCGGCCTGATGTTGCCCCACTCTCTGATCCGGGGGACTCCATCAGGGCCTATCGTGACTGAGAAGCCGTAGTAGAAGGGCCCTATCACCTTCCTTTTACCACTTTCGAGCGGCTCGAAGCTCTCCTTCATCAGCTCCTCGAATAGCTTGTCGAACTCCTCGAAGAGGCGCCTCGTGCGGCGCAACCATTCGTCGAACTCGTACATGTTCTACCCCAGCTGGCTGCGGGTCCGCACTTATAAAACCTGCGCACAGCGCGCGTGAAGGTGAAGCCGTTCCGCTCGAGCGGGGCGGTGGACGAGCCCATGGTGCTCTGGAGCGGCGACACCGCATCGCAGAGGGGCCTCCCCCTCAGCAACCAGAGAAATGCGAGAGCGGGTGCACGCATAGATACCCATAAAAAGGCGAGCTCGCAACTCCTGCTGTCATGAGCAGCGGGGAGAGCGTGAAGTTTAGAGCGGTGGTAACGAACATCTCAATACTCGACACAGCCTGGGGCGAGCGCGTGGTGAAGGTCGATTTGACCGAGGAGCGGGAAACGCCCAGCACCGTGATAGCCCCGGCTGAGCAGTCGGAGCTGGCTCGGGAGCTTGCGCCCATCATATCGCAACTTATGAGGGTGATGCCCCTCTTCGGGGGCAGCGGCAAAGCTAGGTTGCTCAGGCTCTCCCTCTACCTAACCGAGGACGAGTGGGAGCAGCTCACGGCGCGCCCGACGATAGGCGACGTCATGGAAGTGGAAGTCGCGAAATCCTCGTTGAAAGTGCGAAAGGAGGAGTGAGCTTCAACGCACCTCAAGGTACTTTAACGGGATATCCTGGTACCTACCTCCGGGCGTCCACCTCCTTATCACCATGGGGAGGAGCTTGTAGCGCAGCTCTACTGCCGCGATTTCGATGGGATCCTTCAAACCCAGCTCCTCCACCGGGACCAGCGGGGGGGCCCCGAGCGACAGCTGGAGAGCGCGAGCGCCTATGATCCTCGCTTTCTCGTAACGGGTTAGCCAGGGAGGACCGATTTTGACCGTGAACTCTTCCGACACGGCGGGGCCGGGAAAAAGGAAGGTATAAAAATGCTACTTAAAAGGCGGGCTTGAGCTTCTCAGTCGAAGCTCGTCTTCCCCTTCTCCTCCTCTTCCTCCTTCTTCTCCTCCTTCTCGCCCTTCTTCTCTTTCTCCTTCGGCGGCGCAGCGGCGATTATGTCGTCGATCCTCAGTATCATTATCGCGGCTTCGGTCGCCGACTTTATCACCTGCTTCTTCACGAGCGCGGGCTCTATCACGTTGAGCTTGAACATGTCCGCGATCTTGCCGTTCAGCACGTCCACACCGGCCCACTTCTCGCCCTCGCTGTGCCTCTTCCTCAGCTCCGTGATCACGTCAACGGGCTCGAGCCCCGCCGTCTGCGCTAGGATGGCGGGGATCACTTCGAGCGCTTCAGCGTACTTCATGACCGCGAGCTGCTCCTTGCTGGGTAGCTTGCGGGCGAACTCGTTCAGCCGCAGCGCGAGCTCGATCTCGACGGCTCCGCCGCCGGCTACAATCTTCGGCTCCCTGATCACGTTCCTCACCACGCTCAGCGCGTCGTGGATCGCGCGCTCGGCTTCGTCCACGATGTGCTCGGCGCCGCCTCTGACGAGTATGCTGACGGCTCTGGGGTTGGGGCACCCTTCGACGAAGACCATCTTCTCGTCCGCCACCTTCCGCTCCTCGACGAGCTCCGCGTAGCCGAGGACCTCGGGGCTGATCTCCTCGATGTTCGTGATGATCCTCCCGCCCGTCGCCCTCGCCAGCTTCTCCATGTCGCTCTTCTTCACCCTCCTCACAGCCAGGATCCCCGCCTTCGCCAGGTAGTACTGCGCCAGGTCGTCGATACCCTTCTGGCAGAACACCACGTTCGCGCCAGCCGCCTTAATCTTCTCAACCATGCTCCTCAGGATCGTCGCCTCCTGGTCTAGGAACTGCTTGAGCTGCTCGGGGCTCGTGACGTTGATCTTCGCGGTCCACTCGGGCTTCTCGACCTCGAGCGGAGCGTCGATCAAGGCGATCCTAGCCTTCTCGACGCGCTTGGGCATCGCGGGGTGTACGACCTCCTTGTCGAGGACAACCCCCTTGATGAGTACGGTGTCCATCAGGGATTCTCCCTTCTTCTTCTCAACCTTCACGTTGTCCAGGGAGAGGTCGTACTTACCATCCTTCTCCTCTACCACCTGCAGAGCGGCATCGACGACCAAGCTGGACAGGAAGTCGCGGTACTCCGCAACAACCTTGCTGCTGAGCGCCGTGGAAGCGATGTTCCTCAGAACCTCGCGGTCCAGCGGTTTCACGGGCTCCGCAATCTCGTCGATCACCTTCACCGCGTACTCCATCGCCTTCTCGAAGCCCTCCACAATAATCGCCGGGTGGATCTCCTGGTCCAGCAGCTCGCTAGCACGCACCAGCAGCTGACCGGCCAGCACCACGACGGACGTCGTGCCGTCGCCAACCTCGTCGTCCTGAGCTTTAGCGACCTCTACCAGCATCTTCGCAGCGGGGTGCTGAACCTCCATCTCCTTGAGGATCGTCGCGCCGTCGCCGGTGATCGTCGCGTTGCCGAACGAGTCGATCAGGAGCTTGTCCATCCCTCGGGGACCTAGCGACGTCGCTAGAGCCTCCGCTATCACTCGAGCGGCGTATATGTTGGACCTCCGCGCGTCGCGGCCGGTGGTCCTCGTCGAACCCTCCTTCAAAATCAACACGGGTATAGCCGCGCTCATACCCAGCACCGCGAGGGTGCCTCTTCGCTTCTATATAAATGTTTCTCTAAGCGCTGCCGGGCCGCGGCAGAAGCGTTTTATGAGGTGGAACCGCACCCCCGTTGTGCTTAAGCGGGATCTCGCGTTCGACGTAGCGGTGCTCGCGCTCGTAGTGGTCGCGCTGATCTTCGGCGCTCCTAGGCTGCTGAACACGGATACGCCATTGGCCGTGGTCACGAGCTGGAGCATGGAGCCGACGCTCCACGTGGGCGACCTGATAGTGGTGAGCGGGAGGGGGCCGCTCCGGATCGGTGACGTTATCGTCTACGCGAAACCAAACGGGGAGCTCATCGTGCACCGGCTGGTCGCGGTAGAGGAGGGGCTTCGGGGGACGTTGTTCATCACGAAAGGGGACGCAAACCCTAGCGTAGACGCGCCCGTCGATCCAGGTAGGGTGAAGGGGAAAGTCATCCTCGTGATCCCTTACCTGGGGACCCTCAGGCTGTTCGTCGAAAGGCTGATTCGCCCCAGGCCGAGTTAGGCGCCCTTCAGGAAGCCGCGCGTTAGCGCGCGAAGGCTTTATAAAGGGCTTTTTAAGCCTTTTCGAGGCCATGTCCGAAGGAGCTAAACGTGCGGCGAAGCCTACGTACCGGGTCGAAAACGTTGTGGCCTCGGTGACTCTCAACCAGAAGCTGAACCTGGAAAAGATCGCGGAGAGGGTCCCCAACGCCGAGTACTCGCCCGAGCAGTTCCCCGGGCTCGTACTGAGGATACAGAAGCCGAAGACCGCCACCCTCATCTTCTCGAGCGGCAAGATGGTGTGCACGGGAGCGAAGTCCGAGAAGGAGGTGCACAGGGCCGTCCACGCGATAATCTCGCTGCTCAGGAGCTACGGGATAGACGTGAAAGGCGAACCGATAATCGAGATACAGAACATCGTCGCGAGCGCGAACCTGAAGGCTCTCGTCGATTTGGAGAAGGCCGCGTACCTGCTGGAGAACAGCATGTACGAGCCCGAGCAGTTCCCAGGTCTCATCTACCGAATGGACAACCCCAAGGTGGTACTCCTCATCTTCTCGAGCGGTAAGGTCGTGTGCACGGGGGCGAGGAAGGAGGAGGAGGTGAGGGAGGCGATCAACAAGCTTTACGATAAGTTGAGCGAGATCGGCGCGCTGATACTCGAGTAGGTGGTAGCCGTGAGCGAGTACATCATAAGAGAGTTCACCCCCGAGGATTTAGACGCCGTTATAAGGATCAACAGGGAGAACCTGCCCGAAAACTATCCACCCTTCTTCTTCAAGCTCCACTACGAGAACTTCCCTAAAGCCTTCCTCGTCGCCGAGAGCGGGGGCAGGGTGGTCGGCTACATAATGTGCCGCGTGGAAACCGGGAAGCTCTACACGATGCCGGGTGTGGGCAAGCAGGGGCACATAATCTCCATCGCCGTGGTGCCGGAGATGCGCCGGAAAGGCGTAGGCCGAAGCCTGATGGTGAACGCGATGAAGGCCCTCTACGAGCACTACGGAGTGAACGAGTACTACCTGGAAGTTAGGGTTTCGAACACTCCCGCCATCAACCTTTACACGAAGCTCGGCTTCAAACCCGTGAAAACCCTAAAGGGCTACTACCTCGACGGCGAAGACGCCTACCTCATGGCCAAGCCGGCTCCCTAACGCCCCCAATTAAAGAAGAGCTACAATTTTCATTTGTTCTGTCAATTCTTCGAGCAGCTCTTTAGCCTCTTCGATTTTGCTCGATGGGAAGTAAACTCCATTGGCCAATATTCGATCAATTCTCTTATCGTGCCATATTCTTCCAATCAATACTTTTCTCTTGGATTTAATAAATGAAAAAGTTTCTCCCCTATACGATAAGGCATCCTCGCATTCCTCGTACTTTATTTTGGGTATTTCAACATGTAAGTTTCTAAATGCTTCTTTTAGAATATTTTTCTCAAACCATTCCCTCAACCCCTTCTTGTACCGCTCCAAGATGGCCGTAGCCAACCCGCTGTACCCCACGACGAGGTACTCGCCTCCTTCGGGATCCTCGAACGTGCAGAAGGAGGATAGCGTCGTGAACTTCGCCGCAGCTAGGTCGTACTTCTGGGGCAGCCGCACATCGAAGAGGAGCAGCGACCACAGCGCCTTCTCCGAGGCCGAATCGTAGTGGCACTTGCAGCTTTTCAGCATCGCTAGGAACGAATCCTTCTCGTCAAGCGAGCGGGGCGTGAAGGTGAGGGCGACCGATCTTTCGCTCTTCTCGCAGTACCACAGGGCGGCGATCATCGGCGCTCCGCCCACCCTGAAGCCCCAGAGAACCCCCTTGTGACCGCAGACTTCGACGCGCTCCTTAAACGCGTGCTTAAGCTCGGCCTCGACCCCCTCCCTCTTTTTCAGGTCCTCTAATCTTCTCTCCCAGCTTTTCTTGTATGACTCGAGGAGCTCGTCGGCGCCTTTCGCTTTCTCGAAAGGCGTTTTCTCTAGGAGAACCTCCAGCCTCACGGACGCGCTATCGGCTAACCGGAAAACCTCGGCATCGCGGGATTTCCCCTGAGCCACGATGTCCCAATCCCTCGGCACGTCGATCTCGAAACGCCACCAGCCGACCCTCTTCTGAGCCTGCATGACCGTTCTGAACGCGCGGCGGGGGATTTCAAGCTATCTATCCTTCGCGCGCCCCTTCAGTCAGCGCGTGCACGCGCAGTCGGAAAGATTAAAAAGCGGCTGGAGAGGCGCTGGTGAGAGGCTATGCCTATACGAGACCCCTTCAAGCTGCAGCTCGCGCTCGATAAGAACTTCCGAGTGAAGATCTGCCGGAGGTGCGGTGCGCGAAACTCGTGGAACGCGGAAAGGTGTCGCAGGTGCAAGAGCACGGCGCTTAGGCCGAAGAGGTACAAGAAGTAGTGGCGAGAACTAACGCCGAAGCTATCTCAGGTGCTCTACAGCGTACAGGTAAATCCCGTCCAGTATGCCTGGACCACCTTCCCGCCCGTGCGGGCACATATGCTGCTTGCCTCGCAGCCTAGTAGCTTGGTGTATGTTCGCTGCTGTTTGAGCGACAGCCTCCTTATCCACCCCCTCCACGATCACGTCGTCCTTATCCACCCGCACCTTGACGCCTGGTAAGACGCGCGCCGTCACCTTCCCCCGCCGCCCTAGGAAGTTCTCTATTACCACTAGCCCGTTCTTCTCATCCACTTTCACGTTCATGGGGAAGTGCGCGTAAACGACCTTCATCTTGTACCTGTACCCTTTCTCCACGCCAACTATCATGTTCCTTACTATCGAAGCTATCGTCCCTATGGTTGCGTACGTCTTCTTATCCGCGTTAAACGCCTCCAGAACGATTTTACCGTCTTCGCAGGTTATCTGGATGTCTTTGGCGTGCGAGAAGTCCTTCTCAACAACGCCTAGAGGCCCCTCTACCCGCACCCTCTTACCCGTGACGCTGACCTTTACCCCCTGCGGCACCTCGACCTCTTGGCGAACGTATATCGCGCGTGCCATACCTGGCGGGCGTGCAAGGCGATGCGCTATAAGGTTTTCTGGCTCGCGAAGCCGAGCAGCGACACATTTTTAAGGCTGCAACGCACACACTAAGTAGCCAAGGGTAATGAGCGATATACTTGAAGACCTGTTGAAGGGGATCTATAAGGAAAGTTCACTGATAAAGATAAGGTTGGAGAAAAGGCGCGGCGGCACCCGCTACGTCACAGTGATCGAGGGGATCGATGACAAACTCTTTAATCATAAGGAGCTGGTTTCAAAGCTTAAGACTCGCTTAGCCTGCGGAGGGACAGCGAAGGACGGCAGGCTGGAGCTGCAAGGCGATCACCGGCATAAAGTGCGCGAAATCTTGATCGAAATGGGATTCCCACCCTCAAACATAATAGTTGAAGAAGGGTAGCGCGGCGCGCTCTCTCGTCACCGGAAATACTCTTTTTTACCGCTGCTGCCCACCCTTTTCGAGCGCGTAAAGCCGTGCCACACGCTCGGCCCCCCGGATGCTGTCGATCACCTCGGCAACCGCGGGCGGCACTAAGCTCCTCCAGTCGCCTCCCTCAGCCATCATCAACCGTATCTTCGTTCCCTCGAAAACCTCTCTCTTAAAGAGGGGTATTCCCAGGACCTCGAAGCCTTCTTCCTCGAAGAGGAGGCGGGTCAGCGGCTCGTTTGTGTACACGCGCTTGAAGCGCGGGCAGGAGGAGACTACGAGCCGCACCCAAAGGGAGTGCCTGCCGTCCGTGTCCGGAACGGCTGCGAGTACCACCTTGTCCCACAGCCCCTCCTCCTTCAGCGCCGCGGCGATCATCTCGATCCTCTCACCTACAGTGAACGGGTTCCTGAAGCTATGCGAGTACTGCGCGCTCCCCACAGCGACCACCACTTCCGCTTCTCTCTCCGCTATCCACCTCAGGGCGTGGAGGTGCCCGTAGTGGAACGGCTGGAAGCGGCCTATGAAGAGCGCGCGATCTGGGACCACGCACCCCCGGCAGACCCGGTCTTTTTAACGCGTTCCCACACGCCAAGAGCGGAGTTTCCGCTCCGCTATACCACGCCCTCGATGCTGACGACTTCGCGGTAAAACTCGCGTAGGACATCTATGTAGTTTCTTTCGCCCCGCTCAACTTTATCCATTTCCTCCTCGACCTTCCTCGTCCTCTCGACTGAAATCATATTCCCGAACTTATCGCTTAGGTACGCGTAGACTTCTCGGCCCAGCTTCGTCGGCGCGATCGTGCGCCTCTTCGTCTCGATGACGTACTTGCGCTCGAAGAGCGTGGACACGATTTTCGCGTAAGTGGACGGCCTGCCGATGCCGTTCTCCTTCATGAGCGCGATGAGGTCCGCCTGCGTATACAGCCGCAACGTGGGTCTCCTGCTGCGCGTAACCCCCACTACCTTGTAGGTCCCCGGCTCCAGCTTGACCAGGTTGAACGGTCTGTAAACAGCCGCGAAGCCCTGTTCCACGATTTCCGAGTAAATCGTGATCTCCCTCGAGAGCTCGAGCGAATCAACGCTAGCGTACGCCTTGAAGCGCTCCACTTTCACGACCGCCTCGCGCATCTGGCTCGCCACAAACCGCCTGAAGATCATGTCGTAAAGCCTGTAGTGGTGAGGCGTGAGCTGCCTAACCAGCTGGAGCACCCCCTGGTTGACTAGAGCTCTCAGCGTCTCGGCGTCGTACGGCCTCGTGGGCCTGATACACTCGTGGGTGCCCGGCGGCGCCCATGAGCGCCCCACGAACAGCTGCTGCATCGCGCGCTCCGTCAGGTAGGCTTTAGCGATCCCTATCCCCGTCGCTGAAACGTGCACGCTGTCGGTTCTGTGGTACGTGATGAGACCCAGCTCGAAGAGATCCTGCGCGAGCCGCATCACCTCGCTCACGCTCAACCTCAAGTTCGCAGCTGCCTCCCGGAGCAGGGCGTCTGTCGTGTAGGGGGGTGGCGGCGGCAGCTTAACCTCCTCGCTACCCACGCGCTCGATAGTAACTCTGCTTTCAGCGAGCTTCTTCGCGACCTCGACAGCTTCCCTCCCAGCCACGTCGCTCTCGAAGGTCAGCTGCCAGCCGTTCTCCAGCTTCACGGAGAAGATCGTCTTTACGCTCTTTTTCACCTCGTTGTACCTATCGATGACCCAACCGAGGACGGGCGTCTGAACCCTCCCAGCCGAGAGCCAGCGCTTGCCGAAGCGCTCCCAGAGCTTCATGCTCAGCGAGAAGCCGATCCACCGGTCTTCCACCCTCCGGACGAGCTGCGCTTCAACCCTCCTCACGTCGACATCGCGCTGGTTCCTCAGCGCCTCCTCGAAAGCCCTCCGCGTGACCTCGTGGAACTCGATCCTCCTCACGGTGCCGGTGTAAGGTTTCAGCAGAACGTAGAGGTCCCAAGCTATCTTCTCGCCCTCTGTATCCGGGTCTGTCGCCAGCAGCACCAGATCGACCTCGCTCGCGGCCCGCTTTAGCGCATTGATCACCGCAGCCTGATCCGCGATGTTCGTGGAGCCGCAGTAGGGGCATGCCCCGTTCTTGCTCTCCGTGAACTGCTCGCCGCAGTTCAAGCACCTCTTTATCGTCGCGTAGACGGGGATGAACGCGCTTCCGTCTTCGACTATAACCCCCCACAGCATCCTTCGCGCCTGAGCTGGCTCGCTCCCCCCCGTGATGAGGTCGAGCACGTGGCCCTTGCTCGCCGCTATCAGGAGGATTAAGTTCCCCGTGCTGACTTCGTAGACTGGCAGACCTCCCACGTTACGGCGCGAGGGCCTGCCGAAGAACGACGCGATGGTCCTCGCCTTGGTGGGGGACTCTACGACGACAAGCGCCGTCTTCACAAGGTCGGCCGTCTCCCGCCTAGCGCCTCCGCGCGCTAGCTCCCGTATCAGCTCCCTATCCCGGTCGATTTCGGCCAAGACCTTGCTCAGGTCGAGCTCTTCGAGCTTGACCCAAGATACGTCATCCGAGTACCACGCCACCTGCTTCATCAGAGCTTCGAGGAGCCGTTCGTCGCCCGCTACCACGACGGAGAGGCCTTTCGACAAGCCTCCAGCGTACATCCGCGAGGTCCTCCCCGACGCTTGCAGGTATGTAGGGGCGTCGGGTAAGAGCAGGTACAGCTTGCCGTTGAGGGGGCGCAGCGAAACGAGAGCCCTCCTCTCCAGCTCCTTAACAAGGTTCTCACGGGAAACCAGGTCCCGCAGGATCTTTCGCAATTCGACCAGCCTATCGTAGAGGTGGCCCAAGTAGCCGTCGGGCCGCGTGCCGGTGGCGAGAGACTCGCTCAGCAGGCGGTAAGCCTCTTGCTCGAGGTTGAAGAGGCCCCTCCTCAGGCTTGCCACAAGCCGGTCAAGCGCCATCGCCTCGCTGCCAGCCAGCACGCTTCTGAAGACTTGAGCAAGCTGGAGCAAGCGGAGCGGGCTCGCCTCCTCCACGTCGGCCGCGAACCTGAAGTGCGGGACGTCGGCGAACACCGCGTACCGTATCACGTGCGGGAGATCTATCCCGCGGACCAGCAAACCGTAGTACATCGCGTAACCGACCAAAACGTCCACTTCTCCATTTTCGAAAGCTTCTATATCCTTTTTATTTTTTGAAGTTATGAATTTAGCTCTTATACCTCTATTCTCTAGCTCCTTAAGCAGAAGGTTCACCCTCTCAGCAGGGGTTCCCGGCTGAACAAACACCAAACCCCCTTTCCCTAGCCGCGCTACGATCTCGGCAACCCTTGCCTCGAGCTCGCCCTCTTTAACTAGGGTGTACGCGTCAACAACGTTTCTGAGGAGCTCGGCTCTCGACCCTATCTCGAAGTTGAGCAGCTCCCTGAACAGCTTAACCCTCAGCCCCCTAGGCCTGCCAGTCGCGGTCGAGACGACGAGGACCCCGACCTTCGCCTTAGCCAGGAGCCCCCTCAACTTCTCCTTCCCAGCCTTATACTCCTCCATCGCCGCGTCTCCTTTCGCGCCCCTCCTAGCCACCGATAACCTCACGAGCTTTAACGCCTCGTCCACCGCCTCCTTCGGCAAACCGAGCAGCTGTAATATTCTCTCGATATTTTTGGATGATTTTATTATAGCATCTACATCATCAACTAAAACAAAATCGAATCGTAGGTTCTTCATTATATCGAAATTTTTAGCCAAAAAGCTCGATGTCGTGACCAGAATGTCGAAATCGCCGCGCTGCACGCGCTCGAGCGTCTCGACCCTATCCTTCGAGCCCGCCGGTAGGTAGGCGAGGACGCGGGCGCCCACCCCAACTCTTTCTCTGAAAAACTCCGCCCTATCCCTAACCTGCTTGACGAGGACGCTGGTAGGGAGGACGATGTACGACTTCTTCCCCCTCGCGGCGAGAAAGAGGGCCATCACGATGCCGAACACGCTCTTGCCGACGCCCGTGGGTGCCAGTATCGTGAAGGAGGAGCCCCTCAGCACGCGGCGCGCCCACGTCCTCTGAGCGCTCCAGGGCCTGTTGCCCAAAGCCTTCTCGAAGAACTTCTCAAACTCCCCTAACTCTTCCTCTTCCTGCAAGAGAGCCGCGTAGCCCCCAAGCTTCCCCAGCTCGTTGAGGAGCTTCACAACTTCCCGCAGGAATTCTAAGCGGGAAGCGCCCGAACCTCGTGCGAGGTGCTCCGGCACTTGAGGGAGGCAGCTCTCGCACGGTAGCCCGAGCGCCAACCGCTCGTCGGTAATCCTCCCTCCGCAGTTGGGGCACTGGTCCTCGATCAGCATTCGAGCCGGCACGAACCTCCCGCGCCGCTGCCCCCCTGAGCGGTTAAAAGCTTTAGCGCGCGCTACGTGAGCGTCGGAGGTTGAACGAGTGCGGGAAAAATAAATTTAATTTTTTGTTTTAAGCTAAACCGGCCAGCTTCAGCAATCTGTTCCAGTTCTCTTCGACGTCGCGCTTCAGCTGCTCAAGCATCCACCGGTTCTCCGGCTGCAGCAGGTGGGCGAACCTCCCCTGCAGCTTCAAGTAGTCCTCGATGGGCCTCGGGCTCTTCACGAGCACGTTGATCCTGTACACGCCGTCTTCGTACTCGTAGAGCGGCCACACGCGGGTGAGAACCGCCAGCCTTGCTATCTCGATCGACTTAGCCGGGTCGGAGCGCCACCCCGTGGGGCAGGGGGTAAAGTAGTGGAGCACCGTGGGGCCCTCGATGCTGGCTGCTTTCGCTATCTTGTTGAACATGTCCACCGGGTACGCCGGGTTGAGCGTGGCAGCGTACCTCACGCCGTGGGCGATTGCGATCGCTATCAGATCTTTCTTGCGCTCCGGCTTACCGGGTATTACCTTCCCCGCTGGGCTAGTGGTGGTCGCCGCCCCGCGCGGCGTTGCGCCGCTCCTCTGTATCCCAGTGTTCATGTAAGCTTCGTTATCGTAACAGATGTAGATTAAATCGTGGCCTCTCTCTAGAGCTCCGCTAAGAGCCTGAAGGCCTATATCGAACGTTCCGCCATCACCACCGAAAACTATTACTTTCGGTCTTTTCACGCCGCGCTTCTTCTCCAGAGCTTTGAAAGCCGCCTCGATCCCAGCCGCCGTCGCGGCCGCGTTCTCGAACGCGTTGTGGACCCACGGCACCCTCCAGCTGGTGTACGGGAATATCGTGGTGGCGACCTCCAAGCATCCTGTGGCGGTCACGACGACCTTGGGGCCGGGAACCGCCTTGAGCGCGGTTCTGACGAGCTGCGGTATGCCGCAGCCGGCGCACAGCCTGTGGCCGGGTGCGAAGAGCTCCTCGCGCGGCATCTCCCGGAGGGTTTTTATCTGAACCGCCATCTACCTCACCCCTAGCCACAACTCCCTCTCTTCAACCTTCCCCGCCCTAGCGGCTTCCTGGGCCTTCCGGAAAGCTTCCTCCACGTGCTCGGGGAGCAGGTCCCTGCCGCCGAGCCCGTATATCGCGTTGATGAGCAGCGGTCTCTCGCTCTCGTTCGCGAAGGCGGCGGCAACGTCCATGAAGAGCTGCGCGCCGGGGCTGCCGAAGCTGTAGCTCCTGTCCATCACGACGAGCGCCTTAACCCCCTTCAGCTTGGCCACGAGGTCGCTGGCCGGGAACGGGCGGTAGAGCGTGAGGCTCACTACCCCCACTTTCTCGCCCTTGCTCCTCAGCCTGCGGGCCACGTAGCGTGCCGTGCCAGCCGAAGACCCCAGGATGAGCACCGCGACGTCGGCGTCCTCCACGCCGTAAGCTTTGACCGGTTCGTACTTCCTGCCGCTGTACTTCTCGTACTCGCGGAAGACCTCGAGTATCACGGGGTACACGCTCTTGAACGCCTCCGCTTGCGCCTTCTTGAACTCGAAGTAGTAATCGAAAAGCGCTAGCGGGCCGTACGTCATCGGCCTCTCTGGGTCTATCGGGTTCACGGGCTCCTTCGGCGGCAGGAACTCCCTCACGACGTCGTCCTCCAGCACGTAAAGCGGTTCGAGCGCGTGGCTCAGTATGAAGCCGTCGAGGTTCACGATCGAGGGGAAGAGCACGCGCTTATCTTCGGAGACCCTGAAGGCCATCAGCGTGAGGTCGTAAGCCTCCTGCACGTTCTCGGCGAAGAACTGGATCCACCCGGCGTCGCGGACCGCGTACGCGTCGTCGTGGCTGCAGTGGATGTTTATCGGCGCCGAGAGAGCCCTGTTGGCTAACGCCATCACGATGGTTGTGCGCATCGCCGACGCGATCCACATTATCTCCCACATCAAGGCGAGACCCTGCGAGGAAGTGGCCGTGAACACGCGGGCTCCCGCAAGCGACGCTCCAACGCAGGCGGAGAGGGCTGAGTGCTCGCTCTCCACCGCTACGTAGGAGGCTTTGAGCTCCCCGTCGTGCACGTAGTCGGCTATCCTCTCCACGATGATTGTCTGCGGCGTGATGGGGTAGGCCGCGACCACGTCGACGTCCGCCTGCTTCACGGCGTAGGCTACAGCCTCGTCGCCTGTCATCCCGACCCTGCGCTGCCCCTTAAGCTGAAGGGCGACGGCCATCTAGCCCACCCCCTCCTCCACCATCGCTATCGCTTTGACCGGGCACTCGTTCGCGCAGATCCCGCAGCCCTTGCAGTAGTCGTAGTCGATCTCCACGCTGTCGTCCTCGCGCCGCTTGATGGCGGGTTCGGGGCAGTAGAACCAGCAGAGCAGGCACCTGATGCACTTCGACTGGTCAAGCACGGGCTTGAGCGCTCTCCAGCCCCCCGTCTTGTAGAGCACGGAGTTGCCGGCCTCCGCTATAATCGGCGCGGACAGGTCCTTCCAGCTCAAAAGCTTAGACAACCCGCTTCACCCCCTCGTAGCACCTTTTGATGGCTTCAACGTTGCGCGCGACCAGCTGGGGGTTCTTGAACCTTTCCTCCACAGCCTTGAGCACGCTCTCCAGCGCGACCAGGCCTGAGGCCTTCACGAAGGCGCCCAGCATCGGCGTGTTGTAGAGCGGGCGACCGAAAACCTCCATGGCCACCTTGAACGCGTCCACGCTCCACACGCTGAGCCCGAGCGCTTTCGCCCCCTCTAGGAGGCTCCGGTGCACCTCGCGCGCGTTGACGACGAGCAAGCCCCCCTTCTTGACCCCTTCTAGGATGAGGGACGTTGCGCTCTGCAGGCTCGGGTCGATCACGACGACGGCGTCCGGGTTGTACACGCCGAAGTGCTGCTCGATAGGTTCGTCCGCGATCCTCGTGTAAGCCCTCACTGGAGCTCCTCTGCGCTCGGGCCCAAACTCTGGCGCGTGGTAGACGTACTTGCCCTCCAGTATCGCGGCCCTAGCCAGCAGGTCGCTCGCTGTTACAACACCTTGGCCGCCGCGCCCGTGCCAACGAACCTCGTAGAGCATCTTCTCGGCCCTCGCGGCGACCTCCGCTCACCCCCTCTTTAACGGTTTTGCGCGCGCAGCATGCGCAGTGTGTGACGGTCTCAGCGCAGCCTTCAAGCGCGGAGAGACCCAAGCGCGGGCAAAAAGAGGGTTGCCAGCTAACTGATGGTTCCCGATGTGCGCAAACGATATATCCGTGCAGCGCTCGCATAACGCGAGCGGGGATGGAGGAGAAGTTGGTAAGCGAAATGATAGAAACGTTGGCTAGGATGGAGAGAGAAGTCGAAAAGATGTTCAGAGACCTTTGGACCAGGCTTTCCGCCGAAGTCCCCCTAAAGCTGGAGGCTTGGGAGCCGCCCGCCGACGTGATCGACGCGGGCGAGGAGCTGGTGGTGTACGTCGACGTGCCCGGCTTCTCTAAAGAAAACATAAAGGTTAAAGTAACAGAGGATTATATTGAAATTGTTGCACAAAAAAGCGCTGAAAAAACCGTTACTGGAACATATTTGCTGAGGCAAAGGTTCAGGGAATCGCTTTACAAGAAAATAGTACTTCCGGTTAAAGTCCGCCCCGAGCAGGCGAAGGCTCGCTTGGAGAACGGCGTGCTGGAAATAAGGGTTCCTAAGATCAGCGTGGCGAAGGAGGTCCAGGTCTCCGTCGAGTAGGTAGATGCCCCTAGAGAAGCGCGCGCACGCTATAGCACCGCTGCGTATTCTCTATCCTTTTCTCTAACTTTCCGTTTAGAAAAGATCACTTTCAGGCTTCTCAACGTCGAATTTATAAAGCTCCCGCTCGCCTTTCGACCCGTGAGCCGCGGGAAAAGCGCGGCGGGAGCGCAAGCGGTGTGGGGGCTTGAGCCCCGAGCTCGAAAGCCCCCGCCCGCTGGGCGCTGGGGTGGGGGCGCTCGACCTTTTGCTGGAGGCGGCTCGTTGAGCTGGCTCAACTGGCTTCGCTGAGCCAGCTCAACGAGACCTCGCCCCGCTGAACTGGCTCAACGAGCTCCGTTGAACCGGCTCAACGGGCGTACCACGCTGTAGTAAAGCCTCGAGAGCCTCCTACCACACCACAGCACGCTTACTCCGCCGGAATTCTCCCGCGAGCCAGCGCGAGAAAATTTTTATTTAGGCCCTCAGAAGCATTCCCCGGTGAACGCGCCGAGCGGGATGACAGTGAACCCCAGCCGGCGGCTCGGCGCGGGATGGGGCGAGGACGGGGGGATGAGGGGGGCTCAGCGCACACCAGGCAGCGCACGGCGGCACTACACGAGAGCGCGCTAGCGCGGCGCCCTCCAGCGACGGAGCGCCAAGGGGCGGAGAGCCCAGCTCGGAGCCTGCTCGGCCCGAGAACAAATATTTTTTTCCCCGGATCCGCCCAACCAACCCGCCCCGCTACCCAGCTGAAAGACGCTGGCCCCCCCGAGGAGGGGGGGTTGGGCGAGGGCGCGGGGGCGCGCGCGGCCGCGCCTCCGCCGCCTAGGGGCGTGAGCCCCGAAACGGCGGGCCGGGCCCCGTGAGGGTCGGCGGGGAGGGAGCGTGGTCTCCCGAGCCGCCGGCCAGGCGGGTCCGGGAGCTCGGGCTGGGGCTGGGCTCCGAGCGGGCCCGTGGGAGCGCGCCGCCCGGGAGGCGCCTCCCACTTCGGCCCGAGCAGGCGTAGGGGGCGTGGAGGCTGGCAGGAACGCGGAAAGGCCCCCGAAGGATGAGCTGGACCGGTGAGGGCCGAGCCGCGAGGCTGTGAGGCCCGAGGGGTGAAGGTGAAGTCGAGCTCGGGCGAGCGCGCGAAGGCCGCCCGCCCGGGAGGGCGGCAGAGGCTCCCGCTCCCGCCCCGGGTGCGGGAGGAGGTGAGGCCGCCGCGAGGCGGCTGAGGGCGCCGAGGGGAGCGCCGCGCGCCCACGGCCCCGCGCGCTGGGAGCGGGGCGCTCCGCAGCCCAGCCGGCTCGGCTTGGGGGTGGTTCCGACCCCTCCCACATTCCCGCCCCCAGCGGCGGCCACCCCTCGTGAGGGGTGGGATCGTGGGAGGGGAAAAGAAACGAAACGGGACCACCCCTGGGCCGGGCAGGCGAGTCTTCAAACTGAAAACAAGTAAGAGTATAAAAGGAAAGTTAAAAGAGTTCTACAATATGTTAACATCATTCATTCGATTGGTTGAAATACCGAAAAGCGCACTACGCTACAGGGAGGAGTGGGAGAACAGCTTCCTTCAGACCGTCCACAGCCGCCTCGCTACCGGCAAGTGGCTGAGACCGGCGAAGAAGAGGAAGAGGGGGAGGAAGAGCGGGAAGCACATCCCGAAGAGGCCGCCGTTCCTGCTTACGGTGCGCTTTATTCTACAGAGCGGGGAGCCGCGTGGTCGCACGGATGCTCCGGTGGTCGTGGACTTGCGCAAGAGAGAGGTCAGGATTCCTTGCGTCGGCGTGGCGGTGCCTATTCCGGAGCGGCTGGCGAGGGCGCTGGAGGAGGAGAACGGGTTGGAGCCGCGGCCCGAGTTCGTCGTGCAGCTGTGCAGCGACGGTCGGCTGAGACTCATCGCGAAGCGGGCTCCGGAGCCGCGCGCTCGAAGAAGTCCCGCTAAGGGTGATCGCGGTCGACGAGAACTCTCGGTACGGCTTCGTGGTGGCGGTCTTCGACTTCGACGAGCGCGGCTACTGCCGCCTGACGCGCTTTGAAATTTTCAAGCCGCCGAACCACGGCCTACCGCGAGAAAGTGGTTTCTGCGCTGAAGAGCTACGCGGACAAGCCCGCCGAGGCGCTCGAGAGCGTGCGCGAGCTTCTACCCTTCATTCCAACGCCGAGCGACGCCGAGAGGCTGGCGCGCGCGGCTCTCGCTAGGAAGAAAAGGCTGAACGACGCCTTCATCGAAACACTTGTAGCTAGGGTGCGCGAGCTCGTTAGGGAAGCGCTCCAAGGGGGCGCCGCCGCGGCCATCGTGGTGGACCCTATTAACAGCGAGAGCCTGCGAGGGACGCCGATGCAGGGGACGCTGCTGCGCGCGGAGGAGGCTGGAGAACTTGGCGAGGTACGAGGGCGCGCACTTCGCGGAGCTGCGGGCTTCAGGAAAGCTGTGTCCCCTCTGTGGCGCAGAGGGGGTGGAGAACGGGCACAGGGTGTTCAAGTGCCCAAGCTGCGGGATCGTATGGGACCGCGACCGAGCGGCGGTGGTGAACCTGGTGTTGCGGTACTTAAAGGCGCTATACAGGGAGGAGTGCCAAGACGCAAATTTGATAAGGTTAGCGGACGCGATGCGAGCGTGGCTGAAAAGGCACCCCGGCTTCCTGCTGCGCGCGTAAGCCCCGTTCCCGAGGGGGCGGGGGTCCGCCATCGCGGCCCGTCCCCCGAAGGGGCCCAGCGCGCGGGCCAACCCGTGACGATGAGCCCGCCGCGAGGCGGGCGAGGAG
The DNA here is from genome assembly GCA_028275925.1 of Thermofilales archaeon. Taxonomy (GTDB): domain Archaea; phylum Thermoproteota; class Thermoprotei; order Thermofilales; family Thermofilaceae; genus JANXEW01. The sequence continues at coordinate 62,596 of JAPWTS010000003.1, forward strand.
GCTCCCGCCGGTTAGCGGCGGGAGAGCCCCCAGAAGGGGCGGGGATGCGGGCGCGCGCGCTAGAGAAGGTCGCTCTCGGAGGAACGTTTTCTTTCTTCCACCCTGGTCATCGGCATCTGTTAAGGCAAGCCCTTGAAATGGGGAGAACGGTAGTGGTGGGGGTTACGAGCGACGAGTTCGCTCGCTCCTTCGGTAAAGCGCATCCCATCGAGCCCTACGAGGTTCGCGCGTTACGCGTGCTGAGGTACTGCCTCCGCAAAGCTAGGAGCGGACAGCGCATCGTGATAGTCCCCTTGGACGACGTCGGCGGTCCAGCCTCCAGCGACCCCTCGGTGGAAGCTATAATCGCCACAGAGGAGACCGCCGCCCGCGCTATCGAGGTTTCGCTGAGCCGCGCTAAGCGAGGGTTGAAGCCAGCGATCGTAGTCGCCGTGGAGCCTGTCCTGGGGGTCGACGGCCAACCAATATCCAGCACTAAGCTCTGGCGGGCTTACGCTAGCGCGCATCGGAGCGGCGGAGCTCTCCGCCAGCCCGGCGAGCCCACCCCTCGATCAACTTCCTAGAAAGGGTCGAGAGGGCGTAGTACCACGCGAGCGCCCAGCACGCGAACGCCATCAACCCCAGCACGGTGCGGGTCCAGCTCTCCCTAACCACCGCCATCATCGCGACATCGATCGTGTACAGGAGAGCGATCGCCGAGAGCCACACGAGGAGTATCAAAGCGCTGAAAACCGCTAGCGACCGCAACTCGCTCACCTCGGTATCAGCAGTGCAGAGAGCGCGGCGAGCGCGCTGCTGAAAACCCCCAGGGCTATCAAGCGGAGTGCGACCTGCCTTTCCTCGAGCGGGCCGTCCACCGCCAGTATGAGCCTGACCAGCGAGACAGGGGCGGTGGGGCTGGTTGACGGCGCAAGCTTGTAGTCCTCGCGCACGACCACCGGGCGCTCCCTCATCTGCCGATGCTCCTTGAACCCGCGGACCGAAGTTATAACCAGCGCGCCGTTCAGTATGTGGGGGATTAACGCCACCGCCGCTAGGAACTCGAGGTGCAGCAGCGCGGCAGCTGCGCCGATGTACGCTCCCACCATCAGGCTGCCCGAATCGCCGTTAAGCACTCGGGCTGGCCACCTGTTGTAGGGGAGGTATCCCGCTAAGGCGCCAACTAAGGGGAGCAGCAGGAGCGCCCCCCGGGGGTCGATCGGAAGGGCCGAGACGGCGAGAGCGCTTGCGGCTGCAAGCGAGGTCGCCGGCATGACGCCGTTGAACACGTCGAGCATGTTGACGACATTCGCAGGTCCCGCCGCTACGAGCGGGAGCAGGATCCAGTACACGATCGTTAGTCGCAGGCGGCCCAGCAGGGGGACCAGCGGTCGCCCTAGCTGGACGTGAGTGGGCTGCGCGACGTGAGCGGCGAGCAGCGGTAGGACCGTGAGCAGGGAGAGCAGCGTCTTCGTGCGCCCGCTCAGAACTTTAAAGTCGTCCACGAGCCCCACGGCGAAAGCTATCGAGATCGCAACCACCAACGCGTAAGCGCGGACCGCCAGCGCAGAGTCCAGGAGCGCGAGCGCGATCAGGAAGGGCACGCTCGACGCGTAGATAGCCACACCCCCCGAGTACGGCACCATAGGGCGGCCCGGCTTGTGCACGTCGGGGCGCACGTGGTTCAGCGATCTCATGAGCCGAGCAACGCGCGGAGTCAGCAAGTACGCCACTGCCGCCGGCGCCAGCAACGCGAAAGCGTACTCGAGGATCATTTCCCGCCACCCAGGAGCGCGGCAGCTATCAGCGGGAAGACTACCGTGGCGTCGGCCGGCACGGTAACGTGCTTCGCGCTCGGTTTCAGCTTGCCCCAGCTGATCGCTTCGCGGGTCCTGGCGCCGCTCAGGCTGCCGTCGAACTCGGCCGCCGTAGTGATGTACACCGCGTAGTCGAGACCCCCCTTGAACTGCGCCCACCAGATCACGTGGTGCTTGCTGATCCCTCCCCCCAGGACTATCGCGCCCAGCCTCTCGGAGTCCATGACGAGGTTCGCTAGAGCCGCCATGTCCCCTAGGAGGTCGAGCTGGACCTCGAACCCCCTGCTGCGGCCGATCTCGTTAAACGTGAAGATCGCTGTTCCGAAGGCCGAGTCCACGATACCCGGCGAGAAAACCGGCACCCCCCTCCTGGCGGCGGCAGCAAGGATCGACGCCTCGTCCTTCAACCTCAAGCCGGCTTCTCGCGCAAGCTCGCTCGGCGTCCAGCGGCTCTTCCTGCCTACAAGCTCCTCGAGCATCCTGTGCGTGAACTCCTCCACGATAGGCCCGTAGCTCTCCCTCGGCACGAGGACGTTGCCCAGCCTGTGCACATCCATCTCGCGAAGCATGCTGTCGTCGATCTCGAATTCGCCGAGGTAGTAGCTCGCGAACGACCTGGCGATATCGTGGTCGAAAGTCCCACCGGTAGTGACCACCGCATCGACCAACCCCTCATCGATTAAAGCCGCTAGCACGCCCCTGAGGCCTGTTGCCACGAGGTTAGCGGTGAAAGCGAGGAAAACTGTGCAACTCTCATCGCCGACCATTTCCCGGGCTACTTCGACGGCTCTCGCGACGTGGCGCGCGCTGAAACCTCCCATCCTCTCGTACATCTCGACGAGCCTGGTAGCGAGGGGTGCGAGCTCTCGCAGCTGCACGGCTTTTACGTCCTCGACTCGCCTCGAAAGCAGAGACTCCCTCGCCGCGCCCACGCTCACTCCCTCACGTAGAGGTACAAGCGGTGGGACCGCCCGCCGTCCCTGAAGTCCTCCACCATTTTGGGCCTCCAGCCCGTGACTTCGAAATCGTGGGAGACTATCCTAGCCCCCGGCTTCGCCTCCCTCTCCAGCTTCGGCCTCAACCTCTCGTTCACGGACGTCAGCAGGTACATGAATATCACGTCGGCCGGCGGCAGCCTGATTTCGAAGAAGTTACCGTTGATGACCAGCACCCTATCGCTCACCCCCTCTTTCATCGCGTTGTAGGCAGCCCTGCTCGCTAAATCGCTCCTCACCTCTATGCCGACTGCCCTAGCGCCGAACTCCTTCGCGGCGACTATCAGGACCCTCCCGTCGCCGCAGCCGAGATCGAGAAGCAGCTCACCGGGCTTGAGGTCCGCCATCTGGAGCATCCTCCTTATGACCTCCACCGGCGTTGGCACGAAAGGTACCGAGACGTAGTAGCTCATCGCAAGAGCCCACAACACCCCCCGTAAAACTCTTGCGCGCTGCTGCCGAAGACCCAGAAAGCGCAACTGCGCGCGAAGCCTTTCGGAGAGGTGGCGCCGGGGCCGGGATTCGAACCCGGGCGGCCTTTACGGCCAACGGGTTAGCAACCCCTAGCGCGCTGCACCGCGTGTCGCCCTGGACCAGGCTAGGCGACCCCGGCTCGCGGGCAACCCTGCAGAGGGGCAACTTAAACTCTTCGCTCAGCGCGGCTCCCGTACCCCACCAGCAACGAAATAGCTCCAGTTCCGGAGGCGCGAAAAACATCGTAAGGAGGGCCCTCACAACCCCCTCGGCGCGCGTCAACGCTTATATTTCCCCTCCCGATCGGCTCCCGGAGGGCCCGTGGCCTAGCATGGAAAGGCGCCGGCCTCCGGAGCCGGAGAACCCGGGTTCAAGTCCCGGCGGGCCCGCCAGCCTTGCCTCCCCCTCGACTCGCTTTGAGCGGGTACCTCCTGATGAAGCCGCATCTCAGGCACGTCACCACTAGGCGGCGCCCCCCGCAGCCCCTCTTAACCCTCACGCGGGCCGTGAGCCCCGGCACGAGAGGGGTTTTGCACCTCCTGCAGTACCTCCGCTTGAGCCTCCGGGGGAGCTTTAATCGGGCCTTAGCGGCTATCCGGAACGCTAGTTCCACGTACCTCCTAGCCAAAGCCTCGTCCTCCCTCAGGATCTCTTCGGCAAGCTCGAGGAGGATCGCCACCCTCTCCCTCGCCAAATCCCTTAGCTGCCTATCAAAGCTCCGCGCTGGCACGAAGCTCGAGAACCAGGGCCGAATATATCGTCGCTGCTCGCCCGAAGAAAACTTTTAGAGGAGGCTGGCACGCTCCAGCCTGGGGCCGGGGTGGCCGAGAGGCCTAAGGCGGCGGGCTGCAGTGGTGTCGTAGCCTTAGAGACCCGCTATTAACCCGGGTTCGAATCCCGGCCCCGGCTCCACCTCTAGCGACCCCGCCGCGGCGGAGAGGCCGCCAAGTTTATGCGCCGCTACATCCGCGAGGGGGGCTCGATGCCTAGCAGCCTCATGCCGTTCTCAAGCGTTACCGCCACCATAAGGGTCAGGGCCAGCCGCGCGCGGGCCTTCTCCTCAGGCTCCGCTTTGAGGATCGGGACCTCGTCGTAGTACTTGTTGAAGGCGAGCGCCAGCTCGTTCAGGTACTGCGGGAGCAGCTCCACTTTGAGCTCGTCAGCGGCTCTGGCCACGACTTCCGGGAAATAGCCCAGCAGGAAGAGGAGCTTCCGCTCCTCGCTGCCGAACGCCCCTTCTGCGACCTCCGGCTTCAGCGAGCCAGCTTTGCGCAGGACGGATCTCGCCCTCACGTAAGCGTACTGGACGAAGGGGCCGCTGTTGCGCTCGAAGTCGAGCACCCTTTCCCAAGTGAAAGTTAGGGGCCTCGAGGGGGAGACGCTGAGCATGGCGAACTTCACCGCGCCGATTCCCACCTTCTCAGCTATCTCTCGGTTCTCAGCCGGATCCAGACCCCGTTTGGCGAGCTCCTCACCCGCCCTCCTCACGGCCTCCTCGATCAGCTCGTCGGCGCTCACGAAGCGGCCCCTCCTGCCAGACATCTTAGTGCCAGGGAGCGTGACCATCTCGTACGCGAAGTGCACCATGTTCTCCGCCTCCCTCACGTACCCCATCGCGTAGAGGGCGAGGCGCACGTGCGCCTGCTCTAAAGCCTGCTGAGCCCCGACGACGTTGATCACCTTATCGACCCCCCGCCTGAACTTCCAAACCGAGTAGGCTATGTCGCGCGTGGCGTAGAGCGTTGTGCCGTCGGACCGAACCAAGACGAGCGAGGTTACGGAGAAGCTCGCCGGTATCGCTAGCCTGCGCCTGACCTCGGGATCCTCGGCCAGCCTATCGGCTTCGAACACCAGCGCGCCCTTATCCTCTCTCAGGAAACCGCTTTCCCTCAACCTCCGCAGAACCTCGGCGGTTAGCCCGTTCCACACCGTGACCTCGCTCTCCCAGTCCCAGCTGTCGAACGCTACGCCGAGCCTGTCCAGCGTCTGCTTAAAGCCCTCGATGCAGCGCTCAGCCACCTCCCTCACCAGGCTGACCGCCCACTTCTCGCCGGCTTCGTAGGCCCTGTTTATCGCGTATATCCTCTCGAGGGGGTCCTCGCTCTTAGCCGCTTCAGCTATCGCCGCGAAAAGCTCCTCGTCCCTCTCCATCAGCTCCTTAGCGACCCAGAGCCAGTCGGAGAGCTCCCTGTCTATCCGCGCTCTCTCATCGGGGTTCGCGTGCTCCCTCTTCTTCTGGAGGGCTCGAATGTTGACGACCGCGTTCGTTACCGCGTAGACCAAGCCGATGAAGTGGTCCGGCTTCACGTCCCTCTTCAACCCCTTCACCTTCTCGAAGCCGTACGCGGCGTACGACATCTGCAACCCCACGTCGTCCACGTAGAAGTGCACCTCCACGCTGTGCCCCCGAGCCCGAAGGATCCTAGCCAGCGCGTCGCCCACCACGCAATTCCTCAAATGGCCCACGTGCAGCGGGTGCACCGGGTTCGCGCTAGTGTGCTCGACCAAGATCCTCAGCGGCCTCGGGTGGGGGTTGAAGCCGTACTTCTCCCCCATCTCCGAGACGACCTTCCACACGAGGCGGCCGTAGGTGTCGGGGTTCACCTCTATGTTGACGAAACCCCCCTCGCTCCTCGCCGCGCCCACTAGGCGCGCGCCACGAGCGAGCGCCTCGGAAAGCTGGGCAGCGAGCTCGACGGCCTTCTTCTCGTCCCTCGCCAGCCTGTACACGTTCACGGTTAGGTCGCCCCGCTCGGGGGGCGCTCGCTCCACCACCAGCTCTGCGCTCGCCTCGATCCCGCACTCGGAGAGCACCCTCTTAGCCACGCTCGAAACCTCGCTGACCAGCAGGCTGTGCGCGCTGTACACGCGCTCCATCGGTCGACCCCCGCGCGACCCCTCTTAACTTCATCGCGCCTCGCCCGAGAAGCAGTAAAAGTTTAAGAGCTATGGGACGCCGGTCCTCGAGGGCCCGTGGCCTAGCTAGGAAAGGCGCCGTCCCCGCAAGCGGGGGCGTAGGCCTTCTAAGCCGGAGCGGGCTCTGGCCCCCGGAGAACCCGGGTTCGAATCCCGGCGGGCCCGCCACTTTAGCAACGAGCAGCAGGTCGAGCTAGGCCTGCAGCCGCCTGTTTTACACGAGAACGCCCATCACCTTTGAGATCGCGGGAGTAGGGGTTGGAGCCCCGGCCGGGATTCGAACCCGGGTTCTCCGCCTTTCTGCTGGCTGTCGGTGTGGGCTTACCTGCGCCGCGCGCGGCCGCGCCGCGCGCAAGGGCGGCGCTCTTGCCAGGCTGAGCTACCGGGGCTCACCTTCGCGGTGGACAGCGGCTTTTAAATGTAGCGCGCCATGCCTACGCGGGATCCTCGGCGGCGAGCGCTTCTTATAGCTGCGGGGTTGGGTTGCGCGATGCTCGCGGTGAAAAGGGAGCTGGGCGTTGGGCTGTACCGCGTCGAGGGGCCCGCGAAGCTCCGCGTGGATAGTGGGTCGTTCTACGCGCTCGGGCGACTCTACGAGAAGGGGGCTGAGCTGGTTGTCCCTCGCGGCCTGGTGATCTGCCTGAAGGTCGAGGAAGCGTGCGTCGTAGAGGTTGCAGGCGGACCGTTAACGGAGGCTAAGCCCGAGGAGGAGGTGATCGACAGGTGGAGGGAGCTCGCGGAGAGCCTCGCGGAGAGGGGGAGGGTCGTGGTGGTCGGCGAGACCGATAGCGGGAAGACGACGTTCTCCACGTTCGTCCTGAACACCGCTCTCTCGAAAGGGTTGAGCGTCGCGATCATAGATGCTGATGTGGGGCAGAACGACGTGGGGTGGCCGGGGACGGTGGCTTTGGCGTACCCCTCAAAGCCCGTTTCCTGGCTGGGCGAGCTGGAGCCTTCCGCCATCTACTTCGTCGGCTCAAACACGCCGATGGGGTGCGAGGACGCAGTCATCCTGGGCGTTTCGAAGCTCATGCGCAAGGCCTCCGGGAAGGACCTCGTGCTGGTGAACACGGACGGATGGGTGGCCGACCGCAAAGCTCTGTTGTACAAGGCTAGGCTCATCGAGTGCGTCGAGCCGGACGCGCTGGTGGTCATGGAGGGGACCGGCGCATCCGAGGCTCTAGCCAGGGTTTTCGAGGGCACGAGGATCCGGGTTGTCAGAGCCCCTACCCCGCCGGCGGCCAAGGGTAAGGAGAGGGAGCTCCGCAAGATGAGGAGGGAGCTCTCCTACCTCGACCTCCTCAGCAAAGCCACCGTGAAGGCGGTGAAGCTGAAGGATGTCAGGCTGTGGGGCGCTTACACGTTCAACGGGCGGCACGATCCCAAGCTGAGCGCCGCCATTTCGGCGATCATGGGCTTCGACGTTTACGTTGAAGATTGCGGGAGCGTGATGGTGTTGGTCGCGAGCGACGAGCAGGCGTGCAGGAGGCTGCAGGAGGCCAAGGAGCAGCTGGCTAAGCTGCTAAACAAGGAGGTGTACGTGTCCTGCTTGAGCGGGGTTAAAGGCGCGCTCGTCGGCCTCGTCAACGGTCAACTCGAGCACGTCGGCGTGGGCGTCTTGGAGGGGATCGACGTTAGGGAGGGGGTGATCAAGCTGAGGACACCGTTCGAGGTCGAGGGCGTGCGAGCTCTGATCATCGGGCGACTGAAGATATCCGAGGAAGGAGTGGAGCGGGAGCGGGGCGCGCCCCCTATCGCGTGAACGGGACCGAGCACCGCCGCCTGCGCCGTAAACCAGAAGCAATGCAGGCGAGGGTGCGGCTCAGAGTGACGAGAGCGCACGCGCGCACCGCATAAGACGCGCGAAAAGGATATTTCAGGTGCCGCGCCGCCTGCGCGTGTCTGAAGAGGCGATAGACGCTCTAGTTAACACGATGCTGGAAATCGCGGAGCAGATTCTAAAAGTCGCAAGAGGTTTAGATAAGCATCAAGTATCCAAAATGATAAGTATGCTTATAGAGGCTAAGAAAAACGGGAAAAAAGTTATGGTAGTCGGCGCCGGGAGGTCCGGATTAGTGGGTAAAGCCTTCGCTATGAGGCTCATGCACCTAGGCTTCAACGTGTACGTTCTAGGGGAAACCATCACGCCGGCCGTATCGGAGGGGGACCTGCTGATCGCGATCTCCGGCTCGGGTACCACGCAAGTCGTCGTGAGCGCGGCTGAAGCGGCGAAAAAAGTTGGCGCCAGAGTAGTAGCGGTAACGTCGTTCCCCGAATCCCCGCTAGCGTCTATCAGCGACCACGTCGTCCGCATTCCGGGTAGGACCAAGGTTTCGAAAGAGATCGATTACTTCGCAAGGCAGCTCCTTGGGATATACGAGCCGCTGGCCCCCCTCGGCACGCTCTTCGAGGACGCCGCGATGGTGTTCTTCGATGGGGTGATAGTCGCCCTAATGCGCGAGCTTGGGGTGAAAGAGGAGGATCTTAAAGTTAGGCACGCTAATATAGAAATTTTCTAAAAGATAAAAAAAGAACATATTTTAATATGTTATGTTGTGTTGTGTAGAGATTCACTTCGAGCTTAACGCCGCGCGCAGCTCCTCCTCTGTGGCCTTCTTTACAATGTACCACTCCGCCCTGCCCTTAACCCTCTCGTGCTTTACGAAGCCCGCGTTTTCCAGCACCATGAGCGTGTGGTGCAGCAGGGAGTAGCTGTTGGCTATCCCCTTGCTGAGGACGATCTTGAGGAGGTCTGGGGTTGAGATCCTGCCGCCCTGCTCCTCGAGGATCTTGTAGACCTTGATTGCCCTCTCGATCACCTGGGGGCTTCTCGGCCTGGGCATGTTATCACCGTCTTCTATAGCGGTTTGTCACGTATTTAAAGTTATTGTTCCCGTCAAAATTCGTGATGAACGTTAGCCGCAAACGCGGTTACCGTGCCGGTTGCCATGGGCTGATAACCGTATTCTGTCCTATGTACTAACTAGGTGCCGCGCGCCTATCAGGACCGCCTACGTTGGTAGCGGGAGCTTGGCGAGGAGCTCCTCCGGGCTCTCAGCCGGGTTAACCGCGTAGCCTAACCCCTCGAGGTAGTTCTTGACTGTAGGTTCAAGCGCTCTCTCGTCCAGTATCGCTACGGCGACCCTATCGCGCTCGGACCTGAGCCCCCGCCCTATCGCCTGCGCAGCCTTCACCGCGGCTGGGATCAGGTAGACCATTTTCCACGCGGCGTCGAAGTCGCCCGTTCTAGCCCTCAAGCTGCTCAGCAAGTGCTTGTTCAGCAGGTTGGGCTCGGGTACCGGCAAGCCCGCCAGCGCGATGAGCTTAACCAGGCTCTCGCCGTCGAGGCGGAGCTCGATGCCTTCAACCAGCTTGCCCCACGCGACGCAGAGCACCATGAGCTTGTCGTAGCTCCTAACGGCGTTAAGAAGCTCGCTGACGCGGGTGCCCTCCCTTTCTAGGAAGATTGGGCTCGATCGCAAGCGCGCGCGCAGCGCCTTCGCCACGCTGTAAGAGGGGGCTACAACCAGCGCAACCCCCCTGCTCAGGCGGGCGAAGAGCTCGTCCAAAACCTTGGACATGAGCTCAAACGTCGCGTCCACCCGCTCCACGTACCGCGACGACACCCCCCTCAGCGCGACCACTATGGCGTTGCTGGCCCACAGCGTAGGGATGCGCAGCTCTCTCACGCGGCTCTCGTCGAGGCCTAACACGTGCACCATGTACTCTCTGGGCGGCAGCGTCCCGCTCATCAGGCAGGCGCTCCTGACGCTAGAGAACGTAGCCGCCGCCTCCCTGCCCGGCGCTACGCACAAGTTCACGAGGGTCACCTCGCCGTCCGAGACCCTAGCAGCAAGCACGTAACCGGGCTTGCGCTCCGAGAGCGCCATTAAGAACGCCGCCAGCGCTCGCAGCTCGCTCGCCCGCCCGAGGGAGCGCTCGACAACCGCCGACACCCTGAGGAGCTCGGCGGCATTTGGCGCGACCTCGATCACGTCGCTGGGGGACACCTCGAACTCCCCCTCAACCCCTTTCGCCGGTGCGCGCAACCTCTTCAGCAGCGTGCTGAGCGCGTACAGGTCCCTCTCCAGCCGAGGCTTGTCCGGCCCCGAGTAGAAGCGCGCCAGCTCACGCCGGGCGCGCTTCACAGCGCGCTCGCTCAGCTCCTTGCTGAGGATGCTCGACAGGGAGTACGGCAGGTTGTGGGCCTCGTCGACGATGAGCACGACCCTTTCGAGCTGCGCGCCCAGGTCCTCGAGGAAAAGCGGCCGGATGCTAGGGTCGAAAACGTAGTTGTAAGCGGCGACGACCACGTGCGAGCTTCTCAGCGCGCTCCGCGCCACCTCGTACGGGCAGGTCCCAGCCTCGGCCGCCAGCGCGACGATGTCTTCGTAGCCCAAGACGCCGCGGAACACCGGCGGTTGGGGCGCTCGGCTGAAGGGGCAGAGCCCGCTCGACCTGAGCTCAGCGCAGAACTTTATGAAGTCGTCGTACGGCAGCAGGCTGGCGCCTCTTACCTGGCAGAAGTCCCTCTTGTTCTGCAGGAACACCGCGTTCAGCTCCACGCGCTTCGACATGAGCTTGAGCTCTCGCAGGGGGGCTTGGAACTGGGCTTTCGCCCTTACGAGGTACACCACCTTCAAGCCCTCCTCCAGCGCGGCGGCTAGAGCTCCCGCTAGGACGGCGGCTGTCTTGCCGGCCCCTGTGGGGTAGTTCAGGAGCAGCAGCGACCCTTCGCGGGCGCTGAGGTACGCGCGCCGAGCGATCTCCTCCTGCCCGGCTCTCCAGCTGGGGTAGGGCCATAGAGCCCTGTAGTCCACGGCCTCTCCTCAATCTATCCTTATCCTGCTCTCCTCCTTGATGGTTCTCAGGACGAACATCGTCCGCGTGGACTCCACACCCTCGATGCTCCCTATTTCATCCAGCACTTTCGTCAGCTCCTCCCTGCTACCTACGCGGACCTTTAATATCGTGTAATACTCGCCCGTCACGTCGTAGATGTCGTACACGTCCGGCATGCTCTTCAGCTTCTCCAGCACGCTCTCGTACTTCTTCGGATCGACGGTGAGCGCCACGATCGCGACTACGTCCTTACCGACCTTCTCCGGATCCACTATCGCCTGGAACCTTTTGATGACGCCCAGCTTCACCAGCTTCTTAATGCGCAAGTGCACGGTAGCTTCGCTGATCCCCAGCTGCTTGGATATCTGGGAGTAGGGGGTTTTCGCGTTGTCCTGAAGTATCCTGAGCAAGCTCTTGTCGATGTCGTCCAGCACGACCGTCGCCCTACCCTTCATACCCGATTCTTCCTTGGCTCTCCCGCTAAAAAGGTTAGCGCTTCCTAAAAAAGGTAAAGCGCCCCGAGCTTCGCCGCTGCAGCGGCAAGCTTTCCGCTTCTCACAGCGCCAGCATCAGGGCGGAGTAGGCGAGGCTCTGAATAGCTGACGCTAGGACGTACGCC
>JAPWTS010000135.1 GCA_028275925.1 Thermofilales archaeon
GTCGAGGTCGCAGCCTCTCGTGTCGGTTAAGACCTTCAGCGCCTGCTGCTCCCTGTAGGAGATGTAGCGGGTTAGGTCCCACGGCTCGAGCGCTCTCTCGAGGATGAGGTTGTAGCGGAGGCTCGGCGGCTTGACGCCGCCCTGCGCGGGTCTGCAAGCGTCCTCCTTCGATCTCGCCAGCTCGCGGAAGTCCGGCGGGTAGGGGTCGGACTGGTACACCCTCACCTTCACCTGCCTAACCCTGGCGGCGGCGAGCGCGGCAGCCGCCTCCTCGGTGGCTCTAAGGGCGAGCGTCGGCATGAAGTTCATCCCGTGGCTCACGTCGAGCGCTACGCTCGTCGCGTCTGCCTTCAGGGCTTCCTCGAACACCTTGTACGTGAGGAGCGGGAGGAACTCCGAGCGGGGGTCGGACTCGAAGGACAGGCGCTTGCCGCCCCCCTCCCTATCGTACCGCTCGAAGATGCCGGGGAGCACCACGATCTCCGCTTCAACCCCGCACAGGTACCGCTTCGCGTAGCAACTCGCGAGCCTCTCGACGTCATCGTAGCTTTTGACTTCATCATAGCTTTTCCCTTCAGATTCGGCTACGGCTAGGGTGTCGAGGACGACCACCACGATCTTAACCGGGTTCTCAACCTCGCGGAGGATGCTCAAAGTCGAGAACGCTTCAACGCGCTTCCCGCCGGCAACGTACTCGGCGTAACGCCAGAGGCGGGGGTCGCCCCACGTCGCTACGCCGAGAACCCTCTCCCCGCACTCCACGCCGATAGAACTCGGGAATAGTATAAAACGGTGACGGAAACGCGCCGGCTTGCCGGTCAAGCTTGCGGCGAAGCGTACTGCATAGCGCCCGCTGCTGTGCTCGGTGCGAAATGAAAGAAAAATGGTTTTATAATTTAATTAACCATTCGGCGAACTCTTGGAGGCTCATTGGGGGCGCTTTGAAGGGGTTGGCGAGGAGCTCGCCGCTCTCGTCGCCGGCTGCCCCGATCTCGAAGGCGTGGAACCTCGCTTTCTCCACGAGCAGGAGGCCGAGGCCGGCGCTCTTGCGCCCTCCCACGTTGAGGCCCACCGCCGCGACCGCCTTGAGGAGGGAGGAGAGCAGCTTCGCCGGCGCGCTGCCCCTAGCCTCCACCTCGCCCGCGAGCACTAGGGGCACGCGCAGCCCAGCCTCGCTGGTTTCGACGAAGTAGAGCACGTTCTCCTGCACAGTACCAGCCTTCCTGTTGACGCCGACGCCGGGCCTGCGCTGGGTCGAGGCGGGGAGCACGGTGTCGAAGAAGCGGAGGCTGCCAGCCCTCGCCCAGTTCCCGAACAGCTTGCCGACGGGGCAGTACAGGGACAAGTATGTGACGAGCGCCCACTCCTCGTCCTCGATGCGCTCAAGGTCGAAGCCGGCGCGGAGCAGCTTCTCCCTCACGTCAGACGGGTCGAAAACCTTGGAGGCCTCGCCCTTCAGCGCGCGCTCGAAGTCGCTGAGGAGGTCCCTAACCCTCTCCCTCGCCTCCCTGGGGTCTTGCGCCGGCGCGACCCTCTCTACGGCGAGCTTCTCAACGCCGCTGAGCGGCAGCGCGGGCGCGAGCTTCTCCGCGAGGGCCCTGAGCGCGCCCTTCCACGTGCTGGAAGGTATTAGCAGGCGCCCGTCAGGCAGCCTGAGCGTGTAGAGCACGTTCGCCTCCCTCTCGCCGCCGATGTGCAGCGGCGTCGCGGCTCTGAACTCGATGACGCCGGCGAACTTCACCCGGAAAGCAGGCCCCCACGCCACCTCAACCACCCAGGACCCCGTAGTACTCCTCCAAGGGCACAAGCGCGTTGAAGCCCGTGAGCCAGGAATCGCCCGCTTTCACCGGGAGCCCCACCCGCAGCGGCTCCGCTGGGCCCGAGACCTCCTCGACGACCGCGAGCGAGCCCCTCCTCGCCACCTCGACGATGGGCCTGAAGCCGCGCCCGTACTCCCAGCCCGCCTGCAGCCTGTCGAGCCTGCCGTAAACCCTCGCTAGGGTGAGCGCGCAGCCGCGCCACTCCAAGCGCTTGAGCGGGGTCAGCGGGGACATCGCGACGAGCACACTACCGTAGGGCCGCGGCTGCGGGGCGGGCTCCAGCCTGAGCTCGGCCCACCCGAAGCCTCTGGAGGAGCCCCTCCCCACTGCGACCTCCATCGAGCCCGGCTGCAGCCAGTCCGGCGCGAGGACCCACGCCCAGAACTCCGTGCCCTCGGCGATCGCCTCGTAGTCGAAGAGCATCCCCCTTACCGCCGACCCCCTCTCCCTCCCGATGGCGACGGAAGTCGAGCGGAAGGTCTCCACGCCAACCCTCCTCAGCTCGCGACCCTCGCGAGCCACGAGCGCGCCGTGCATCGGCTTCAGTGCCTCCCCGCACTCGTGGGGGAGCGGGGGCTCCGGCTCTTCACCCCGCGCCAGCTTCTCCGCCGCCTCCCGCGTGATGTCCACGAGGCTCTTGCAGCGCCTGCAGTAGAACATGAAGGGCGTCGCGGGCGCGCTCCTCGACCCCTTCACCACAGGGTACGCGGGCGAGGCGAGCAGGCTCGGCTCCACCCTCTCCCTCTCCAGGTCGCCTGCGCCCAGCTTGCCGGCGCGGTGCAGCGCGGTGAGGATCGCGCCCCTCAGCATCGAGCCTGGTATCCAGTCGGCGGGCTTCACGAACCCCCTCTCCGTCCTCCTCTGCACGACCACGGCGGGGCTCTTCAGCACGAGCCTGGCTTCCATCACCCTCATACCCCGACCACCCCCTCCCACAGCCAGTTCCTCAGCTCACTGAGAAGCGGGCGCCACCTCGCTTCCACCGCGCCGTCGAGCGCGCCGCCGTCCACGACCTTCGCGTCGACGACAGACCTCCTCCCGAACCTCCCGGTTCTCAGCTCCGCGATCGCGAGGAGCAGCAGCGGGATCAAGTCCCTGGCGCTGTCGTCCACCCTGACCTCGCCCTCGAACTCGGAGCCGGGGAGCAGGTGCTCCATGCTGTAGAGGACGCCCTCCCTCGC
>JAPWTS010000027.1 GCA_028275925.1 Thermofilales archaeon
AAAAGCGCGGGCCTACCCGCGCGGGCGCGCGCAGGAGGGGAGGGGGTCGTGGCTGAGCGTTACAGGCAGCTAAGCCCTTCCGAGTTCTTTTACCGTAACCGCGAGATCGCCGGCTTTTCAAACCCAGCCAGGGCAGTCTACCAGACCGTGAGAGAATTGGTGGAAAACTCCCTCGATGCGACAGAGATGCACGGTATTCTACCGGAAATCAAGCTGGAGATAAGCGAAGACACCGACGGCAGAGTGCGCATAAGCGTGGAGGACAACGGCGTGGGGATCCCGCCGGCGGAAGTCCCCAACGTCTTCGGCAGGGTCTTCTACGGTTCGAAGTACGTCCTAAGGCAGAGCAGGGGGGTTTTCGGGCTCGGCGTTAAGATGGCGGTGCTCTACGCGCAGCTGACAACGGGTCAGCCGACTAGGGTGAAAACCGCCACGCGGCGCTCGAAGTACATCTACGAGTACGAGCTCATGATCCACGTGGAGAGGAACATCCCGGTCATCAAGAGCTTGCGCGTGTTTAGGAACGACAGCAAGTGGCACGGGACGCGCGTCGAGCTCACCATAAGGGGGAGCTGGAGCCAGGCGAAGAAGCGCGTGGAAGAGTACATCCGGCGCACCGCGATGATCGCTCCTTACGCGACCATCGTCGTGGCCGCCCCTGACCTCAACCTGAGGTTCGAGCGCTCGTCTACCGAGCTACCACCAACCCCCGTCACCGGCAAACCCCACCCGCGCGGCGTGGACGTGGAGATGCTGAAAGCGATGATCGAGAAAGCCGGAAGAGATACAACCCTCCTCGAGTTCTTAGTCGAGAACTTCGACGGCGTCGGCGAAGCCACCGCTAGGAAATTCTGCGCGTGGAGCGGGTTTAACTGCGAAGCAAAAATTAAAAATCTTAAAACAGAAGAGATAGAGATGCTAGCCGCTAAGATGCAGGAGTACGACGGTTGGAGGAGGCCTAGGGCTTCAACGCTCTCCCCGCTGGGGGAAACACTGCTGGTGAAAGGGGTCAAAGCGATTTTGAACCCCGAGTTCGTGACTGCGGTTTCGAGGCCGCCCTCCTCGTACGCTGGCCACCCCTTCATAGTGGAAGTCGCCCTAGCGTACGGCGGCTCCATACCCCCTCTCGAGGAGCCGCTGCTCTACCGCTTCGCCAACCGCATACCGCTCCTCTACGATGAGGGCGTAGATGTATCCACGAAAGTTCTCAAAAAGATCGACTGGAAGACGTACAAGGTGGAGTTCCCAGCACCGCTGGCGATAATCACCCACGTGTGCTCCACGAAGGTGCCCTTCAAAGGTGTTGGCAAGGAGGCGGTGGCCGACGTGCCTGAGGTGGAGAGCGAGATTGAGGCTGGTATAAGGGAGTGCGCGAGGAGGCTTAGAGCTCATCTTTCGAGGTTGGAAAGGCTTCTCGAGCTTAAGCGGTGGGAGGTTACGATCACGAAGTACGCGGGCGAAGTTGCGAGCTCGCTCAGCTACGTGACGGGCGTGGACCGCGAAACGCTGCTCAGCAAGCTTCTAGAACTCGTGCGGACGAGGGCTGCGGGGGTGGCGCACCGTGAGCGATAAGAGGGTGACCCGAGCAAGCAGGGAGGACGCCCTGAAAGCGCTGGAGAGCCTCGCTAGGCAACTTACCGAGCAGGTCCTAAGGGGCGAGGGCCCAGCGCTGGAGGTTCCCGTGAGGACGCTCGCCAACGTGATCTGGGATCCGAGGGAGCGCCTGCTAAAGCTGGGCCCTAAGAAGCTTCGCCGAGACTTCCTGGACATGGGAGAAGCCAGAAAGTTCATGCAGACGGTACTCATGCTATCCCTCATCGCGAGAGCCATTCGTGAAGGAGACTACCCCACGATCAGAGACCTCTACTACGCCGGAAAGCACACGATAGAGTACATCGACGAGTACAACAAGCTTAGGAGGGAGGAGACGTGGGATACGCAGAAGGAGTCCGACAGCGTGATTCAAGACATCGAGGTCGCTACGGGCTTCCTAAGGGAGCACATGGGGATACTGCACGACACGAAGGGGAAAATGGTGGGGAAAATAGTGATCCGTTCTGGCAACGACGTAATCGACTGCTCCAAGATGGGCGACGGCGCGTACTCTATTCCACCAAACCCAGACTCGCTCGAAATACTGAGCTTAGACGCCGATTACGTGCTCGTGATCGAGAAGGACGCGATCTTCAACCGCTTGAACAAAGAGAGGTTCTGGGAAAAGCACAGGTGCATCCTCATCACGGGTAAGGGTCAACCCGATAGGAGCACGCGCCGGATGGTACGAAGGTTGTGGGAGGAGCACGACCTCCCCGTATATGTCCTGACGGACGCCGACCCGTACGGTTTCTACATATACAGCGTTTACCGCAGCGGGTCGATCACGCTCGGTTACGAGAGCGAAAGGCTGGCTACCCCCGGTGCCCGCTTCCTCGGCCTAACGGTGACCGATATCTACGATTACAAGATACCGAGGAACTTCATCATCAAAGCCAAAGAGCGTGATGTGAAAAGAGCCAAAGAGCTGCTGAACTACCCCTGGTTCAAGCAATCGAAAGAGTGGGTGAGGCAGCTGGAGCTGTTTTTGGAGAAGCAGGAGAAGGTTGAGATCGAAGCGCTAAGCGGCTACGGCTTCAAATTCCTCACCGAAAGGTACATCCCTGAAAAGCTGAGCGCTGGAAAGTGGATAGAGTAGCGCGCTCAGAACCTTGCGGATCGTCACCGCTCGCGATATCACCTCCCTCATCATCGCGCGCTTTTACGGCTCGGAGAACCTTTTTAGGCTTCCGTGCGCTAGCGCCACGATGAGCTCGAAGAGGTTCGGGATAGCGCGGCTTGCGAAGGGCGGTAAACGCTTCGAGGTGGTGGTCGATGTCGACAAAGCTTGGCGTCTCAAAAGCGGGGAGCAGCTAAACGTCAGGGAGATCGTCGAGAGCCCCCACGTCTACTACGATGCCCGCAAGGGGTTGAAGGCGTCCCCCGAGGATTTGCGCGCCCTTTTCGGCACCGAGGACGTGCTTAAGATTGCTGAGGTGATAATCCGGCAGGGTGAGCTGCAGCTGACAGCGGAGCAGAGGAGGGAGCTAATCGAGATGAAGAAGCGGCAAATTGTGGAGTTCTTGTCTCGCAACGCCGTGGACCCCCGCACCGGCACGCCCCATCCTCCCAAGCGCATCGAGATGGCGCTCGAGGAAGTGGGGTTCCCCGTCGACCCCTTCAAGCCGGTGGAGGTGCAGGTTCAGGAGGCGATAAAAGCCCTGAGCCGCGTGCTGCCGATGAAGATAGCCAGGGCGCTGGTGGGAGTCAGAGTCCCGCCGCAGTACGCCGGCAGGGCTTACGGGGCGCTCAGCAAGGTCGGGAGGGTTGTGAGGAGCGAGTACGCGAGCGACGGCTCCTGGGTGGCCGAGCTGGAGATCCCCGCTGGCATGGTCGAAGCCGTAATCCAGCAGGTGAACTCTCTAAGCAGGGGCGAGGGGGAGGTCAAGGTCCTCAAGCTAGGTGAGTAGGGATGCCGGTGTACGTGTCGAGCGGCCAGGTGGTTGTGCCCGGCGAGCTGGTCGCCGAAGGCTCCTACGAGGTGCACGGCCCCTTCGTAGCGAGCGGGAAAAGGTACTACGCCAAGGTGCTCAGCGTAGCCGTTGTCGAGAAAACTAAGCAGGTGCGGTTGATCCCCCTTAAGAGGGTGTACATACCGAGCGAGGGGGACCTCGTGGTGGGGAAGGTCATAGACGTGGGACCCACCTTCTGGCTCGTCGACATCAACTCCCCCTACACCGCTCTGCTATTGGTTTCCGAGGTTTTCCCCAAGCCCGCGCCGCAGCAGAGAGAGCTGAGCGAGATATTCCGGGTGGGGGACCTGCTTGCCGCTAAAGTTCTCTCGTTCGACTTCGCCCACGACCCGCTCCTCACCGTTAAAGAACCCAAGCTGGGCAAGGTGGCTAGGGGGTTGCTCGTGGAAGTCGCTCCAGCTAGGGTCTCGCGCGTTATAGGTAAGAGGGGTCAGGTAGCCGACTACCTTAGCGAGACTCTCGGGGTGGAGCTGATAGTGGGCAGGAACGGGCGCGTCATCGTCATCGGGAAAAGCCCGGACAACGAGGCCCTAGCGGCTTACGTCGTAACGCGGCTTTGCGAGAAGCCGTACGTGGAGGATCCCCTCGAAGAAGCTAAGAAGCTGGTCGAAGTCGCCAAGCGGAGGTGGTCGGCGTGACAGCCGGCGCTGGCGTGAAGTTGCTGACGGAGGACGGGCGGCGCCTCGACGGGCGCGCGCTGAACGAGCTGCGGCGGTGCCGCATCGAGGCGGGCGTTCTGAAGAACGCGGACGGCAGCGCGTACATCGAGCTGGGGAGGAACAAAATAATAGTGGCCGTCTACGGGCCGAGGGAGGTGCACCCGCGCCACGAGGCACTGCCGGACAGGATGCTGCTCAGATGCCGCTACTCCATGCTACCCTTTTCCGTGGCCGAAGAGAGGAAGAGCCCCGCGCCCACCCGTAGGGAAGTCGAAATTTCGAAGGTTATAAGGGAGGCTTTGGAGCCGGCGATCTTCCTGGAAGAGTTTCCCAGAACTTCGGTGGACGTGTACATAGAGGTGATCGAGGCGGACGGCTCAACGAGGGTCGCTTCCATCACGGCAGCGGCGGTGGCGCTAGCCGACGCCGGCATACCGATGAGAGACCTCGTCGCCGGCGTGTCCATCGGGAAGATAGAGGGTAAGCTCGCTGTCGACCTGAGCGGTATAGAGGATCAGCACGGGGAGGGGGACATGCCTATCGCGATGATGCCGAGGCTCGGCGAGGTCACCTTGATGCAGGCTGACGGAAGGTTCACGAGAGAGGAGGTGGCGCAAGCGCTGCGGATGGCTCGAGAAGCGATACTGAAGCTCTACGAAGAGCAGAAAAGGGCCTTAAAGGAGAGGTACAGCAAAGTCCTAGCTGCCGAGCTTGGTGAAGAGCAATGAGTGAGCGCGTTTACACCGTGGTGCCGGCTCCGCGGAGGGAGGCCATCAGATCGATGGCGAAGCGCGGCGAGCGCGTGGACGGGAGGAAGCCTGAAGAGTTCAGGGAAGTGAAGCTGGAGGTCGGCGTAGCGGGGAACGCGGACGGCTCGGCTAGGGTTACCTTGGGGCACACCAAGGTTATTGTAGGCGTTAAGGCTTCGCTCGGGCAGCCATTCCCTGACGCCCCGAACGCGGGTGTGCAGATCGTTCACGCGGAACTGATACCGCTGGCCTCGCCCATCTTCGAGCCCGGCCCGCCCGACGAGAACGACGTAGAGCTCGCACGCATAATCGATAGAGGTTTGCGCAGCGCCCCGGCTCTTAAGCTCGAGGACCTAGCGGTAGTACCCGGCAAGCAGGTCTGGCGAGTGTTCATAGACATCTACCCGATCGACCACGACGGCAACTTCATCGACGCCTCCGGCCTGGCGGCTATGGGAGCTCTGCTCTCCGCCAAGATCCCCAAAGTCACCGCCGCCCCCGACGGCACGATAGTAAAGGCGGAGGAGAAGGTTCCCCTCCCCATCGCCGACATCCCCGTTTTCGTCACGATAGCCAAGATAGGCGACGTGCTCGTAGTCGACCCCTGCTACGAGGAAGAACTCGTGATGGACGCTCGCATAACGTTCGCGCTCACGAGGGACAACCACGTGTGCGCTATACAGAAGGGGGGGCGCGGCAGCTTCACCCCCGAAGAAATCGAACGTGCTCTGGAGATGGCGCTCAACGTAGCCCCCCGGCTCCGCTCTGCGCTTGAAAACCTGCGCCAGGCTGGAGCTCCGCAGTCCGCTTAGCGCGCTAGCGCGCGTGCACTAACGAAAGCGCTAAATATCCAGAGGCGGAGTCTCGCGCCGCTCAGCTGTGAAGACGGTAGCGCTAACAGAGGAAGCTGTTGATGCTCTGCTCGCAGGTGTAAAGTACGCGAAACGAGCTAACCATAGGGTTTTGCTAGCGCTAGTCGGCGATAGCGATGGGAGCTTAATCATGGCCTCCGCGGAGGCCCTCAACCTCTTCTTCACCGTAAGGGAACCCCGCAGGGAAGGGGTTCTGTACGTGTACCACGCCTTCTACGAGGACGGGTGCGCGCGGAAGGAAGCTTTCGAGAAAGCGGAGAAGTTGGTTGAGAACGTTGCCTACGTCCCGTACCACGAGAGCGAAAAAGTGCTGGGGAGAACGTTCGACGCGGCGGTCATAGACCTCATTAACAACTTAGAACCTAACGATATAGGGCGTTTAATGGGGGTTGTTGAAGGGGGAGGACTTTATATTATTATTATGCCCTCATTTGAAAGATTGCAAAAGATTATTACTAGGTTTCAAAGTACGTTGCTTACCCCCCAGTACGGCCCCGATAAACTCAGAAGGTATTTTGAACGAAGGTTTGTGAACAAACTCTTAGAACATAAAGGCGTAATGGTGTACGATGTAGATAACAAAAAAGTTATAAAGCATTTCGAATTGCCAAAAAAGATACGTGTTTATAAGAAAAAAGAATTGGAGATACCTCAAGAAAGGAAATTCCCAGAAGAAATTTACAAGATGGCTATAACGGAAGATCAAGTTAAGGTTCTCAAAATTCTCGAAAAATTTTACGAGAAACCTGAACCGGGCACTAAGCGCGTGCTCGTGCTAACAGCCGACAGGGGCAGGGGGAAGTCGTCGGTAGTGGGCTTAGGCATCGCGGCTTTAGCCCACAGGTTGAGGAGAGCCAAGGGCCGATGCAGAGTGCTAGTCACAGCACCCAGCGAGGGCAACGTGCAGGAGCTTTTCAAGTTCGCTAGGCGAGGGCTCGAGAGCCTCGGCCACAAGGTGGAGGTGGAAGAGCGCCAAGATATGACAGTGGGCCTGCGCGCTAAGGGGGTGGACATCGTTTACCTGAAACCCCTCGAGGCTGTTAGCCGGAGAGCGGACATCGTAGCCGTCGATGAAGCCGCGTCCTTGCAGGTTCCCATGCTCTTCGCTCTGCTAAGACGGCACGACCGAGTAGTGTATTCCACGACCGTGCACGGCTACGAGGGGGCTGGGAGGGGCTTCTCGGTCAGGTTCCTGCGCAGGTTGCGGCAGCTGAAGAACGTAGAAGTTATCGAGTACGAGATGAGCGAGCCGATACGCTACGCAGAGGGCGACCCTGTCGAAGAGTGGACCTTCGATACGCTGCTGCTGGACGCAGAGCCGGCTCAGATCGAAGAAGAAGACGTTCGATGCGTTAAAAGCGGCGAGGTCGAGTACTGGATCCCAGATCTCGAGGAGTTCTTCCTCAGCGATGAGAAGTCGCTGCGCGAGTTCTTCGGCATATACATCATGGCGCACTACCGCAACAACCCCAACGATTTGGGCATGATGATGGACGCTCCGCACCACAGGCCGCGCGCGCTCAGGCTGAAGACCGGCAAGATCGTGGTCTCTATCGAGCTGGCGGAGGAGGGGCCCTTAGACGAGGAGCTCGCTAGGCAGTGTTCGAAGGGCGCGTGGATCATGGGTAACATTATACCCGACCGCGTGATCAAGCATTACAAACTAGTTGATTTCGGCAACCTTAAAGGGCTCCGCATAGTGAGGATCGCGACGCACCCAGACCTCTGGGGTATGGGCTTAGGCTCGCGCGCGTTAAGGGAGGTGGAGAGGGAGGCGGCCAGCCAGGGTTACGACTGGGTTGGCGCCGGGTTCGGCGTAACGCTCGAGCTGCTGAACTTCTGGGTGAAAAACGGCTACGTTCCGATACACTTGTCGCCGGAGCGCAACCCGGTGAGCGGCGAGTACTCGGCGCTTGTAGTTAAGCCTCTCAACGAGCGGGCCGCCGAGTTCGTGAAAACGATCGCGGTGGAATTCAAGCGGAGACTGCTCTCTTCGCTGGCTGAGCCGTACCACGATTTGAGCCCGAAAGTGGTTAGGACCCTACTCAAGTCGACGCCCGGCTCTCCCGTTAAGCCGTCCCTCACGGTTTACCAGGTAGGCAGGCTCGTATCCTACGCGTGGGGCGACATGACCCTCGAGAACTGCATGGACTGCATGCTAGAGCTCGCTAAAGTCTACTTCATGGGCAACCACAGCTTCCTTAGCGAGGAGCAGGAGCTCCTGCTGATAACGAAGGTCCTTCAGGCAAAGAGCTGGAGGGTCACATGCAACCAGCTCGACATGCCGCCGCCGAGAGCGATGGAGCTGCTGCGCGCTGCGGCTAGAGCCATGTGCGCCCACCTCCTCGGGATAGCGAGCGAGGAGGAGGGGGCTAAGTACCTCTACTTGCACCTCGAGACGGCGAAGGCTTCGGAGACCAGCCCGGCTTCCGCCTGAAGCAGCGCACCAACGACAAAGCGTTGATTTTCAGAAACCCTGCCTCGCTGGATCGCGCGGCTTCACGAACTCCCTTAGCAGGACTGTGGCGAACATCCCCTTTCTGAGAACGAAGCTGAAGCTTATGCATGGGTCGTCGCCGTCCACGCAGAACCACTCGAAGCTTTCAGGCCTGAGGGCTAGCGGCCTCACAGTACCCCTGGTGGCGGCTTCCGGCATGCTTCTAACTTGGAAGAGCTCGAGCGAAACGCCCTCGCTCGCTAGAACCTCGCGCTCGATCATCCCAGGGAGACCTTCGGCGAGCACCGTAGCGTAGCCGAAAACGTTGCCCACGACTTCCGCCTCGCCCCTTTCGACGAGCGCGCGCAACTTGTCGACGTTGCTATCCCTGCAACGAATGAGGCGCAAACCGCCGCCCGCCAGTAGAGCGACGAGGTCGCCGGGTACGGGCTTGGAGAGCGGGAGGCCCTCCTCCAGCCTCCTGCTCAGAACCAGGTTGAAGAGGTAGGCTTGGTAAGCTTCTACGAACAGGCTCCTCACGGCTACCGGAAGTTTTCTAAGCGCGCCGGCGTAATCGCCCGGCCGCTTCGCCAGGTGCTCGAGTATCGCTCTCTCGTGGTGCAACCTACGGGGGACCAGCTTCAACGCGCCCTGGATATTCCGCGTCGATGCCAAGTATGACCGGAACTCTTTCGCTTTGGGGGACTCTAGGGGGAAGACCCTAGTGAGAAGTTCCCAGACCGCGTCTTCGAGGCGCCCCAAGAGCACGTACTTGCCCACCACGTGCGTGATCGGTCTTATCGTTCCGAAGCGCTGGTAGCCGTAGTAGTTCGGCGCCCCTCCCGCCCTCCGCAGCTCCTCAGCGATCTCGCCAACGCGCTTCGCTGCCTCCTCGAGCGGTGCCTCCAGCTTCCTCACGTTAACGCTGAAGAAGTTTCCGTACAGCATCCCCGTTGTCAGCTTAAATGGCATCTTGAACACGTCGTGGACGCGCAGCTTATCGCCGATCTGCATAGGCACGCTTTCGGGTTCCACGCCTTCCACGCACACTAGCTGGAAAGCCACCGCTTTGGCGTCCTTCAGCCCCGCAACGCTCAACTTCCTGCGATCAACGCCGATTGCTCGCGCGAGAGCGCGCAGAGCGGTCACGGTGTCGATACCCCGCTTCTCTAGAAGCAGCCAAAGGTAGTCTCCTGCGCCGCCGCCTAGCTCCTTCGAGCAGCCGGGCGTGCACGGCACCTTCCCCAACGCCAGCTCTACGACGATGAAGTCCTCAACGCGCTCCCTCAGGACGCCGCCTATCCCGTCACGTTCGGTCGAGTAATACCTCATCCCCAGCTGCTCATCGAGGGCTGAGCGCGTGCGGAGGGGCATTAGAGCAGCTTGAGGGTTCCCGTGACCTTGTCGACTAGCTCATCGGGTGCCGGCCCCACAGCCAGCGCGGTGAGGGTCCCGGGGGGCAGCTGCGTGAGACCCATGTCGGATATCAGCGCAGTCGGTAGCCCGAGGCGTTCGGCTTCCTCGCGAAGCTTTAGGAGCTCGTCGAGCGACGAAACTTTCAGCACCACCTTCTTTTGGCCGCTGCGCATCCACTCCTCGAACCACTCCGGCTTCTCCCTCCTAGCCACCTCGGCGGCAGTTACCGCCGCGTGAGCGACTTGCGCAGCCAACTTGCCCTTCCCCATCTTGATATCCGTCCTGACAACTATCGCTTGCTTCATGCGCGCTAACCGCGCTTGTAGCCTATCCTCCTAAGGAACTCCACCCGCTCGCGCCGCTCAGCCTCGCCTTCAACCCCCACCGGCTTAAAGCCGTCTACGACACCCAGCACGGCTCTCCCCTGCTCGGTCTCCGCCACTATCACTTGCACGGGGTTCGCGGTGGCGCAGAACAGGGTTACAACCTCCTGGACGTTCTTGATCGCGTTTAGCACGTTGATGGGCCACGCCCCTTTCAGGTAGATGACGAAGAAGTGCCCCGCGCCCACCTCGAGCGCGGTCTTGGCGGCTAGCTTTTTGAGCTCCTCGTCGTTCCCCTCCACGCGCACTAGCCTGTGGCCGGACGCCTCGCAGAACGCTATGCCGAAGCTCGCGGTGGGAACGGAGGTCACGATCGCTTCGTAGAGGTCTTCGACGGTCTTGATGAAGTGGGCTTGACCCAAGATCACGTTAGTCTTCTCCGGAACCTCGACCTGAACGATTTGCAGCTTCACTGCCACGAGCGCACCTGCGAGCCGGCCCCCCTTAAAGCTTAGCGCGCCGCGCGGTAGCTAAACGAAAGGCTTAGTAAAGCCCCCCTCGTCGCAGTTCTCGGCATGTCCAGCGCCGGCGCCGCCTACCTGTACCTAATGGAAGTCGCGTACGACGGTAAACTGGGTCGCGCAGTGCTCAGGCTGTACGATGAGGTTAACCACAGGATAGTCGAAGTTCCGGATCAAACGGGACACAAACCCTACTTCCTGACGGACCTTCCGCCCGAGGAATTAGTTCAAAAGCACCCCGAGATCGTCAAGCACAGAGGTTTCGATCATCTCGAGGTTGTTGAAAAGTACAACGCTCTCACGGATTCCATTGTAAGGATGACTAAAGTGGTGGCTCGCGACCCGTTGTCTGTAGGCGGTTCTAGGAACTCCATGAGGGAGCTCCTCGACGGCCACGCTTGGGAAGCGAAGATCAAGTACCACCACTGCTACATCTACGACCTCGGCTTAGTGCCGGGTATGCCGTACCTCGAGGTCAACGGGAAGCTGCAGCCAGCGCCCATCGAGCTGCCCGAGAGCGTAATCGAAAGCCTCAGGAAGCTTTACGGCGACGACGAGGGGGTTCTCTCGAGAGCCATCGAGTGGGTTAAGCTCTTCCAAGCTCCGGTGCCTCACTTGAAGCGCGTTGCCTTGGATATTGAGGTCTACTCGCCGGAGCCGAGACGGATACCGAGACCCGATGAAGCCCCTTACCCGGTGATCGCCATTTCCCTTTATGCTTCCGACGGCTTGAGGAAGGTGCTTCTCCTCAAGCGTCCGGAGCTTGGAGAGCCGCCGGCTGATCTTAAAGACGTCGAATTCTTCTCAAGCGAAAGAGACATGATAAGGAGAGCGTTCGAAATAATATCCAGCTACCCCCTCGTCGTAACCTTCAACGGCGACTCCTTCGACCTCCCGTACCTAAGGAACCGAGCGCTAAAGCTCGGGATGAAAGAGGAGGAGGTGCCCATCGACTGGAGGGCGGGCGCTGATTACGCGAGGTTGACGCACGCTCTGCACCTCGACCTCTACAAGTTCTTTACGAACAGGTCGATGAGGGTCTATGCTTTCGGAAACAAGTACAGGGAGGGGCGCTCGCTCGACGAGATAGCCGGCGCGCTCCTCGGTGAAGGGAAAGTGAAGCTGGAGAAGCACGTGTCAGAGCTGAGCTACGCCGAACTGGCCGAGTACAGCCTTAAGGACGCCGAGCTCACGTACAAGCTCACGGCGTTCAACGACGACCTCGTGCTCAAGCTCGTGATCCTGATGATGAGGATATCGAAGCTCGGCTTGGAGGATCTCACGCGCCACAACATATCGAGCTGGATTCGGAGTATGCTGTTCTTCGAGCACAGGAGGAGGGGCTACCTGATACCGAACGAGGATGACATCAGGAGGATGAAGAGCCAGACCGACACCAAAGCTGTGATAAAGGGGAAGAAGTACTTAGGCGCCGTAGTCATCGACCCGCTAACCGGAATATTCTTTAACGTCGTAGTCGTCGACTTCGCGTCGCTCTACCCATCCGTGATCAAGAGGTGGAACCTATCTTACGAAACCGTGAGGTGCCCCCACGAGGACTGTGCCGCTAACAGGATACCCGGTTTGAGCCACTGGGTGTGCACCAAGCGGAAGGGGATAATGTCGGAGCTTGTGGGGTTCCTTAGGGACTTCAGGGTTTACATTTACAAGAAGATGGCTAAAAGCGAGCAAGACCCGGTGAAAAGGCGGCACTACGACGTGGTGCAGAGCGCGCTTAAGGTCTTCATAAACGCGAGCTACGGCGTTTTCGGCGCCGAATCGTTCCCGCTATACTGCCCTCCCGTTGCCGAAGCCACAACGGCGCTAGGGCGCTACTTTCTAGTCCAAACCCTTAAGAGAGCCCTCGAACTGGGCATCACAGTCCTTTACGGGGACACAGACTCGCTCTTCCTATGGAACCCTTCACCCGACAAGCTGGAAGAGCTACTGAGCTGGGTCTCCAAGAACCTGCAGGTTGATCTTGAAGTCGACAAGAAATATAGATGGGTTGCCTTCAGCGGTAGAAAGAAGAATTACGTAGGGATTCTCGAGGACGGGAGCGTCGACGCCAAGGGCATAGTCGGCAAAAAGCGAAACACCCCAGAATTCATAAAGAGCTTAGTTATGCAAACAATAGACCTCCTTGGCAAAGCCAACGATCTTTACCAGCTAGATTCTGCAATAGACTATTTGAAAAAGGTTACCCATGATTATTATATTAGATTGAAGAGGAGAGAGGTTTCCTTGGATGAATTAGTTTTTAAAGTTACTTTAACTAAACCTCTATCTAGTTACGTCAAGAATACTCCGCAGCACGTGAAAGCTGCGAGGCAGCTTCAGAGAGCCGGCGAGCGGATAGAAGTCGGCGACATCATATCGTTCGTGAAGATAAGAGGGGGCGAGGGCGTTAAAGCCGTACAGCTCGCTCGAATAGATGAGGTCGATGCTGACAAGTACGTCGAGCACTTAAGAACAGCGCTCGAGCAAATACTTGAGGCGCTCGGAACATCGTTTGAAGAAATAATTGTGGGAAGCCAACTAATGTAATTTATATTTTAACTTTCCGCATCGCGTAACACCTTGGCACTCGCAGCTGCATACCCCTCGAACGAAATAGTTCGGAAAACAACAAGTTAGTAACTTCGATCTTCAATCGTTCCTTTACGCGTTTTCCAGCGCTTGGCGCACTATCTGCCTCGCCCTCTCGAAATCCGGCTTGCCCTGTTCGTCCAGCGGCACGCGCGTGAGGACGTGTTTCACCTGGCCTCCCGTTTCTACGAAAACCTGAGGGACGTCAGCTCCTCCCAGTTCGTCTAGCTCTCCGTGCTTGGTCAGGTAGACCCAATCGTCTTTCCTGATTTCGAAGGGCACCCCCGCTCTCGCCGCTTCCTCCTCGCATAGTTTCGCGATTTTTTCAGAAAACGGTGCCCAGTCCGTCGTTACGAGCACGAGCTTCTTCCCGGCTGCCATGCTCTCGCAGGCACAATCCTCCCTAGAATTTAGCGCTTTCGCACTACGCTGTCGTCCCCGCCCTTTGCGCGGGGTTACCTGGTTTCCTCCCTTTCCACCTCCTCCCGCGCTCGACGCACGTGAACATGGAAGTGAGAGCTTTCACGCGCTCCAGCACCTTACCTCCATCCTCCCTCAGGATGCTGAGAGGTGCGCGGGCTGCACCAGTTTACCCCTTTTCTTTTAGCAGCTCGCTTATACTCTTGACCTCTCCTTTCTTTTTATAAACTATTTTAGTTTCAATTCTTATCGGAAAACCCATCTCCTCGAATAGACCGTAGACAGTCTCAGCATCCATTACACCCTCTAATCTACCTTCGTGGTAAAGCTTGCCCAGCGTCTCAGCCACTTTCCGCGCAACATCTGGATACTGCTCCATAGCTTTGTTAAACATCTCTCTTCCGTCCTCGCTCAAGTGTTTGAGAAAGATTGACACATAGTCGGGTTTCTCCGGTTCCCGCTTAAGTTGCTTTGCTAACAGCTTGCGTTGCAGCTCCACCATTAGCCGCCGCTTCAGGAGCTCCTCCTCAGAAGACACATTGGACCCGTTCCCCCCGCTCTAATAAAATTTTGCTACCTCGTAAGGAGTGGGGGGAGGGGTGAGCGATAGTGAAAACAAAAAATAAATAAAAATATTTTTACTTTTATTCTAATTTATTCGCGGCTACTTCTTCTTCGCTACGAATTTTTCAACCTCCTCCTTGCTTAGGAAGCGGAAGACCTTGATCCCCGTTTCTTCGCTCTCGCCGGTGACAGCCCACCTCCCGTTCTTCAGCTGAACGAACTGCGGGTTCTTGATGCGCACTTTCTTCCTGGCTTTGACGTCGAAGGCGTACCACTCCGCCATTTTTCTTCCCCGTGGTCTAGCTTGTAGAGGCACGTATATAAAAGCATTGCATTTCTGAAAGTTGCACTCTATACGCATAGTGCTCATCAATCAATTGATATTTTACAATTCGCGAATACAATCCTTGCTTTGAGCAGGGCGTCCCTAGGAAATTTATATACCATGTTTTTCGAATTTTTCACTACATATCATTTTGTCTTGTTATATTTCACAAAAGACCTCCGGCAGCGCGCGGAAGTCGGCGCGTTGGCGCGCCTTGCCATCACGTTATGTTCAGGAGCGTCTTCGAGGAGTCAGGGAGCTCCTCTAGAAGTTGGTAGTTGGCGCCAAAAACCTCAGCCGCTAGGACTGACGTTTCGTACCCCAAACGCCCCCTGAACACGAGGAGCGGCGGCGCGTTCTCGCAGCTTTCGGAGATGAGCGCCTTGAGCAGCGTGCCGCCGTCGCTGACGAGCTCGTGGGGCATAGCCGTTAACGTGCCCCTCCTGTAGAGCCTCAGGCGGAACTGGTAGCGGTCCTTGCTGGCTGCCGGGCAGAAGTGCACGTTTAGACTTAAACCGCGCTCCGAGACCTCCTCGAGGACGCGGAGGGCTGCCTCCCGGCTTCCCTCCGCTGACCTCCAGTCGTCGGCCAGCTTGTACCCCCTGGCCCTCAGCTCCTCGCTATTGCTCTCGGAGAACTCGAGCTCGTTTATGTTCACGAAGCTTACGCTTTCGTGGAGCGCCAGCTTTTCCAGGAGCCGCAGCGTATCTTCCACGGCGTCCGGGAGCATCGGTATTTCGAAACCGACCTGGAACCCGGGCTCGCTCTCCTCGATCGTTCTCAACACTCGATCAACGTCGCGGGCGTCAGGGTGCAACCGCATCTCGTCGAGCCCAGCCTCCTCCAGCTTCCGCACGACTTCGCTAGTCAGGGTTTTGCCGCTAGTGTAGAGGTGGACGTGGAAGCTTTCGCCGAAGAACTCCTTCACAGCCTTTATCAAAGCCGTCGTGCGGTCCAGCCTCACCAGGGGGTCCCCACCAGTCACCCCTACGCCCCGGGACCCGCAGCTCAGTACCTCGGCGACGACGTCCTCCGCCCTGCGCGCAGTTCTCTCGTTGACGTAGAAGACGTCGCGTCCCCGCTTCTCGGCGCTGAGCGGGCAGTAAAAGCAATCTCTGGGGCACAAACCGGTCACGAACACCACCGTCTTAAGGCCCCTAAGGCACAGCTTGCAGCCCTTAGGCAGCTCGCCGTAGACCACGTTGCCAGTGTACAACTTCCGCAGCTTCATATGCGCGCCACCATCAGGTACGCGTCTTCGCCGTCAGGGTAGTACCGCTTTATAACGCCGACCTTCCTGAAGTTCAGCTTCTCGTACAACCTTATAGCGGCCTCGTTGCTCACCCTTACCTCCAAGCGCGCCACTCTAACACCCTTTCCGGCAAACCTTTTCAAGAGCTCCTTCATGAGCGCTGTTGCCACCCCCTTCCTCCGGTGCTGTGGATGGACCGCGAGCGAGATCACATGGCCCTCGCCCCACCTCTTGACGATGCCCACTACGTAACCGACTACCTCCCCCTCCCGCTCAGCTACTAGGAACGTTTCCGGTGAGAGGTTCAAGTATAGCAGCAGCAGGCTCGGATCGTAAGCATCTTTCCCAAAACAAAGCTTTTCTATCTCGTATATCCGACCCAAATCTTCGCTGCGCGCCCCCCTCACTGTCAGTCCTTCAGCTGCTCCAGGATCGCGATCACTTGCCATATCAGGGTCCTCGCGTAAAGCGGCGCGTTGGGGTCGGAGGAGGCTTCGTCGAGGCGCGAGATCGCGTTGGCGGCGCGCAAACCGGGCGAGAGGCGCGAATCGCTTAACAGCTCTATCGATTCGGAGGCTAAGCGCCGTATGTTCCGCGGCACCCCTCTATCCTCTACCAGCTTCCTCAGCAGCTCTATAGCCTGCTTCAATTGTGCTGGCTCGCTCACGCTCCCACCGGTTGGGACCGGCAACCGGCGCGTATAACGTTTACGCCGGAGGGAGGGGCACCTCGCGATGCCGCGCTTACCGCGCAAGTTTAAAGCGTCGCGAGCGCTGCTGCGGTCTTGTGGTTAGCGAGCTCGGTGTACGAGTGAAGGGTATCTATGCGACCGCGCTAACCGAGCTACTTGTAGAGAGCGGCATCCCAGTGGTCGACGCCAGCCCCCAGCTCAAGGCTAGGTTTGGAGACTCTGTTAGCTCACGCGGCGTAGCTCTGGTCACTGTTAAGGATAAGGAGGATCGCAGAGGGGTGGTAGTGATCGGGAAGAAAGATCTCGCCCAACGCGTGCTGGAAGTCCTGAAAACCGCTTTAGCGCTTTCGCCGATCGTCGTGATGCCGGGAGAGCTCTACGCTACGTACGTTTGTAGGGCGTTAGGCGGCACGCTGGTCGAGCTACCGGGAGGGCAGGTGGGCTACTTCGAGGAGGGAGCGAAAGAGGGCGAGCTCGTGGTGGCCCACGTCGTGAGCTTCCGCGAAGGGCGACCCGTGCTGAGGAGGGGGGCGGCTGTGGTTGGCGTCTACGCGAGGCTCGTCGAGGGGGGAGCCCATGGCGTTAGCGAACACGTCCGAGGGCCTCAGCGGGCTACGCTCCTATCCTTGGCTGAGAGCTTTGGGTTGAAAGGCTGGGGCGTGAGATGGAGGAGCTCCGCTCGCTGGGCTGACCCGAGCGTGCTTAGCGAGGAGCTGCGCTCGCTGGGGGATCTCGCCGTGAGGGTCCGCGAGAGGGTGCGAGAACTCAACCGCCCAGAGAAGGTAACGGAGGGCGAGATCCTAGCGCTCGTACCCTTCGCGCTCGACGATAAGCGGCGGTTAGACGGGATAAGGGCGAGGCGCGTACCAACGCTCCCCTACCACCACCTAGCTAAAGCCTGCGGCGAGAAGTACTCGGCGCTGGTGGACGCTTTGGAGAGGTTCCCCGACCGGCGAAGCGAAGCAGAGCTCGCCGATAAGGTGCTGGAGCTCTTGGAAAGCGAAATCGCGGGAGGACGCTTACGGGTGGTACACGAGACGCCAATTGGGAAGTCTATCGAGCTTCGCGGTGAAGCTACGGTTGTCGGGAGGAAGCCCTTAGTCATCGAGCTCCGCAGGAGGATTAGCGGAGGCGGCGTGTACGACGGTTTAGGTGTGGCTAAAGAGGAAGGCGACACGGCTGTCAGCCTGATCGCGCTCGGATCCTACATCCTGCCGCACGCGTACTTTAGCGCCGACGGTGTTCTCAAGGGCCTGTACGTGAACGTGAACACCCCCATCGAGCCTTGCCCACCCGACGCGGTATGGTACGTAGATGCCTTCGTAGACGTCGTCTGGAGCGCCAAAGATGGGGTCCGAATCGTGGATTTGGACGAGCTCCGCAACTCTAAAGCGTTCTCGGAACAAGCCGTTTATAAATTAGAAGTAATAGCTCATAAGGTGGCTGAGATGCTGAAACATGAAGAAAACAATGCGCGAAACGACCCCTTAAGTTTTATGAAAAAGATGGCGCTGGGTATCAACTTCTTCACCGCACCGCAAACGCGCGCGCTACGCTTCGCCAGCCTAGCTCCGCCGGAGCGTTCTCTATAGTGCTGTTGCTTATGCTCTATCCTTTTCTTTAACTTTCCGTTTAGAAAAGATTACTTTCGGGCTTCTCAACATCGAATTTATAAAGCCCCGGTTCGCCCTAAGCCCGTGCGCCGCGGGGAAAACGCGGTAAGGGAGCGCGCGGTGAGGGGGCTTGAGCCCCGGGTCTCCGAGCTCGAGAGCCGCCTCGCGCGAGGGGCGGGCTATGGAGGTGGGTGCAGGAAGAAGAAGGGTGTGGTGGAGGGCTTCCGGGTCTTGACTTTACTGTACCGCGTTAGCGAGCTTCCGCCCGGCGTTTTCCAGCGCTTGGTGGAGCTCTTCAAGGCGTACAGAGCTGTAGCGGCGCTCTACTTCTGGTCGAAGCGGCTGGGGCTTAGCGAGGGCGTTGAGCTGGCGCTGGAGCGCGCGCGGCAGCTGCCATACTATTACAGGAAGGCTTTCGACGAGAGGTCGCGGGTTTACCTTTTCAGCGAGGTTGAAAAGATGAGGAGGCCGAGGAAGGTGGTATTGCAGCTGCCGCTCGTCGATGCTCTGCACTACAACTGCGGCGCTTACATCGAAGATAACAAGCTAATCGTGAGGCTGGGCAACAGGGAGAGGCTGGAGCTGCCCTTGCCGGAGCGCGCTCTGAAGTGGCTTCAGGAGAAGGAGGCTGAAGTTGCCCCTTTGAAGGTCGCGAAGATCGTGCGTATCCAGTGGCGCGAGGATAAGCGACCCGAGCTTCTCAAGGTGCAGATCGTGCTGAGGGTGGAGCGGCCGGAACCGAGAATGCCGGATCCCAGGGGCGCGCTGCTCTGCTACGTGGACGCGAACAGCGATTACGGGATCGCGTGCGTCTACGCGGTCTCCGACGGGAGCGAGACGAGGGTGCTGGAGACGCCGAAGCTGAAGCCGCCGAACAGGAGCGGGCGGTTGATGGAGGCTGCAAAAAGGATGCGCGCTGCCGCAAGCGGCAGAAAGCCGAGCGTGAACTACGCGCTCGCACGCTTATCGGAGAAGTTCGACGCGAGAGGCTGGGTGAAGGCTGCCGCCGCGCAGATTTTCAAGAAGGCTTTCCAGAGAGCGAGCGGTAGGAGCGTGCTCATAAACTTCGACATTCCGGATCCAGAGTCGGTTAAGAACTCTTACTTACAGAAGACTTTGCTTTCTTTAAGGAATGTTGCTGATAACTTGGCTAAATGGTTCGGCGTCTACGCCACCTTCGAGTGTTATCCATCGACGAAGTGCCCATACTGCGGCTCGAAGCTCAAGAT
>JAPWTS010000028.1 GCA_028275925.1 Thermofilales archaeon
GGGCTACGCGGAGGGAGCCTACGTGCCCTCCCGCGGCGGCTTTCAATTCTTTCCCAGTTGCAGCGAAGACGGCGAACAGTACGACTAGCACCAGCACGCTCTCTTTCAATTCTTTCCCAGTTGCAGCAGACCGCGAGCGTGACGGTGGGGTAGTAGCCGCCGACGAGGACTTCGTCGAACCACTTTCAATTCTTTCCCAGTTGCAGCGAAAGCGCCGCCGACTGGGCAAAAGTGGGCCGCCTCATCTTTCAATTCTTTCCCAGTTGCAGCGCGCACGCGAGGCGGCGCAACGTAAAAGTCATCTTTATTACGCAGCTTTCAATTCTTTCCCAGTTGCAGCAAGCTGGGGGTCTCGGTCGCGACCGTCAAGTCGAGGATCTACCTTTCAATTCTTTCCCAGTTGCAGCCTGTCGTCGAACTCGAGCATCACCTCTGGGGGGACCTCCCTCCGCCTTTCAATTCTTTCCCAGTTGCAGCAAGGAATAAAAGGGGGCGCCGCGCAGCGAGACCGTGCCGGACCTTTCAATTCTTTCCCAGTTGCAGCGAGAAGAAGGAGAAGGAGGTGAAGAAACTCAAGCGAAAGCTGGCCCCTTTCAATTCTTTCCCAGTTGCAGCCCGGCATAAATAGGGTCAAAGTCGTCGTGGAGAGCGAGAGGGTCTGGCTTTCAATTCTTTCCCAGTTGCAGCAGGAATTTGGCGCAGAGCCATGGTGCGACGATCCGGCAGTCTTTCAATTCTTTCCCAGTTGCAGCTAGGTTTCCGAAAGGCGTGGGCGGTCACTCGGGCGTAACGTTAAAAACTTTCAATTCTTTCCCAGTTGCAGCCGCTCGAGCTCGGGGCAGGGGAACCGGTAGCCGAGGGGAGCTTTCAATTCTTTCCCAGTTGCAGCTTAATTACAGTTAAATGCGGTATCGCGGCGGCGGGATTATCTTTCAATTCTTTCCCAGTTGCAGCCTCAGGCTCCAGCCGCCGGCGCCGGACGGGCGCGTAGACCTTTCAATTCTTTCCCAGTTGCAGCAGTACTGAGCCTCGTTGTCGCGCGCGCGCTGCTGGCGTTCGCTTTCAATTCTTTCCCAGTTGCAGCGCGAGGTCGAGGCTAGGGAGATGGCGGTTGCCTGGGCTACTTTCAATTCTTTCCCAGTTGCAGCTCGAGGCAGCCGCCGCGCGCTGGGAAATCGTCAAGAAGTACTTTCAATTCTTTCCCAGTTGCAGCTCGGTTCACGGGGATGCTGGGCGGCGGGCAGCACACCTGACCTTTCAATTCTTTCCCAGTTGCAGCGCGGCTGCCGCGAGGCTGGAGGTGGTCAGGAAGTACGTGCTTTCAATTCTTTCCCAGTTGCAGCACTGGGCAGGGGTGGGCGGACGTCCCGCGGCCCGAGGACGTCACTTTCAATTCTTTCCCAGTTGCAGCAGATCCAAGGGTAGAGAACCGCGTCCCGCGACGGGACGACGCTCACTTTCAATTCTTTCCCAGTTGCAGCGGCACGAAGGACATCAACATCGACGAGCTGTTCGCCAACTACGGTTACTTCAACTCTTTCAATTCTTTCCCAGTTGCAGCGAAGACGAGGAGGTCGCGCTGGAGGACGAGGAAACCATCCCAGCTTTCAATTCTTTCCCAGTTGCAGCGTGAAGAAGTTCAAGAAGCTCCTAAACTACTACGGTTACCCCGACCTTTCAATTCTTTCCCAGTTGCAGCGCGGTCCGCCTTGCCCTCCATCCCCCCACCACCGATGTTCTCCTTTCAATTCTTTCCCAGTTGCAGCCTGTCCGCATCTTTGCCCGCTTGATTATAAGTGTCCGCTTTGGCTTTCAATTCTTTCCCAGTTGCAGCCGAGACTCTGGCAGCTTGCACCCTTATAAGCCTTTCTTCAGCGAACTTCGAAGTTCGCGAAAACTCACCCGTACTCCCTCCCGACACGTGTGTAGATTCGCGGAAGCCCTTTCCCGATTCCCGGCGGAAAGAGGGACAATGGAGGGAAAGGAATGATGTTTAACAGAAGCGTTTAACGAAAGAACTTCCGGTCCGAGAGCGGAAAGGTTGGCGGAGGGGGAGGGGTCGGGACTCGGGATAGTCCACAGCTATCGTGGGGGATGATGCCCGGCTCTCGGTAGCTTCCTCGGCTACCTGCGCGGGTCGCCTTCAGTGTTCCAAGCGCGCCGCGCGCTGCGCAGGAAACCAGCAGGGGGTGCTTTGCGGGCGCTCTTCGAGGCGCGCGTCACCTAGCGCGCTTCGGTTTAGGGCGGTCCCTCGAGCGCTCCTTTGTGGCGTTGGGGCGCTCTCGGCCGAGCCCGTCCGCGCATCGGGCGACCGGCTTCTCCGCTTTTCAGGCCCGGGGCGCGAGCTCTCATCGTGCTGCGCGTTTAACCGGCGGGGGCCCGAGGCGCGGGGGCGGGCGCTTCAGCTGGGGTTCGAGCTAAAGTTTAAGAGCTTGCCCGCCGTCTAGGCTCGTGTCGGACGTCTTGGCTCTGCTCGAGGAGATACGGGAGGAGCTTAGGGAGCTCAGAATGCTCTACAAGGAGCTTGTGGAGAAGCTCGTGCCGGTGGAGGAGGCGTTGGATGACGAAAAAGAGGCGATTGAGGCGAGCGATGAGATCGTTAGCGAGGAGGAGGTCATGAAAGCCTTAGAGTAGCCCTGAAGCTCAACGATGTTCAAGATCGAAGCGAAGAGAAGGGTTCTGAGGGCTCTCGAGAAGCTGGATCGGGAGAGGAAAGATAGGGTCAGGGAAGTTTTGATAGCTTTGAGAATGGATCCTGTGCCCTTTAGGAGGTTCGACGTTGTCAAGCTTAGGGGTTACGAGAACTTTTACCGCATTAGAATCGGGGACTTGAGGATAATTTACGAAGTGAAGTGGAGGGATAGGAAAATATTGATACACTTCATTGGAGAGAGGGAGAGAGCGTACGAGCGCTTCTAACCTCGAAATTGCGAGCGTGCATTCGCCGCGACTTTGACCGCGCTCCTGCGCTCTCTCGTTTCAGCTGGAAGCTCGCTTATTCTCTGGGTTCGCTAAGTAGCCGTTCCCGCGGTTGCTGCGATGGTTGGCTCCTGAAACCGCGTATCGATGACTCTCGCAACCACGGGCGCTTGAGGAGGCCGGTGAGCGTGGGAGGTGCCGGTGCTCTGGTTGCGCCGCAGCGTGTTCCGGTAAACTTTATGGCGCGCTTCCGCACGAGCTCCGCGATGAAGGTCAGGGCTGCGCAAGGGCGGCGTCCTCAAGCTGCCGGCTGAGGTTAGGCGGGCGCTGGGGCTCAAGGAGGGGGACGAGCTCCTCGTGACGGTTGAGGGCGGTGCCGTCGAGCTGCTCCCCGTGGTGGACCCCGTGGAGGCGCGCTCCAGCGAGCTCGGGGGCGTGGACGAGGACAGGGTGCTGGAGGAGGGGTTCAGGGACGCTAGGAGGCTCGGCGCGCGCCCAAGCGGCGCATCGGAGGGTGAAGGAGCACGCGCCGCAGGCTAAGCCTCGACGGAGTGCGGGCGGGGCCGCGCTCCAGCCGGTGCGCCGCGATCGGCTGGATACGCCCCGCGCTAAGCCGTCTGCCAACACGGGTTTCCGCGGCCTGCGGGGCTTTCCTGCGAGTGCGCCCCCGTGCGGTGGGGTTTAAAGCGGCGTGTTCTCTTTTTGAAGCGGTGCCTGTGGATGGGGCACGTGAGGGTAAGAGCTGCGTTCTACAACGGGGTTGACTACGCGAGGTGGGTGGGCGGCGAGCTGCCGGAGGGCGCGGTGAGGAGGGTCGAGGTTGAGGCCCTGGCCGACGCGGGCGCTACCTACCCCGCGCTGCCTAGGGGTCTCGTCGAGAGGCTGGGCCTCGCCTTCCTGAGGGAGGTGGAGGGCGAGGTGGCCGAGGGGGCGACGAGGCTGAGGCTCTACGGCCCCGCCGTGGTCCAGGTTGAGGACAGGATCGCCGTGTGCCCGGTCATCGAGAGGCCCGAGGGCACGGCGCCCGTCGTGGGGGTCGTCGCGCTCGAGCAGATGGGCTTCAGGGTGGACCCCGTCGCCGGGAGGCTCGTGAAGGAGCTGCCGCTGATGCTGTGAGCGGTTCTCGAGCTGCGCGCCGGTGGGCCCCGGTGCTCGGGAAGAGGGAGGGGGCCAGGGTGCTGAAAGCCTACCGGGTTGGGGGAGAGACCGGCGGCCGTCCCGGACGATACAGTCGCGCGCCTGAACGCGCCACTTATAAGGGTGCGCTCGCCGAGACGCTTATGACGCCCTGTGTTTTCGTAGGTGCATCGATAGGGCTGGTAGGAGGTGCGGTGGTTTCGCCGCTCTACAGTCGCGGTAGCCGTTGCGCCGGGAGCGGCGGCGCGGCTCGCCGCTAAATTTTACGGGCAGCTCGAAGGGCGCCCGTAAGGGGGTGCCGGGATGGGGGGCTGGGTCATCAACGTGGTGATACCACCCTCCCACTGCGAGTACCTGCGCAAGCGGGTGTCCCCGTCGGTGCTCTCCAAGCTGAACGGGGTCATCCCCCGCGAGGAGCTCTCCTCGGCTGAAGTGTACGCGCTCTTAAGCGCGGCGGGGTGCCCCCGCCTCGGCTTCCTCCTGACCGACCTCGACCCGCGGGATCCGGTCGAGGAGGCGATCAACTCGTGGAAACAGTGGCTCCACATCCCGTTCAAGTACGAGAGGGGCGGCGAAACGAGGATGATTGTAGGCCCCTGCGGTTTCCTCGTGTACACGGGCTACCTGGAGCCGCTCGAGGAGGAGCTCATAGCGAGGTGGGGGGAGGGGGACGACGCGGTGCTCGACGCGAGGGTGGCCGTGGACCACGAGCTCGAGAGGCTCATCGAGCTGGCCGAGGCCGGCTTCGAGGGGCCCGCTATGGAGGGCTTCTTCGACCGCTACATCGACGCCGTGGCGGAGATCAGGGGCTGGTACGAGGACACGCTGTCCGTGCACTTGGGCTGCAGCGAGGAGGAGCTGCGGGAGCTGCTGGCGCTCGGGGTGGGGGAGCCGTTCTGGGCGCCCGACGGGCGCCTGGTGGCGCTGAGAGTGAAGGCGAAGAGGGCGAGCGAGCTGCCGGCGGAGGTGAAGGAGAAGCTCTGGAGAAGGTGGAAGTCGAAACTGCTCGGCACCCTGAAGGACATCGCGGCACTGCTGGCGGTCCTCCGCTTCACGAGGGTCAACGCATTCCTTCTCTTCGGCTGATGAGCACAGCCCTTAAAAAGCGCGGTCCCCTTCTCTTTCGATGAAGAGGTGGGCCGCCCCGCGCTGGCGCTCCTCCTCGTTGCGGCGACCTACCCGGATTACCCGAAGCCAGCCGCGGCGCGGCATGAGGAGTACATCGTAAACTAGTGAAAGGGGCGTTCGAAGATCTCGGTTTCGTGGTCAGAGCGGAAAACGGATTGCTCGCGACGGTGTATCGGGTATAAAGCTCCCTACTGGGTACGAGATTCTGAGCTTCCGCGGCGGGGAGCAGGCCGTGCGGGAGATGCTGGAAGACTGTGGCCTCTCCCAGAAAACAGTCTGACGCCGTGATCGCTGGGCTTCCCGCGAATGATCCCGTAAACCGGGAGTACGATCTCATATTCACCATCGCCGGGTCGAGATCAAAAGCGTGAGCGATCTTAAGACGAACGTCCTGCAGACCGTGAAAGCGCGCGCTAGCGCGGGCCGGTGGGCCTCTTCGAGTTCGCCCAGCACTACGCGCCGGGCCGGGTCAGGTCGGCGTGCTTCACGACCGACCGCTGGATCGCTCCCGGCTACTTCTACACCCCCGGCTACCCGGTCGCGCTCTCCGCCTACTACCCCGACGAGCGCGTTTGGCACGAGTTCGCGGCCCCCTTCCTCAGGAGGAGGCGCGACTGGAACCTCGTCTGCGTGTACTTCCCCGTGATGGACTCCGTCTCCTTCTGCCCCTCCTACTCCGACCGCAACCCGCACCCGCGCTCCTCGAAGCACGCGTACATGCTCTTCCTCGACGAGCTGGTCGGCGACATCGTGGACTTCCTGGTCCGCTTCAAGTTCTGGGGCGACACGCTGCTCGTCCTCGCCTCCGACCACGGCTACCACGCGGCGTGCTCGACCGCTAGGCGCCTCGGGGCGGGGAGCCCCAACTGGTGCTGCGACCACCCGCCGCCCCACGACTGCGAAGTGTGGGACTTCGCAAAGGACGCCGGCGCGGGCAGGTACTCGGGCTGCACGAGGCGCGTGCTCTTCCTCCTCGCGGGCGGGGCGCTGGAGGGGAAGCTGAGGGGCAGGGTCCTCCCGCGCGCGGAGATCATCGACGTGGCGCCCACGATCGCCGACGCGCTGGACGTCCCCTACGAGTGCGAGGGGACCTCGGTCTTCAAGAGGAAGGGCGAAACCGTCTCCGCGAAAGACTACCTTAAGTAAAAGTTGCTGCGGCTGCTGAGCCGCGCGTTCGAGCGGCGCCTAGGAGCAATTCACGCGAGCTCCTTCAGCGCCCTCCTCACGGCCTCCCTGTGGAGCGGCGATTGCCAGGCGACGCGCCTGCCGATCCCAAGGTCCGGTTCCTTCTCGGGCGGCGGCTCGTCGATCCAAAGCCAGCTCTCCCTGCGGGGTACGCTGTCTACGATGAGGTTGAGCTCGATGAGCTTCTCCATCAGGGGTATCCGCTCTCTCGCGAACAGCGTGTCGGGGTCCTCGACAGCTTGCCGCAACCACTCCCGCTCCTCCGGGCTCAAGCTGCCCGCGAAGAGCGTGAGCCTCTTCTTTTCTGCGAGGGTTTCGACGACCTTCTCGGGCTGCCACTTCGCCTCGTACAGCTGGGCGAGGACTCTCGGGTTCCCGCCGGTCAGCCTCCACACCTCCTCGAAATCGGGCTTCGGACCGGGCACCTGCTTGTACAGTTCTTCGAAGCCCTTCCTCGGCATGTTCCACATCGGGAGGATTTCGGCCCACAGGTGCCTGCCGATCTCCCTCCGGGATAAGCCCTCGCTGGTTGCAGCTACCGCTACGATCTTCTCGTAGCTTTCGGGCGGGTACTCGATGAGCCCGAGCAGGCTTTTAACGTAGAACGCCGCCTCCTTCTCGGAGCCGAGCACCTGGAACGCGTCGTCGACGAGCACCGCCACGTTCTTCCTCCTCAACCTCACGAGCTCCCTCGCCGCGTTGAACGCCGCGTAAGCGAGCTCGACCTCGACGCGCCCCGAAGCTTTAGCGAGGATCTCGGCGAACCTCCCAGCCACCTCCCTCACGTCCGTGTGCGCGAGGAACTCCCTCTGCAGCGGGTTGACGTAGACGACGTGGTAGCCCCTCTCCCTCAGCAGCTCAGCCGACTGCTTCAGCCACGCTGTCTTACCGCAGCCCTCGGGCCCGAAGACGACGATGGGGAAGCGTGTGCCTCGCTCGCTCCACTCCAAGACCTGCTGAAGCGCCCGCTCCCTGTCCGCGAACTCGACCTCCAAGCCGGCGAAAGGGAGCTTGACCCTCATCGTCGCGGATCTTTCTCGCGGCAGGTTATAAGCGTAAGGCGTCCATCTCAAGGGTGCGTTGCCCTCGGGCCCGCCCGTATCCCGCTCGAGCGCGTGGCGCAAAGATCGCTGCCGCAATCGCCTCTAGCGCGGGGCGGGGTTGCCGCGCGGCGTGCGAAGCTTTAAATAAGCCTCCCGCCAGCTAAGGCGATGGACGCGACAGGGAGGTGCGCATCTTTCATCCTGCTGGCCCTTCTACTCGGCTCGTTCGCCTCTGCGGGCGCGATTAGGGGGCGGGCGCCGAGCATCGAGGAGGCGAGGAGGCGCGCCGAGGAGATGCTGCTTCCGCTCGAGGGGATCGCTGGGGTGAGCCACCGCGTGGACCCTCCGAGGATAATCGTGTACGTGGAGCACGAGAAGTACAGGGGCATCGTACCCCCCGAGATAGACGGCTACAAGACCGAGGTCGTCGTGATCGGCAAGGTGAAGGCTTTGTCCCTGCTCCAGCTCGAGGAGGGGATCAAGCCGTCCTACTACGCGTACCCCGCGCCCGTCAGCAGGACCGGTAGGGTGAGGCCGCTGGTCGGAGGGGTCTCGCTGGGGGTCCCCGAGGACGCGTTCGGGGGGAAGATGGCGGGGACCCTCGGCTTGATCGTCACGGACGCGAGCGGTAACGTCTACATCCTCTCCAACGCTCACGTCATAGCCATGAACAGCAAAGCGCAGTTCCTGCCGATAGGCACGGCCGTGCTCCAGCCGGGCACGTACGACGGCGGCACGCTCCAGGATAAGGTCGGCGAGCTCTACAAGTACATCCCGATAACGTTCGGCCCCAAGGGCAGGAACTACGCCGACGCCGCTATAGCGAAGGTCACGATCAACGAGTACCTGGTCGGCGAGGTGCTGGGCAGCGACGACCAAAGCACGTACAGCATCAGCGGGGTGACCGAGGTTAGCGTGGGGGACACCGTTAGGAAGTCGGGGAGGACGACCGGCGTCACCGTCGGCACGGTGGTCGACGTGAACGCGACCGTGAAGGTTTGGTACTCGACTTCCAAGTGGGCGGTGTTCTACGACCAGATACTGGTGAGCCAGCCTTTCCTCGAGAGCGGAGACAGCGGGAGCCCCGTGGACAAGGGCGGGAAGTTCGTGGGGCTCGCCTTCGCGGGGAGCAGCTCGGTAGCCGTGGTCTGCAAGGCCAAGTACATAATCAGCGGGTTGGGAATAAGGGTGTAATCGATAATTTTCTATTCGTTTAAGCTTAGTTCTATTTTTCTCCTCATTTTTCTAAAACTTAACCGTCACCTGCGATTTCGGGGAAGGCGCTTACCGGCTATAGCGCGCTGAAGTGGGTGGCGCTGAGGGGTGTAAGCGCGGGTTCAGCCAGAGCCGGCTCTTGAAAAACCCCAAGATCGAGC
The DNA here is from genome assembly GCA_028275925.1 of Thermofilales archaeon. GTDB lineage: Archaea > Thermoproteota > Thermoprotei > Thermofilales > Thermofilaceae > JANXEW01. The sequence continues at coordinate 8,789 of JAPWTS010000028.1, forward strand.
GCCGAGGTTTGCATCAGGAAGCTGGATGATCGCGCGCTCGCTGCTGTAGCCGAGAGGTTTGGCGAGGCTCTCGAGCGCGCCAGCTCTAGCTGCCGTCCCGCTTTTTCAATCTCAGTAGCGTGATGGCGATCGCCGCAGCAAGAGCGAGCCTACGCCTCCTCCTGCTCCTTTTCTCCCTCGACCCCCTCAAGTCCATACCCCTCCACCCCCATTTTCCCATCATTTCAATTCTTTCCCAGTTGCCGCGCGCTGGCGAAAGCCTTTAAGGGGCGCTGCGCTTTTGTCGCGATGAGCTTCCTGAAGAAGCTGTTCAAGAAGGAGGGTAAGAAAGAGGAGAAGAAGGAAGAGAAGCCGGCTGCTGAAAAGAAGGAGGAGGAAAAGAAGCAGTGAGCTGAGGAATCCCTGCATATTCTAAAACTCTTTTTTTTGTCTCAGCTGCGTGAGCGGGGCGCGTGCAGCGGGGCTTCTCGAGGCGCGGGGCTCCGGGCGCTGAGCTGGAGCGCGCGGTTTATATGGAGGGGTGCCGACCTCTCCTCGGATAGCATGGGCGAAGCTCAGGTTAGGGCTTTCGTCTCCAGCTTGGACCAGTGGGTGGAGGCGCAGAGGCTTCTTCTCGAGGCGCTGCGGGAGGTGGAGGGGCAGCTGAAGGGTGCCGACAGGCTCGAGCTCGTGTTCGCGGCTCGGGCGGCGTTCCGGCACATGATCCGGACGCTGGAGGCGTTTGACCGGTGGCTTCAGGACCCGTTCATCGTGGGGCACATGCCGCGCGAGATGCTGGAGGAGGTGCAGCGGAGGGCTTGGGAGCTCCTGAAGCAGCTGCTCGAGCTCGACATCGAGCACACGTCCCAGTTCAGGGACCACTTCGCCAAGCTCGCGAAGGAGGGCAAGCTCAACCCCCTCCTCGCCGCCCAAAGGGGCGAGGAGAGAGGGGTGCCCGAAGTCTTCTAGCCCCTCCGCGGCGCGCGGCCCGAGGCGACGAACGTAGCTACCCCTCGAGGAGCCGCGCGAATCGCTGCGCGCTGGCGAGATCAGCTCTTTTCGCCGCACTCCCTCAGCCTTTCCCTTACCTCGCGCGGAAGCTTTTCGGGGAAGGGGCCCACCACGATGAGGAAGGCCCACTCGGACGGCTTGAGCCTGTACCGCTCGGGGACCTCCCCTCTGCCGCCTTGTCCATGTAGCCGTGAAACTCCTCCCCCCTCGGCAGCTTCAGAACCCCCTGCAGCAGAGCGTTGAAGATGCTCAGGTAGAAGCCGAGCCAGAACCTCTCGGCAGGCGTGAGGTCCCTAAGGCAGTACGCCACCCAGACGAGCCAGCTTCTCGAGTAGGCGAGGGGTGTGTGGACCCCCAGCGCGAAAGTCATGAGGGGCTTGCCCCTCGCCGCGGGGTCGGTCCAGAGGACGAGCCCTCTCCAGCGGGTGCAGAGCAGGCCGTCCAGCAGGGTTACGGGCTCGTAGTCGAACGGCTTGTAGAGGTCGGTTTTCCAGTAGAAGTAGTGGGTTTCGCGCCCCTCCCCTCTTTCGATGAAGACCTTCTCCGGGTCCCTATCCATCAACTATCTCTCTGCCTGATGGTGTAGATCGGTGCCCCCTCGACGTAGCCCACCACCTCCAGGTCCTCGAGGTTAACGATCCGAACCCCTTTCTCGGCTAACGCCTCCAGCTCCTCCAGAGCCTTAGCTACGCTCAAAGCTTCCCCGAGCAGGCTGCTAGGGTCGCCGCCGGTTACAAGCGCGCGCGTTCTTCCTCACGCCGCAGACGCCGAACCTGCCGGGCGCGATGGCGCACCTCCTGCTGCACAGGTCGCACCTCACGTAGCCCGGTTTCCCAGCCACGGGCGACCAGAACCTCGCCTCCCTAACGTAGGGTTTCCTCGGGATGGTTTCGTCCATTCTGGGCAAAGAGGGGGACCGCGCCTTTAAACCTTCGGCCGCCGCGTGCAGCTAAGCGCGAGCCTGCGCTCGGGCGGCGACCGGAGACGTTGTGTCGCGCGCTTTTCCAGAGCCCTCTTCACCGCTTCCCTGTGCAGCGGCGATTGCCACGCCGCGTGCTTGTCGAGGGGATGGATGTAGAAAACCTCGTAGCCGCTCTCGCGCAGGATCTCGGCAGCCCGCCTCAACCAAGCCGTCTTGCCGCAGCCCTCCAGGCCGAAGACGGCCACCGGCTGCCACGTGCCCCTTTCGGCCCACTCCGAGACCTGCTGGAGCGCCCGCTCCCCATCCGCGAACTCGACCTCCAAGCCGGCGAAGCGCAGCTTGACCCTCCTTAGCGCGCGCCGGCTATTTAAGCCGGTCTCCAGAGCGCTGGGAGCGCGAGGTACCGCCGGCCCGCGGCGCTGGCTAGAGGAGGAACGCCTCGACTTTCCTGAGCTTGCCCGCCGCCGTGTCCGGGATGAAGCCGGCCAGCTCCACCGTCGCGAGCCCCACGATGACGTGCTCGTCGACGCCGAGCCCCCTTAAAACCTCCTTGACTTCCCCGCTGAGCTCCACCTCGAGGGCTTTCTCGTAGTCCAGAACCTCCCCCTCGACGCTCAGCTCCCTGAACGCCACCCCCTCCCCCTCCAGCTTGTGCCCGCCGGCGCTGATGAGCGCTCTGCGCCTGCCCGTGCGCAGGACGCCGACCTCCTCGGCGACCTCCCTGTCCACGACCGTCATCGCGGCGCCAGTTTCCACTAGCGCGGTGCACTCCCTCGAGCCCTTGAAGCCGCTTAACACGACCCTCGCTTTCACCACTCCCAAGCGCCGCACCCGGGCACAGCTCCGCCGAGAGCTGACAACTTTTCCGCCCTTCGGAAGAAGCCGTCTCGGGCCCGACGCCCTCGCGGGTTGCGCGCCGGCCCGCCGAGCCTCCAGCTCAGCTGCCCCCCGCCTCCCCGCGATGCGCCGCTTTCAGCAGCCGCTTGAGCTCCGCCACCAGCTGCTTTACGTCCTCCGCGTACTCCCTGACAACGTCCCCGCTCAGCCAGCCCTCGTAGAAGTTCTGGTGGAGCGTGCTGGCCACGGAGAAGAGCCTCCTCAGCTCGGGATCCCCCTCCTCCTCGCCCAGCGCTCTAACGAAGCTGAAGAGCTCGCCGTGCGAGGCGATCGAAACCCCCCTGCTGGCCGCCACCGCCTTGACCATCAGCGCCGCAGCACCCCACAGCTTCTCGGACGCTTGGACGTAATCGCCCTTAGCTAAGAGTTCATTGGCTTCCCTGAGGTACTTCTCGGAGAGAGCCGCGTACAGCTCCGCTCTCTCCACCGGGTCAACTTCCTCGTTGAGCCCCCTGAGCAGCGCCTCCAGAGCGACCTCCTCGGCGCTAACTCCCCTCTTCTCCCCCTCCTCCCTCAGCCTCCTCACCACCCTCTCGGGCAGCACCAGCAGCAGCTCCACGGGAGCCCCCTGCTAACGCGAAACCCTAGCCTATAAAAACTCCATTTAACGCGCTGAGCGCGGCTACGTCCCCGCCGCGCGCTTCCCTGGGGTGCGCCGGCCGCCTCAGCGCGTGCGAAGCGCCGTCGGCCGTGCTCACTGGCAATGAGCTGGCGGTAGGGTTTTCGGCGCCGATGGGGAACGCGAACGATGCGCGGCAGCTAGGCTGCAGGGCTACGCTGGGGGCGTGGGTTCCAGCCACCTAACCTCTCAGAACCTACGGCTCGCATCACGCGTAACACCGACGACCCAAGCGTGCTGCTTGCCGTAACGTTCCTTCTTCTATGTGTGCTGGCTCTAGCCTCAACTTTCCCGTTTTGCCGCTTTTGCTGGAAATGAACTGTTTACCGCAAAGGTGGCAAAATCCAACGGGGCGGTAAAGCTTTTTAACCCTCAGCCGGCGGGCTTCACATGCTGTCTGGAGCACCCGCCGCTTCCGCCAGGAAGGTTCTGGAGGAGCTGGGCTTCGCGGTTGAAGAGGGTGCTCGCGTGAGGGGTTTGAGCGGTTTCGAGCACGGTTTCGCGCTGGTCGCTAGGAAAGGCGATCGGGTGGTCTGCGTCTCGATCGTGAGGGCGAACCCCACGAGCATCTTCGCGGAGGTCGCGAAGGGCTTGGACGTCCCCCACGAGATCGTCGTCGCGGCGGAGGGCGAGCCCCCGCCGAGAGCGGTCGAGCTCTCCCGCAAAGGCAGAGTCAAGATCATCGCGTTCAAGAGCGCGGAGGAGCTAGCCGAGGAGCTGAAGAAGGCGCTAGCGTAACCGAGCGCGCCGGGGCTCTTCAGGCGAGCTTGAGCCCGTACCTCGTCAGCCTCTGGTAGTGGGCGACGTTCCTCGTTTTCAGGGGGATGCCCAGCGCGATTGCTGTAGCGGCTATGAGGAGGTCCCTCTCGTCTATCAGCTCCCCCCTCCTCTTCAGGTCCCTGTACATCTCGACGGCTTTCAGCAGTACGTCGTTCGTTGGGTACACCACGAGGAGCGATTTTTCCAGCTTGCTTTTCGCTTCAGAGTAGTCGCTCCTGCCGCGGATGAACTCGTAGAGCGTGATCCACGAGATTACCACCTGCGCTCTGGGCAGCTCGGCTCGCCCCTTCTCCACTTCGATAAGGTAGTCCGTGTCAACGAGGACCTGCATCGCCGCTACCCCTCAGCCTGAGCTCAAGCTTCTCGAAGGGGATATCCCTCTTGTCGGCGGTGCTCCTGAGGAACGCCTCCAGCTCCCCCAGTTTCGCCTCGAGAGCGGTGTTCAAGAGCTCCGTCAAGAACTCCTCCCACGTCTTGCCCCCTCTGAGCGCGTCCAGCTTCTTTTTGAGCTCAAGGCTTATTGTGATCGTCCCTCTTTTCACGTGTTCATGCGTGCTCGAATGCAATATAAACCTAACGCGAGCGCGCGAACTAAGCAAGTTGCGGCTCTACGAATGTGCCCCGTATCAGCGGTCACGATCACAGCTGCAACTTTTATCGCAGCTCATGCACCACACTACGGCGAAGTATGTGACTGTTTCGGTGAAAGTGAGAGGGGAGTTCTACGAGAAGTTGAATGATGTGCGGAATCCCGATCAGCAGCGTGATTAAGAGGGCCTTGGAGGAGGAAGTGAGAAGAAGGAAAAAGGAAGAGATTAGGGGGAGGCTGGCTGAAGCTCAAGCTGCCCTCAAAAAGATCCCGGAAGAGGAGGTTGTTGAAGCCGTAAGGGCGGGCCGCGAGGAGAGATGATGCCGTTCGACCGCCTCCGCCCTGCTGAACACGGTTAGGGCCCCCGGCGCGGGCGCCTTCGAGTACTTAGAAGGGTTACGCGCTGACCTTAACCCCGTACGAGATCGGTAGCGCGCTATGGAAGGAAGCGACCCTGCCCGGAGGGATCTCGGAGGAGGAGGCAGTCTCGGCGTTGGAGACGGTGCTCTACTTGTTCAGAGTTTTGAAGGTAACCTCGCCCAAGGACGTGCGGCTCGTGCTGAAGCTAGCGCGCAAGCTAGGGGTGACCTACTACGACTCGTCGTACCTTGCCGCATCGTGGGAGCTCGGCACCGTCCTCGTGACGGACGACGAAAAGCTCAGGAGACGCGTCGAAGAAGGGGGGGAAGCGCGCTCGAGAGGGTTCTAGGAGGAGGTGTGAAAACCGTCTCGACGAAGGAGCTGATTCGCGAGTTTCAAAAGACGCGCTAAGCAAGTGGTTGGCGGGAGGGCTTCTCAAGCTTTCGAGAACCGCAGGCCGCAGCTCATTTCGCGCGCCCGCCCTGCCTCCCGAGCAGTAGATCGAGCACAGTCTTGACCAGGAATTACCGGTAGCTTGAGCGCTCGGTAAGGATAAAGGTTGCACCCTTCAAGCGCCCTCGAGAAGCTTGGTCGTCGATAGGGACTTGGTCGAGGCTAGAGTGAGGGAGATCCACGACGCGGTCAGGTTGCTGGAGGAGCTTACTGCGAGGGGGTTCGAGGAGCTAACCCTGCACGAGAAGCTCTCGATGGGGTACCTCGTGATCCAGCTCGTGGAGGCCGCCGCAAGCATCTGCGTGCACCTGCTGGCCGAGGGGTTCGACGAGAGAGCGGAGAGCTGCCCCGGCTGCTTCGCTAGGCTGGGGGAGCTGGGCATCGTACCCCGGGACCTCGCAGCCGGGCTCGCCGCCGCGGCTAGGTTGAGGAACCTCCTCGTGCGCAGGTATTGGGCAATAGATGATCGGAGGGTTTACGAGAGCGTGAGGGAGGGCTTGAGGGGCTTCGAGGAGTTCGCGAAGCTCGTGAGGGAGGTGCTGGAGGGGTGGCGCGCGTGAGCGAGCCAACCCACTACGAGCTCCCGGCTGAGAGGAGGGAGGAGGTCCTCCGCGCAATCGCGACGAGATTAGCGGAAGACGTCAACATCGTCTTCGCCTACGCGCACGGGAGTTTCGTGAGGAGGAGGTTCTTCAGGGACGTGGACGTCGCGGTGTGGTTGAGGGACCCCAGCGACCCGCTCCGCTACGTTCTGAATCTCTCCGCGGAGCTCGAAGCGAAGGTGGGGCTGCCGGTGGACGTGCAGGTGCTCAACGAGGCCCCGCTCCCCTTCAAGTACCGCGTTGTGACCGAGGGCAGGCTGCTCCTCTCGAGGGACGAGCGGTTGAGGAGGGAGCTCGTGAACGCAATCGTCAGGGAGCGCATCGACTTCCAGCTCCTCTGCGAGCTCTACGGCCGCAGGAGCAAGCGAGGCTAGCCCCGCGCGAGCGGCGTTGGAGCGGCGCCTCGCGCGCGGTTTTCCGGGGGGTGGAAGCCGCTTGCAACCCCCGCGCGGCTCCTCAAAGGAACCGGCGCCGCTCTCTCATACTGGAGGTCGCCCGCGTTCGCCTAGCGTGGTTCGGCTGTAATTTAGGTAGGAATATAAGGGGCCACCTCAATGTAATGCCGTGCCTATCATTACCGTGGAGGTTCCCGAGGAGCTGTACGAGAAGATGAGGAGGTTCGACGTGGATTGGAGCTCGGTCGTGAGGAAGGCTATTGAAGACTACATCGAGGAGCTGGAAAAGGGTGGAGCGGCGGTTCCCGCCGAGGAGCTTCTAGAGGAGCTAGTTAAGTGGGGTGTGTCTCCGCTGGATCTGGAGCCCCTGAGCCCTGAGGTTGAGGATCGAATGTACAGCGAGCTGAGGGAGAAGGAGTGGGAGAGGGTAAGATCTACGATACAAGCGCAATCATCGATATAGCTAAGAAGAGGTTACCGCTAAAAGCGCCGTACATCTCAATACTAACCGTTGTCGAGTACCCTCCAGCCGTGAAGTACGCGAGGGTGGTGCTGTACCCGGCGCGCGAAGATTACCTGCTGGCCGCGAGGTTGCGAGCAACGCTCAGGAGGTTGGGAAACCAGTTACCGGCAGTGGATCTCGTGATAGCGGCTCAAGCGGTTAGCAGAGGGCTAATCCTCGTAACTAAAGATGTTCATTTTAAAATCTTGAAAGAGAGAGTGGCTAAAAACCTCAGCCTGGAGATAGTTGAGTGAGTGAAGGTGCAGAAAACTTCGCGCGGTGAGGCCTAAGCGCGGGTGAGAGATGTTCACGAACGTAAATTTAAACTTAGTTTCCCATTGTATAAACATAGTGAAAGAAGTAGGAAATTAGGAAAAATAAGGGTTAATCTGTTGAAAAAGAATAGGAAGGCTTATTAACCCTTGCAACATAAGCTCCTCATGAGCGTGCTAGGAAGAGATGATCTTGTAGCGCTTATCCTCAGGGTCGCCACCGCTGCGGTAGTCGCAGCGCCCTTCGCGGTCTACTACGCGTCTGCGGGATCCCTCGCGGATTTCCTAGCTCCGAAAGCTGAAGCGCGCATGCCGAACTTGAGGTTCAGCTTGCTGTCCTACAACGTCAGCGGGAGCGGTAGCGGGTACGTGCTCGAGCTGAGGCTTTCGAACGCCGGCGACACGGCGTTCGGCGTCAGGAGCCTTGAGGGGGAGTTTTTCCCGGCGGACCGCGAGTTCGAGGGGGAGTTTTCGCTCGAATCTCCGGTCGCGCTGGAGCCCGGCGGGGAGGGCAGCTTCCGAGCGCTGCTGCTCCCCGTGCGGGGTGACTGGGACGCCCTCGGGAGCGCCCTATCCCGCGATGAGGCGCTCAACGTGACGGGCCGAGCGGTGCTCGCCTTGGGTGGGGCGGAGCTGCCGCTCTCGTTCTCCGTCGAGCTGAAGCCGTCCGAGGTGGGTGGGCGTGAAGGCGTTTAAAGCGGCTTACAGGGCGGTTTACCTGGCGAGCGGCCTGCTGCTCCTAGCGGTGGCTCTGCTCGGAAGCGCGTGGTGGGAGCTTGTCGTAGGCGATCCCGCGAAGCCCGCGCTCTACGTGGGGTTGTCGCCCTTCGGCTTCGAAGCGGAGCTCTTGGGCTCACGCGCCGTTGAAATCCCTCCAGTGTTGAGCGCGCTTTTCCTAGCTTCTAGAGCGTTGGCGGCGCTTGGAGCCTCCACGATAGTAGCCGGCGCCTTGCTGGCTGGCAAGCCTTGGTCTAGGAAGCTGTTCAACCTCAGGCCGCTTACGGTGCCGACCGGGTTCGCGGTCCTCGCGTTCGCCGCTGCAGCGCTGCTGCCCCGCTACGCCCTATCTCTCGCGCCCCAGCTGGCGCAGCTGGCTCCAAACCTCCCTGAAGCTGTCGTGCCCTATTCGAGCGGGTACCTCAGGCTCGACCTGTACCCGCTGGTGCGCGCGAGCGGCTACCTGGACCTGGCCTTCAGGTCGCAGTTCACCCCCAGCTTCTGGGTGGCGCTGCTCTCGGGAGCCCTGTGCCTTACCGGCTGGATCCTATCCGAGAGAGAAGCGCGCGTGACCTCGAAGGAGGCCAACCCGTAGCCGAGAAGCGACTTTCGGCGAGCGGCGGGGAACCCGCTCAAATGCCGTTTTCTTTCCCCCTCCCTTTTTAGCTGCACCTGCGCGCGTCAGCCCCCCGGCCCCACGGGGTCGCTAGCGGGCGTCACTCGCGTGCTGTTAGCTCGCGGAGCGAGACGCTCCAGCGAGTTCCGCGCCCGCTTTCGCCGAAAGAGGCGGGCCCCTCGAGACCGTTGGGGCGCGCTAGGTCACGGTGTAATAGACCCTGTAGCCGATCCTTTTCTCCACCCTGAGCACCTTCACTCCGCCCACCTCGCCGGTCCTCCGCACGTGCGTGCCGGTGCAGGGCATCGCGTTCGCGCCGGGTATCTCGACCACCCTGTACGCTTCGGCGGCGGGCAGCCTCCGCAGGTTGGGGGCGTTGTAGAGGTGCTCGGGGAGCTCCTCCCTCCTCACGAGCTTGACCACCACGGGCAGGTCCGCCCCGACGACCTCGTTGGCGACCTCCTCGAGGAGCGCGGGGTCGGGAGGTCTCTCGGCGTCGTACTCCAGGTACGCTTCGGGAGGGCCGTGGAAGGCCTCCAGCGTGTCCACCGGCCTCCCGAAGAGCACGGCCATCGCGTAGTCGAGGATGTGGCCCGCCGTGTGGAGCCTCATCACCGCGTACCTCCTCCCCCAGTCGATCTCGCAGACGACCTCGTCGCCCTCCCCCAGCTCGCCCTCTGCGAACACGCCCCAGTGCTTCAGCTCCCCGTCGAGGAGCAGGGCCTTCCTCACCTCCATCCGACCGCCCGCGCCGGCGATGAAACCCACGTCCGACGGCTGACCGCCGCCCAGCGGGTGGAACACCGTCCTATCCAGGACCACGTAGGCCCGCCTACCCTTGACCCGCTCGACCTCCAGCACCCTAGCCTCGCAACGCCTCAAGTAGGAGTCCTCCAGGTAGAGCGGCTCCGTGCGCATACGGGCACCGCGGCTAAACCCCTCACTCGGGGCGCGTACTTAAGCTCTGCTGGGCGTTCCCGCGCTGGCCGTAGGGCAGCGCTGCAGCGCGCGTCTCTCCCCGCGCAAAAGGGTTTAAGCAGCCGTGCGCGACTCTGATGCGAGGTCTCTGATGGCGGAGCACTTGAGGGAGGTCTGTAGGAGGCTCCTGGAGTACGACCCGGACATAGTCGAGATCGTCCAGTTCGGCTCGTCCGTCTACGCGCCCGAGCTCGCCAGGGACGTGGACCTGCTCGTCGTAACGAGACAGGTTAAAGGGTACGAGGGGTACCTCGACGCGGCGAACCCTGAGGGCGCGCCCTTCAGCGTGGACGTCGTGGTGCTCGGCGTGGGCGACAGGCTCAGAGAGGAGCTCCTGAGGGGGGTTTTGGGCGCCTTCAAGGTGCTTTACGGCAGCGGCGAGCACCTGCTCAGGCGCGCTGAAGAGCTGGGCGAC
>JAPWTS010000137.1 GCA_028275925.1 Thermofilales archaeon
GTGAAGGTGGGCGCTAGGGGGTTCTCCGCCGTCTACACGCTGGAGCTCGAGGGCGTGAGGAAGAGCTACACGCTGATGCACCGCTACGAGGAGGAAGTCAACGTGAAGGGGTTGGAGGAGGTCGCGAGGCTCGCCAGCATCGTCCCCGCCGTGAACTACACGCTGTTCGCCGACGAGATCCGCTTCGAGTTCCCGCTACACGAGCTCGACCTCGAGTTCTTCGAGACCGTGGCCGACGCGACCGCGCGCGACATATTCGTCAACAGGATCGTCAACCGGACCGGACTGATCCGCGACGAGTACGTCCCGGACCCGGAGGAGGTGGGGCCGGAGGACGCGAAGCCGAGGGCCCAGGTGAGCGTGCCGGAGACGTTCACGGGCACGTCGATCGAGCACGAGGGGGACCCGGCGTCCTGCATCGTGATGTCGTCGGGCGGCCAGGACAGCCTGCTCTCGTACGGGCTGCTCGCCGAGCTCGGCCTGCGCGCCTACCCCTGCTTCCTCAACGAGTCGGGCAGGCACTGGCTCGTGGCGCTCAACGCGTACCGGTGGTTCGCGCGCAACGTCCCCGAGACTAAGAGGGTTTGGAGCAACGTGGACAGGCTCTTCACGTTCATCGAGCGGAACATGAGGATCGTGGTGCCCGACTTCCAGAGGAGGAGCAAGGAGATCTACCCGGTGAGGCTCTTCTGGTTCGAGCACTACGCCTTCAGCTTCCTACCGATCGCGATGAAGTACGGCGTCGGCAACGTCGTCTTCGGGAACGAGTTCGACGACTTCACCGGCTACCAGCTCGAGTTCAGGGGGATACGCCACTACTGCGCCGCCTACGACCAGTCGCAGGAGTTCGAGAAGTACATGACGAGGTGGTTCGCCGAGAGGGGCTTCCGGCTGAAGCAGTGGTCGCCCATCCGCCCCATCACGAAGCTCGTCGTCGCGCGCGTGCTCTCGCGCAGGTACCCGCACCTGTTCAAGCTCGCGATGAGCTGCCACTCGCCCGTTTACCGGGGCGGACGGCTGGTTCCCTGCGGCAGGTGCTTCAAGGACACGGGCGTCATCCTCTTCCTCCTCGCGAACGGCGTCGACCCCGCGGTGCTCGGCTACGATCGGAGGAGCTACGCCGACCTCCCTAGGCGCATCCTCGAGCACAGGTACAGGATCGGGGAAGCGGAGCTGGAGCACTCGGCCTACCTGGCGAACATGATTTGGGGGTTGAAGCTGCCGCGCGCCAACCCCCACCCCAGGATCGAGATGATGCTATTCGACGAGCTGAGCTCGCACCCCGACGCGATACCCTACTGCGAGGTTAGGGAGAGGATCTTCGACATCCTCGAGAAGTACACCACCGGTTACGCCCTCTTCAACGGGCGCGAGTGGGTTCCCACCACGCGCGAGGAGGTGCTCAAGCTGGGAGGTTGCGCTTAGCGCTGCCCACCGGAGCCAGCTTGCGCGCCGCCCCGCTCACCGCGGCGTCTCAGCTCTTCAGGCAGCCGAAGGTGCTTGAGCTTCGCTTCGAGCTCCCTCAGCCTCTCCTCCCTACGGCTCACGAGCCGAAGGTACGCCTCCGGGCTCAGGGCGAAGTTCTTCGCGCTCTCGAGAAAGCTATCGATGAGCAGCGCCTGCTGCCTGCTCCACACCTCGTTCGGCACGCTCTTCACCCACCTAGCGTAGAAACGGACGAACTCGAGCCTCTCCCGCAGCCTTCTCTCCTTAGCCAATCCCGTAGGCATCACCCTTCACGCCCAAGATTTCCATGAACTTATGCAGTAAACTCAAGTCTAAGTGCTCCTTGAACACCTCCCAAAGGTAGATTGCGTCCTCAATGTCTTTCTCGCCCCCGAGGTACAGCTTGTAAGCTATTTGGAGCTCGATGGGGGGCACGTACACGCGCTCGTCGTCGAATACGACCGCTACCCTGTTATCTAGGGAGTACTCGTCGAGCTCGCTTTCGGCGAACTTGAGCTCGAAGTTCGGTATCACGGTGCCTTCTACGGTCACCCTCACTCTCAGCCCCGCGTCGAGCATCCTGTAGAGCTCGCTAGGCCCGCCCGGGTTCACGAAGTAGTACCCTTTCCCCCGAAGTTCGTTGTATAGCAGGAGGAACTCGCTGTGCTCCACGCGCCTCACGATCACGTCGACGTCCTCGGTGCCCCGGCTCCTCCCGAACAGTATAGCTACGTAGCCTCCCACGATGACGTAGTCGACGTACTTTTCCAGAATGCGCGAGAAAGCCAGAACGAACTTGTCCAAGGCGTTCAGCGTCTTGCCCCTCAGCTCCACCCTGCCCCTCGAGTACACGATTTCCACGAGCGGCCCACCGCTTTCGGACACCGCTAAGCGCGCGCTTAAAAACGGCTTTGCCCGCGCGGGCAAACGTGCACGGGGGTGCCGGAGCCGCGATGAGCCGGCAGCGGGTGGGGTTCAGGGTGGTCGAGGGCGACCTCGAGAGGTTCATCGAGTTCGATAGGGAGGCGAGTTGGCCCTTCGTCAGCGAGGAGGCGAAGAGGGCGATGGGGTACGAGGAGTACAGCAGGAGGCACAGGGAGCTCGTCGAAAGGCTCTACGCGAGCAACATCGAGAACAAGATCTTCTTCGCGGTGGACGAGGAGGGGCGCTTGCTGGGGGCCGCGTGGGTCGGGTTGAGGCTAGACAGCGTCGACTACGTGCCCGTAGGCTACCTGTACGACCTCGAGGTGGCCGAGCACGCGAGGGGCAGCGGGGTCGGCACCGCGCTGCTCGCGGCGGTCGAGGACTACTGCAGGTCCCGCGGCGTGACGCGCCTGGCCTTGAGCACGCCGGTCTCGAACACCGCCGCCCTGCGCTGGTACCTGAAGAGGGGGTTCCGCGTGGCGCG
>JAPWTS010000138.1 GCA_028275925.1 Thermofilales archaeon
TCCCAGCCGAGAAGCTCCTGGGGAACCCCCGAACCCGCCGCGCCGCGGCGAGGGCGATGGGCGCAGCTCTCTCCAGGCTGCACAGCATCCGGCCGAGCGCCCTCGAGGCCCGGTTGTTCAAGGGAGGGGAGGCTTTCTGGAGCGAAGAGGTCGCGTCGATAAGGCTGCTGGCGAGGTTGCACCCGACCTGCGCGAGGGGTTTTTCCGGGCTCCTCGGGGAGCTGAGCGATTTGAGCGCGGAGCGCGTCACCCTAGTGCACGGCGACTACAACCCCGGCAACGTCCTGATGGGAGAGGGTGGAGTCTACGTGCTGGACCTCGAGGGGGCCAGGCTGGGCGACCCCCTCTACGACGTGGCTTACGCGTGCACCTTTGTGCTGTTCGAGGCCGGGGTCGAGGCGGCGGAGACCTTCGCTGTCGAGTACTTCAAGCTGTCCAGCCTCCGCAGCCGGGGTCTCGCCCGCAGGCTCGTCGCCGCGGCCGCGAAGCTGTACCTGCTCCTCTGCTACAGCGGCACGGAGAGCCTCCTGCGCGAGAGAGCGGGGCCCCTGTACCCGCTCGCTAAAGCCCTCTTCCTCGAACCCTTTAAGCGGCACTTGAAAGCGATCGCCCTCGAGCGCGCCGTGAGGGTGGGGCGAAGATGAGGGTCGCGGTCCTGTACTCGGGGGGCAAGGACTCGAACCTCGCCCTCCTCGAAGCCAGCGGGGAGCACGAGGTGGCGTGCCTCATCACGATGAAGCCGCAGTCCCTCGAAAGCTGGCTCTTCCACTACCCGAACGCTCACTTAGTCGGGCTCCAGGCCGAAGCCCTCGGCCTCCCGCTCATCGAGCGGGAGTGCCCCGACGACGAGGCGGGGGGCCTCCGAGCCCTCAAGGAGGCCTTGCGGGCCGCTCGCGAGGTGTACGGGGTGGAGGGCGTGGTGACGGGCGCCGTGAAGTCGAGCTACCAGGCCGCGAGGTTCGCGGCCGCGTGCGGCGAGCTGGGCTTGGAGTGCGTGAACCCGCTGTGGGGGCGCGACGAGGTCGAGCTGCTGGAGGAGGTAGTAAGGAGGGGGATCGAGGCGATCTTCACGAGGGTCGCCGGCTACCCGCTCAGCAAGGCGCTCCTCGGGAGGCGCATAGACCGCGAGGTCATCGAGCTGCTGGCGAGGCTCAAGCCGTACGTCAACCCTTCGGGGGAGGGCGGGGAGTACGAGACCTTCGTGCTGGACTTCCCCCTCTTCAGGAAAAGGATCGTCCCGCTGAGGTGGAGGGTGGAGGGCGCCGACTACGACGCGGTGCTTGTGATCGAGGAAGCCCGGCTGGTGGACAAGAGCTAGGCGCGCAGCGCGGCGGCCCGCTGGAGGTTGGCCGCTGCCCTCTCCGCCAGGACCATCAGCGCGACCCTCGCGTTCCCGCCGTGCTCGAAGCCGGCTTTGGCGGCGGCTCTCACGTCCTCCTCCTCGACCGCTAGCGCCAGCCTGGCGGCCCTCTCGCGGCAGATCTCCTCCAGCTCCTCCAGCGTGTAGGCAGGCATCTCGACCCTCTCGAGGTCCTCCAGCTCCTCGTACGCGGCCGCGGGAGGGTAGACGACCACGATCTTCGGCTTCAGCGAGCGCACGAGCTCGCGGAGCCGCGGCTCCCTCACGGCCATCGGGTAGTCGTCGACCACGTAGTAGGCGGCGGGCTTGAGGAGCTTGGAGCGCAACGCCGAGTAGGTGCGCGCGGACGCGCAGCTCACGTAGGCGACGCCCTCCAGCCCGCGCGCGGCTGCGAGAGCCAGCGTCGTCTTGCCCGTGCCGATGGGGCCGTAGACCACGAAGGACTCGCTCCTCCCCACCAGCTCCAGCGCGCGCTCCAGCTGCCGCTCCCTGAACAGCAGCTTGGGCGGCGGGGCGAGGACTCGATCGAGCAAGCGCCGCTCGAGAGCGCCGAGCCACACGCCCCTCACCCTTCGCGACCCTTTCCGCGAACTTCGCCCATTTATCGGCGATCAGCGCTCCACACGTGAAGCACCTGATAGGGATTATCATGAAAGCGCCCCGCCTCCGCGCGCTTGTACCAGCGCGGCGAGGTCTTCTCGCTCTCCCTCGGTCCCTCTCGAAATCCCTCGAGGGGGAGAGCGCGCGTCCGCAGAGAATTCCTGAAGCGATCGACGGTTAGCGTGCTAGCCTTTTCCCATATGTGTGCGCGCCCCGCCTATTTGCCAGCCTAGCTCCGCTGGTATATTCTCTATTCTTTTCTTTAACTTTTTGATTAGAAAAAATCACTTTCAGGCTTCTCAACATCGAATTTATAAAGCCCCGCCTCAATTTTTAGCCCGTGAGCCGCGTGGAAAACGCGGTAAGAGGGCAAGCGGTGAGGGGGCTGGCGCCCCGGGCTCCCGAGCTCGACATCCCCCGCGCGCGAGGGGCGGGCTATGGGGGGTAGGAGCAGGAAGAAGAAGGGTGTGGTGGAGGGCTTCCGGGTCTTGACTTTACTGTACTATGTTAGCGAGCTGCCGGCCGGCGCCTTCCAGCGGCTTGTAGAGCTGTTCAAGGCGTACAGGGCGGTGGGCGCGCTGTACTTCTGGTCGCTGAGATTGGGGCTCGAGGAGGGCGTTGAGCTGGCGCTTGAGCGCGTGCGGCAGCTGCCGTACTACTACAGGAAGGCTTTCGATGAGGAGTCACAGGTTTACCAGTTCAGCGAGGTCGAAAAGATGGGGAGGCCGAGGAAAGTTGTACTGCAGCTGCCGCTCGTTGAAGCGGTGCACCCGAACTGCGGCTGCTACATCAAAGAGAACACGCTGGTCGTGAGGTTGGGTGGCGGCGAGCGGCTGGAGCTTCCCTTGCCGGAGCGCGCTCTGAAGTGGCTTCAGGAGAA
>JAPWTS010000029.1 GCA_028275925.1 Thermofilales archaeon
CCGAGGACCGGTGCAGCGACTGGGTGAGAGCGCGCGCCGTTTCGGTCCCGGGAGAGCACGAGGTCCTGCTGAGCGATAAGCTGCTGGACGCGCTCGGCATCGAAATAGTTAGGGCCGGTTTAGGATACTGGAGGTTTAGCGGCGAGAGCCCTGAGCGCGTTAGGCGGAGCGCCGAAGCCCAATTCTGGGTTGAGTAGCGCGTTCCCCGACTGCGCCAGTCAAGCCGGAGCACGCTACGAGTCGCTCTGCCGTTCAAAGCGTGCACTCGCACTGCCCTGCGCGCGAACGCGCCGAAGGCGGTCACTCGCTGGAGCGCCGGGTTCCTACCCGTTCCGGTTGGGAGCTGAGGAGCAGCGGGCCGAGCACAGCTCCCTCAGCAGCTCCACCGCGCTGAGAGCCGCGAGGTAGCTGGTCTTCGGGTTCCCCGGGTGCGGGACGTTCTCCACCCTCACGTAGAGGGTTCCGGCCTTCGAGCGGGCCACGAACTCGTGCACGTTGCGGTGGGTGGAGGGGTCCGCGACCACCTTGACCCTCACCGGCGCGCCTGACGCCAGGGCGAGCGCCGCCGCGACGTTCAGCGTGCGCGGGAACGCCCTCACCGCCTCCTCAGCCGTCCCCTCGAACACGACGAGCGGCTCCCTCAGCCCCTCCAGCTTCAACCCCCTTTCCCTGACGTAGGGCTCGTCCGCGAGCTTAGAGGGGTGCTTGCGGCTCACCAGCTCCACGCTCTCGACCCCGGCCAGCGCCAGCGCCCTCAGCGCGTCTAGGCCGCCCAGCGCCCCCGACGGCACGTGAACCCTCCCCCCGTACTTCGCCAGCAGCGGGCGCGCCTCGGGCCTCACCAGCGCCCCGACGCTGAGCACCACCAGCTCCTTCCCAGCCGCGAGCAGGGCCTCCGCGTACTGGAGCACGGCCTCCTGGCTCGCGGCCTCGACGACCACCTCGACGCGCGGGTCGCGCGCGATCTCGTCGACGCCGCTCGCGACCGCGGGCTTCTGGTTCCTCAGGCTGGCGGCTAAGCGCTCGGCCCTACCTCTGTCGGCGTCCACGACGTAGAGGAGCGCGGCTGGGATCAAGCCGTCGTCGATCGCCTTAGCGATCACGCCGCCTATCGCGCCGCACCCGATCAGCGCGACTCCCCGCACGGTCCCACCACCTCGAGGACCTCGAGCGAAAGGTCGATGGCCTTCGCCGAGTGGGTGAGCCAGCCCATGCTCACGACGTCGGGGCCGGCCTTCGCGTACTCCTCGAGGTTCTCCAGCGTTATCCCCCCGGAGACTTCGACGATCACGCGGTTGCGGAGGCCGGCCCGCTCGAGGGCTTCGATCGCCGCCCTCACCTCCTCGACGCTGAAGTTGTCGAGCATCACGATGTCGGCTCCCGCCTCCGCCGCCTCCACGGCCTGCTCGGGGCTCGAAACCTCCACCTCGATCTTCGCCGCGAAGCTGGCTTTCCTGCGCGCGGCTTCGACCGCCGCCTTCACCGAGCCGAAGTACTTCAGGTGGTTGTCCTTGATCAGCACCATGTCGGATAGCGACATCCTGTGCGTGTCGCCCCCTCCCGCCTCCACCGCGCGCTTCTCGAAGTACCTGAGGCCCGGCAGCGTCTTCCTCGTAGCCGCAACCCTCACCCTCGGGTTCGCCCTCCTCGCCAGCTCGACCGCCTTCCTCGTCGCCGTCGCGACCCCGCACGCGTGGGAGAGCAGGTTGAGCACGAGCCGCTCGACCTGCAGCAGCTTCCTCAAGCTGCCGCGAGCCTCCAGCAGCGCGTCGCCCCTCCCGAACTCGCTCCCGCTGCGCACGTTCACCTTCACCTCGAAGCCCAACCTCCTCAGGAACAGCGCCACTTCCTCGACGCAGGCAGCGACGCCCGGCTCCTTCGCGATGACCGCCGCCCTGCACTCGCAGCCCTCCGGTATCAGCTCGCTCGTCACGTCCCAGAAGGGGATGTCCTCCGCCAGCCAGCTCAGCATCCGCTCGACCGCTAGCTCCTCCGCCACGGCGCGCTCACCCCTAGCAGCTCGAACGCCCTCTCGACAGCCCTCCTAGCTTTCTCAGCTATCTTCGGGTCGACCCTCACCACCTCCCTACCCTCGAGCACCGCGCGGGCGACGCTCTCGAGGGTGATCTTCTTCATGTCGGGGCAGACCGCGTAGGGGCTCGCCGGGTAAGCTTCGACGCCGAGCTTCGCGAGCCTGTGGAGGAGGCCGACTTCCGTCGCCACCACGTACTCGCGGGCCCCCAGCTCGCGGGCGGCCCTCACCATCTGGCTCGTGCTCCCGACGAAGTCGGCCATCGCCCTGACCGCCCGCACGCACTCGGGGTGGGCGAGCACCCTAGCAGCTGGGTGCTCCCGCTTCGCCCTCTCCACGTCCGAGGGGGTTATCGCCAAGTGCACGGGGCAGTGCCCGAGCTCGGGCAGCGGCACGACGCTCTTCCCCGTCCTCTCGGCCACGTACTCGGCCAGGTGCCTGTCGGGACCGAAGAGGATTGTGTCGGCGTCGAGCTGGGACACGAGCGCCACGGCGTTCGCGCTCGTGACCACGTAGTCGGCCATCGCCTTCACCTCCGCTAGGCTGTTCACGTAGACGACGAGCGGGGCTCCCGGATACTTCTCCTTGTACTCCTTGACGACCTCGGGCGTCAGCATCGCCGCCATCGGGCACCTCGACAGCGGCTCGGGGTGCAGCACGACCTTCTCCGGGTTGAGGAACGCCGCCTGTTCCGCCATGAAGTCGACGCCGGCGAACACGACGATCTTGGCATCCACCTCCGCGGCCTTCAGCGAGAGCTCTAGGCTATCGCCGACGAAGTGGGCCGCGTCCTGGACCTCCGGCCGCTGGTAGTTGTGAGCTAGGAGCACCGCCCCCCTCTCCTCGAGCAGCTTGCGAACCTCTTGAACGGTCGGCATACCGGTGACCCCCCGAGCAGCCGGCTTAATAAGGGGGTTTTTCCCGGCAAAAGCGGCAGGCTCGCCCGCCCGGTGACGGCAGCGGATGCCGCTTAGAGCCTTCATCGTGGCTGGGAACGCCGCAGTCGAGGCGGCGGAGGTCAAGAGGCTGCTCGCAGCCCACGGTGTCGTGGAAGTGGGCGACCCGGCTTCGGCCGACGTGGTGCTCGCCGTCGGAGACGACAGGGCGGTGCTCGACGCCGTGCGCCTCATCGGGGAGAGCGAGACGCCGATACTCGGGGTCAGCGCGGGGGGCGCTGGCTACCTGACCTCGGTGAGCGTTGACGAGCTGGGCGCCGCGCTCGAAGCCTTCGAAAGAGGGGAGTACGAGAGGGTGGAGTACGCGAAGCTAAAGGGGGTCGTCGACGGCGCAGCGAAGCTCTATGCGCTGAACGAGATAGCGGTCTTCCCGTCCCGCAGCGCTACGCTGATGAGCTACGAGCTGTTCGTGGACGGCGAGTTCGTCTGGTCGGACAGGGCCGACGGGGTGCTCGTGGCGACGCCCTTAGGCTCCACAGCTTACGCCCTCTCGGCCGGCGGGGCCGTCGTGTTCGAGGGAGCGCGCGTGCTCGAGGTGGTACCCGTGAACAGCGTGGATCCCTCGAAGCGCCCCCTCATCGTGCCGGACAGCGCTACTGTGGAGGTGAGGAACGTGGCGAGCCGCTACCCGTGCGAGGCCGTGGCGGACGGCGGGGAGCGCGTGAGGGTGAGGCAGGGCGTTGTCATCGAGAAAGCGGAGACCCCGGTGCGCATTATTAAACTGAGATCGAGGCCCTCCGTGAGGGAGGTTCTGCGGGATAAGGTGATCGGGGCCTCCGACATGCCGCCCAGCGCGAAGTTCGTGCTGAAGATGCTGGAGCTGAAGGGGCCTATGAGCGTCCGCGAGCTTGCCGAGGAGACGAGGCTCCCCGAGAGGACCGTCAGGCACGCGCTCGCCGAGCTCTTGCGGAGGAGCCTCGTCAGGAGGGTCGTGAACCTGCGCGACGCGCGGCAAGTCTACTACGAGCTAACCAGCTGAAGCTGCGGGAAACGTTTTTAGCCACGCGCTCTAAGCTGAAACGCAGCGGGGGTGCCCGAGCCAGGATAAAGGGGGCGGTCGGCCTCCAGCCGCGCCTGAACTTAAGGGCTAGCGCCGGGATATCCGCTGGCGTAGGCCTGCCCGGGTTCGAATCCCGGCCCCCGCACCACTTTCCCGCTAGCGCGGGCCCCCGAGCTTTTTTATCCAGCCAGCTGCCGGGGTTCACGTGGAGGCGAAGGAGCTAGCCAGGCTGATAGGAAGGCTGGAGACGGAACCCGCCCCTTTCTGGCTGGGCGCTGGGATCCCCCCGAGCCTCCTCGAAACCCGCGCAGGCCACATCGTGGCTGAAGCGGTGATCGCCGCGAAGCTCGCTGCAGCGGCCGGCTGCGACCCGGGTAAAGCAGCGGCGCTGGCTGTGGGGGGCGAGCTGGGCGGAGAGGTGTCGGAGCTCGGGGCGCTGGCGGAGGAGTACCGCGCAGCGGCGAGCCGCGAGGCCGTGCTAGCGAGACTCGCGCACGAGCTGGCTGTCGTGCTCCAGGCGAAAAAGTACGCGAGGATGGGCTTTGACGTCGAGGGGGTTCTCAGAGAGCACGTCGCGAAGGCCCTCGATGAGGCGGCGAAGGTGGAGCCGGAAGCGGCGCTGCAGCTCGTGCACGAGCTGCTCTCCGCGTAGCTGCCGCCGGCGCGCTTGCACAGCGCTCCCGAGCCATCATCCGCGCGGAAACGCTTTTAAGCAGGCTCGGCTTATGTAGTGTCCCGATGCGGCTTAACGAGGACGAGCGCCGCTTCATAAGCTACTTAGCTTCGAGGGGCGGCAGCGCGTACCTCTCCGAGATCAGGCGCGCGCTGGGCCTGCCCCACACCTCCGCTTGGCGTATGGCGAAGCGCCTCAACGAGATGGGCCTTGTGAGGACGCTGAAGGTGAGGGCGGGAGGGAAAGAGCTCTTGAAGATCCTTCTCAGGAAGAGCGCGCGCTAAGTGAGCGAAAACCTTCTTTCTTTCCCACCGCTGCTCCCGCGAAACGGTAAGTTTTTATCGAGGCGTCATACAGCTACCCGTGCTTAAGGCCCCGTGCGAGGAGCTGGTGCGCTACGTCTTGCCGGCGCTAAGGGGGGCTCTCGTAACCTACATGTACGTGGAGAAGAGGATGAAGCAGGTGGACATAGCCAAGCTCATGGGGGTCAGCCAGAGCGCTGTCAGCCGCTACGTGAACATGGAGAGGGGGTTGTACAGGAAGCTCGTGGAGGAGGTCCCGGGCATAAAGGGTCTCCTCGAGGAGGCGGTCACGAGGCTGGAAAGGGGCGAGGAGGTTTCCCTCTGCGACCTCTGCAGCAGGATGCGGGAGGAGGGGCTCCTCGACAAGGCGATCCAAGTGGTCGAAGAGCTCAAGCGCTCCCGGAGCGGGCGGGAGAACGCGCAGCTTTAGCCACCAGCTCGGCGTAGGTCTCCCTCAGGGGTTCGCCCGCTCCCAGGAGCTCGAGTAGCTCGACCAAGCGCTCCCCCGGCGCGCCCTTCGACTCCAGCTCGACGAAGGTCCCCAACCCCTCAACGGTGTCGAGGGCCACCTCGACGCCGCCGAGCCTGTAGAGCTCGCGCCTCTTCCTCACCCTCACCGCCTCCCTGAAGCCCAGCAGCTCGAGGAGGGCTCTGGCAGCGGCGGCGTCGCCCACCGGCACGGTTACCTCGAGCCTCGACTTCGCGCTGCCCGGCCCGCGCGGCCCCTTGTACGTGAGCTCCGCCCTCCCTCCGGCCACGCGGAGCCTGAGCGCTTCGTCGCCGGCGAGCAGGCTCCTGCACGGGTGCTCGAAGTACACGTCCTCCTGCTCCTCGACGCCCACGAACACCGCCCCGAGCTCGGCTAACTTCTCCCTAACCTTCTCCAGGTCGGCTCTAGCCTTTACCTCCACCTCCTCCGCCACGGGCCAGCACCCTGGCTTCGACGCGCCAGTTGCGCGCCAGCTCGAGCAGCCGCTCCCGCTGCCTCACACCGGCCGCCACCGCCACCGCCGCCCCCAAGGCCAGCTCGAACCACACCTCCACGAAGCGCACGAGCAGCGTAACGGCCATCGCGGCCGACCTCTCCACGCCGAACGCGACGAAGAGCGCCACCGTGCCGGCCTCGGTGACGCCCAGCGCGGCCGGGATCCCCACGGGGAGCGCGGTCAAGTAGCAGTGCAGCGGGAAGGTTACGAGGAGGACCCAGGCGTTAACGCTGTAGCCTATCGAGGAGAAGAGGGCGCCCAGCTCGAGAGCGCCCGCGACCCACTGGAGCAGCATGAGCGCCGACGCGAGCGCCATGAGCCCCTTCCTCCTCCACGCCCTCCTCACGGAGCTAGCCACGCTGTCGATGAAGCCCTCCGCCCGCGAGGCGAGGCCGAGCCCTCCTCCCCCGTAGAACCTGGCAAGGAGCTTTTCGGAGTAGCGGGCCGCAGCCCTCGCCACGCCCTTCAGGCTCTCCGGCCTCACGAGGAGGTAGGAGGCGGCCAGCGTGCTGAGCGCGGCGAGCGCCGAGACGAAGACGAGCGCGTGCGGGAGGCCACCCGAGGACACGAGGTCGGAGATCGCGATCAGGAGCAGCGCGACGAAAGCCACGTTGTACAGGAAGCGGTGGACCATGAGCGTGGCCAGAAGCTCCGCGTAGCCCACGTCGCTCCTCCTCGACTTCACGTACGCCAGCCTCACGAGCTCCCCCGAGACCGAGGCCGAGGCGACGAGCTTGTCGGCCACGAGGCCGAGCACGGAGGCCACGAAGCCGTCGACAACCCCCACGCGGACGCCCAACGCCATCGCTGTGACAGTCCACGCGAGCGCGAAGAAGGCGATCGAAGCGAAGTCGAGGAGGCAGGAGAGCGCGATGAGCCATGGTTGGGCGCCCGCGATCCTGGCGGCTACAGCAACCGGGTCGCTGAGCGCGATCGTCAGCGCGATTATCGCCACGCCGACTGCGAGCGCTGCAGCGTAGCCGGCCCTCTCGCTGAGCTTCGCCACCGAAGCCCCGGGGAAGCGAGAATAATAAGCGTTGTGCGATCGAACAAGCCGCGGCGGGGCCGCAACGTTTTAGCGCGCGCTCGCCCCGCGAGCTTGATGGGTGAGCGCAAGCCCCTGCTGGCGGACGGCAGCGTGGTGGGTAGCTACGAGCCACTCTTCAGGTACTGGGAAGCCGCCAAGAGGAGGGGGTTGGAGGAGCTCACCATCGGCAGCGAGGAGCTCAAGTACGTTGAAGAGAGGGTGAGGAGGGAGGGGAGGGTCAACCTGCTCCAGCTCCTGAGCGAGCTGGCGGAGAGGTTCCTGCCTAGGGTGGACCCCGAGGCGGCGAGGGAGGCGTTCGAGAGCCTGGGTTTGCGCCTCGCGCCGGAGGAAGCCAGGAGGAGGATCGCCGAGATCCTCGCCGGCTGGGCTCTCGAGGCGGCGAGAGCGCTCTCCATCGTGGAGTTCAAAGGGTGGATCCCCCCGGCGGGCTAGAGGTTCGCGGCGATCGGCCTGCCGATCGCTGCGTACACGACGCCGGGCGGGGGGGACCTCCAGTCCTTGATAACGAGCCGGCCGTCGACGACGCCCACCCGCTCCCTGCCCGAGGCGCTCTTGAGGAAGCCGAGCGTCAACCCAGCGTACTCCGGGTGGTCGGTCGCGATGACGATCACGTCCCTCCCCCTCAGCGCGCCCTCGAGGTCCTTCACCAGCTCCACCCCCAGCGCCTCCAGCTGCGCGTCGCGCTCGACGTAGGGGTCGTGCACGACCACGTCCCCGTACCCCTTTTTGAGGAGCGCGTCGAGGAGGTCGTAGGTGGGGGACAGCCTCGTGTCGTCCACGCCGCCCCTGAAGGCGAGGCCTAGGATGGCAACCTTCGGCTCGCTGACCCCCAGCCTCCCCGCCACCGCGTCCACGAGATCGGCGGTGTAGCCCGGCATCGAGAGGTTGATGCGGCGGGCGAGCTCGACGAGCGGGAGCTCGAGGCCCAGCCTCGACGCCGCGTACGTTAGGAAGCGCGGGTAGACGGGGATGCAGTAGCCCCCCACCCCCACGCCCGGCATGTGGAGGTGGCAGTACGGCTGCGTGTTCGCCGCCTCCCTCACCTCCAGGTAGTCGACGCCGAGCGCCGCTGCTAGCCTCGCCAGCTCGTTGGCGAGCGCGATGTTCACGTCCCTGTACACGCCCTCGGCCAGCTTCTCCAGCTCGGCCGCCGTCGGGCTGCTGAGGACCACGACGCCGCGCTTCGCGACCCTCGAGTAGAGCGCGACCGCCGCCTCCGCGCTGCGGGGCCCGACCCCAGCCACAACCTTGGGGTACCTCTCCTCGATGTCCTTCACCGCCCTACCCACGTACACCCTCTCCGGGCTGTACGCCAGAAGCAGCTCGTCCTCCACCCTCAGCCCGCTCGCCTCCTCCAGCACCGGCTTCACGAGGCCGATGGTGGTGCCGGGCGGGACCGAGGACTCGACGACAACGAGGTCGCCCTTCTCCGACCCCTCCCCCGCCGCCCTCACCGCCGCCTCAAAGCTGGAGAAGTCCGGCTGCAGGTCGCGCCCCAGGTACACGGGGACCGTGACCACCTTGACCCCGCACTCCCGCGAAGCTTCGACGCCGTCGACGGTCGCTCTGAACGAGCCCTCCCTCAAACCCCTCAAGATCGCCTCCCGCACCTCGGCCTCCACGTACCTCACCGAGCCCCTGTTCAGCTCCTCCACCTTCTCCCGAGAAACGTCCACCCCCACGACCTCGAAACCCGCCCTCAGCATGACCGCCGCTACCGCCTTGCCGACGTAGCCCATGCCGTACACCGCTACCCTCCCCTCCCTGCCCGCAGCTCCCACGCCCTACCCCCCGCTCCCGACGATCTTGAGGATGCCTCCCCCAGCTGGGTCGGGCCCCAACCTCTCGGCGACCGCCTCGACCGCCTCGCTCCACCCCCTGCCCTTCACCACCGCTTCTTCGACGAGCATCCTGAGGCCCTCGTCCATGACCTGCGTCGAAACCTTCCAGTCCCAGGAGATGAAGTAGGCGGCGCCCTTGCCGAGGAACGCGTCGGCGAGCGCCCGGCCGGAGAGGCCGAAGCAGGAGGCGACGACCACGACTGACCCCCTCCTGAACTCGCCGCGCATCCTCTCGAAGAAGAGGGGGGTGAGGGCGAAGACCGACACGTTCGCGCCGCCCGCCGGGAACTCGCCGCGCACGACCTCCTCGCTCAGCCTCTCGAGGTAGTACTTGCAGGAGAACGGGAGGCACTCGCTGTACCTCTCGCCGGTGAAAACGACGGGCGCGTAGTCCGAGAGGACGCGGCCGCCCAAGCTCTCCCCCGGCTTCAGGTAGCCGCCGTGGCACCGGATTATGACTAGCTCGTAAGCGGTCAGGTTCCTGAACGCGTCGACCGTCGCTCTGTCCCCCTTGATCACGCTCACCTCGTAGCCAGCCCTCTCGAGCGCGCCCCTAAGGAACGCCAGGAGCTCGTCGTTGGGAACCCACTCGTAGAGGGAGTCGATGATCACCGCCTTCCTCCCGGCGCCGGGCGGGGGAGGCGGCACCAGTACCGCGAAGAGGGCGGCCGCCAGCAGGGCCGCGAGCAGCGCCGAGAGAGCGGCTAGCGCCAGCCTCTGGGCTAACCTCCTGGCGCGCATCGGGACCTCACTACAGGGTCAGCTTATAGGGCGTGCGGGGAGCTGGCACCAGCGTGCTCGCCTTCCCCTCCAGCAGGGCGGCGAGCCTCTTCGCCTCACCCTCCTCGCAGTGCACGGGGACGACGTACCTGGCGCCCAGCTCGACGGCCATCCTGGCCGAGTCCTCGGGCTTCGAGTACTGCGAGCCGCCGGCCGGCAGGAACGCCAGGTCGGCCTTGAGCTTCGACAGCTCGACGTAGCCGGTGTCGCCCGCGAAGAGCAGCGCGGGCCCCCACGTCACGTAGTAGAGGTTCGTGGGCACCTCGTGCCTCCCCTCCACCGCGAAGATGCGCAGGGGGCCGGCCCTGAACCCCCTCCTCGGCTTCAGCTCCAGCAGCTTCGTCGAGGGGGCGAAGCTCGCGAGCGCTCTGCAGACCTCCTCCGTCCCCACGACGAGGGAGCCCTTCATGTCGATCAGCTTCATCGCGGTCCTCTCGTGGAAGTGGTCGTCCAGGTGTTGGGTGAAGAGCGTCACGACGACGCCGCCGAGGGCGGCTATGTCGCTGTCCGCCAGGTGGTCGGCCGGGTCGAAGACGAGGGTGTAACCCTGCACCTGCACGACGACGCACGCCCCGCCGAAGTAGGTGAAGGAGACCTCCCTAGCCTCCAAGCTGGACCCCGCTCGAGGGCGGGGGAGTCGGATATTTGGTTTGCGCCACCCGCACGCTTAATAGCCCCGGTGGCGGCGGCTCCGCGATGAGGATCCCGATCGCGAAGCCCGCGCTGGGCGAGGAGGAGCTGGAGGCCGTCAAGAGGGTGCTGGAGAGCGGGATCCTCGCCCACGGGCCGGAGGTGGAGGAGTTCGAGAGGGAGTTCGCCGAGTACGTGGGCGTGGAGCACGCGGTCGCCGTCGCCAACGGCACGGCCGCGCTCGACCTCGTGCTGAAGGCGTACGGGATCGGGCCGGGCGACGAGGTGGTCACCACCCCCTTCACCTTCATCGCGACCGCCAACGCGGTCCTCTTCCAGGGCGCCAAGCCTGTGTTCGCTGACATCGACCCGAGGACCTTCAACATCGACCCCGACAGTGTCCTGGAAGCGATCACGCCGCGCACGAGGGCGATCATCGCGGTCGACCTCTTCGGCCAGCCGGCCGACATGAGGGCCCTGCGGGAGATCGCCGAGGACCGCAGGCTGGTGCTGATCGAGGACGCGGCCCAAGCGCACGGCGCCGAGTTCGAGAGCAGGAAGGCGGGGTCGCTGGGGGACGCGGCGATCTTCAGCTTCTACGCCACGAAGAACATGACGACGGGCGAGGGCGGGATGGTGGTGACGAACGACCGGCGCGTGGCGGAGCGCGTGAAGCTGCTGCGCGACCACGGGCAGGCGGAAAAGTACCTGCACGTCGAGCTCGGCTACAACCTGCGGATGACGAGCCTGCAGGCGGCGATCGGGAGGGCCCAGCTCCGGAAGCTCGACCGCTTGAACGAGGCGAGGAGGGCCAACGCGCGCTTCCTGACCGAGGGGCTCTCCAAGGTGCGGGGGATCACGCCCCCCTACGAGGACCCGCGGTGCAAGCACGTCTACCACCAGTACGTGGTGAGGGTCGAGGACGAGTTCCCGATGGGGAGGGACGAGCTGAGGGCGTTCCTCGAGAGCAGGGGCGTCGGCACCGCCGTCCACTACCCGATCCCCATCCACCGGCAGCCGCTGTACCGCAAGCTGGGCTACCCGCAGGACATATGCCCCAACGCGATCGAGGCGAGCAGGAGGGTGCTCAGCCTGCCCGTCCACCCGCTGCTCTCGAAGAGCGACCTCGAGTACATCCTCGAGTGCGTTAGGGAGGCGGCGCAGCGCGGGGGGCGCTAGCCCGGCTTCAACCCCGCTTCACGAGGTCCGCGACCTGAGCCAAGACGTCCGAAGCGCTGACGGCGCCGGCGTGAACCTCCTCGGCCCGCGAGTTGACGAGGGCGAAAACCCGCGTGAGCAGCTCCCAGGGCTCGTCGTCGACCTTCACCAGGCCGAAGTTGCTGTTCTCGCCGTCGAACCTGCCTTGGGCGGGCTGGTCCATGTACTGGAACCAGTGGTAGCCGACCGCGAAGGGGAGCTCGGCCACCGCCAGCGCGTACCTGGCGGCCAGGTAGGCGCGCTCCCGCTGCGTCTGCACCGGCTCCCCCGCCCCCTTCGTGTTGGGGAGGCCCGAGTCCATCGCCTTGTACGAGAACTCGGTGACCATCACCGGCTTCCCCGTAACCCGGTGCACGCTGCGGAGCGCCTCAACGGGCGGGTCGTGCGGCCTCCACGTGTAGATGTTGACCGTGACCACGTCCACGTAGTCGGCAGCCGCCTCGAGCACCTCGCGCGGCGGCACGCCGGCAAAGCGGGCGCCCAGGATCAGGTGGTTGGGGTCGTGCCTCCGGACCGCGCTGGCGGCGACGCTGAAGTACCTCTCCGCGAACCTCCTCAGGAAGATGCGCCGGGCCTCGTCGAACGCGCCGCCGGCCGGCAGGTCCCCCGCGTACGCGAGCAGGTCGTCGAGCGAGCGCAGCTGGACGCCCAGCGCGGCGCCCAGCTTCCCCAGGTCCCCGCCGAAGGCGTCGAGGAGGGCGCGCGCCGCCTCCCTCTTGCCCGGGCTCGCGGCGGGCAGCTTCACGAAGTCGTCGAGCAGGTGCCTCGGCGAGCGCCAGTCGGGCCCCCACCTCAGCTCGTTGTCGAGGAAGTAGCCGACCAGCAGCGGGTCCCTCGCGCGCGGCGCGCACTTCTCGGCCGCCACGCGCTCCGCGTGCGCCTCGAACTCGGGGCTGAAGACGTCCGGAACCCTCCCCGAAACCCAGTCGAAGCCGTAGCTCGCCATCACGTCGAGGATCACCGTGTACGGCATCTGGTCGAAGAGGCCCTCGTAGCTCCAGGAGCCGATCGTGTTGAAACCCCAGGAGCGCAGCCTCACCACCGTCTCCTCAACCCACGCCTCGAAGCCCCCGTAGCGGTCCCTCACCGCCCTCTCGTACGGCGAGTAGCCGAGCGCCGGCGACCAGTCCCCCCGCGGGTCCACGTGGTTCACACCCTTCGAGAGGAAAGCGCAGCCGAGCGGGTCCACCAGCCACCACTTCCCATCGCGCTCGGCGACGTAGAAGAAGCCGCGCTTCTCGAACCCGCAGAGACCCCGGTACCCCCCAAACGCGTTGTACCGGTCGAGCATCAGCCTAGGCCTCACGACCTCCACCTCGCGCCTCACCAGGAGGCCCACCGCGGAGAGCGCGGCGACCGCTATAAGCGTTGCCGCTGCCGAGAGCGCCGCGACCAACAGCGCCCCGGGAAGGCGACGCCCAGTAGCACTTGTGCGCCGCACGCGCCCTCATCCAATGGGTAGTAAAAATGCGATGGCTCGCACCGACTGTCGCAACTATAGGTCTTCCAGCAACCTTTTCTCGTTAGCTAAAAACCATTTCTTAACTAACTCCTTTTGAGGACCATATGCTAAGTGCCCAGCGAACGAATCTAAGACCAAAACTCTAGCGCGTTTCAAAACATCCGAGTAGTAGTTAAAACTTGCTTCGTCGCTGTAAGGTATCATGGATGCTCTCTCATAGCCCCCTTCGATCCTTGAATACTCGAATGAAATGCGAGGGGAAGGGCTTACTAGCCCATAGGCATTTTTCAAAATGAAATCTTTTTCAAAAAGAATTAAACTTATGGAAAATCTTACTGGTATTGGTACCCAAGCGTCTTTATTTACTTTTTCAAAAATTTCCGCTACGGTGTTTAGAGGTATCGAATGTTCCCAAATCCAAATCGCTGCACGAGCATCGTACCATATTTTCTGCCTGCTCCAATGCTTGTAAATATGCGTTTTTTCAAAGAGTTTAGTGTATTCCTCTATAAGATTCAATGTCTTAAGAAAGTAATAATATGAAACATTGTTGACATTTAGTATAGGAGCTACGAAACCCAGCTCTATTCCCTCTTCCTTTAGAACATTATACGCTTTTAACATATTTTTAAATGTGTTTTTAGTTACCAGAACATCATCATCCATTTTTATGATTTTATCGCTTTCTACTATGTGTTTTATAACAAAATTTTCTGCAGTTGTTATGTTGTTGGGAAAACTCTCGAAGTAACTCCAACCGTAATCCATCGATAATTTCATGCAAAGTTCGCTTTTCAGTCCGCCTGGGTTGATCACTATTACATCTACATCGCCGCTGTACTCATACAATCTTCTAAATACTACTCGCCAGGCATAATCATGCGCACCTGCCAGCAATACCACAGTTACGTCTCCCGAACGTTTCCTTTGATCTAAGAATTTATATTTTTTGATATAGAAATTATAGTTTTGCTGCTCTCTTAAGTAAATTCTTCTTACGATGGCCATCCGAAAATCGCGGAACGTAGCTTCGCCCCTAGCGATAGCTGCTAACCACATTGACAGCTTTTTTACGTTCGAAGCAGCATCACCGACCTGCGTTGTGTGCACCACGCGAACCACCCTAAATTCTATTTAGGAAGTAATATTTTTAAGAACTTTTCAGCTAAATGCCTGTTCCTCATTCTTCTGTAATTCGCGTGAAATTCGTACTTATCCAACCTGTGGAGCGCGGCCCACAGGTAGCCTGCTACGTTGACGATATGCGCTTTGAACTTTCTCCTTTCGTGCGGCCTTAGCCTCAGTACCCTGCTCGCGAAGGGCATGAACGCGAGGAGGACGGGGGAGAGCCCCCACCTGTAGTACTCGACCCCGTACGCGAACTCGCGCGGTTTGTCGTAGCCGACCGGCGGCAAGCGGAGCCCCTCGTGGGAGGGGGGCCACGCTCCCATGGCCACGCTCTTCGCGCCCACGTACCCGTCGTCGCAGTACTTTACAGGGTACGCACCCCCGAGAGCCGCTAGGAAGAAGGGCACGGAGATCAGCAAGGCAGCGCCGACGCCTGCGACAGGGGCCCGCGTTGACGTTAAGCGCGCTAGGTAGTCGCGGGGTAGCACGACGTCGCTGTCAACCTTGAACAGGTAATCGAAGCTCCTCAGCTCAACGCCGTGCTTTAACCGGAGGATCCGCAGCGCGGCGTTCACCGAGTAGCTCACTCTGATCGGCAGCGGCCAGCCACGCTTCACGGGCACAACAACGTTGCGCAAGCCCTCTACGCCCAGCGGCTCGGCCGAAACCACGAACACCTCCTGCTCAACCCCTTCCTGCTCTACAACGCTGGCGAAGTTCTCCGCTTTGAAGTGGCCCCGATCCCTGCACATGTACAGCGTCAGCACGCGCATCCTCGCGCACCCTTCAGCGTTCTAGTGCGCTCAGCCCACCGCGCTAGCACCATTTATATGCCGCGCTCCCCGTGGGGCCAGCGTTCCGGATGGCTGCGATGTCGTACGATTTCGCGGTGCTCGGGTGCGGATGGGCGGGAGCTGTAGCTGCTATGCTCTTGAAGGAGCGCTTTCCATCGTCCTCCCTCCTCGTGCTCGAAGCCAAGGAGCGCGAGGGAGGGCTGCTGCGGAGCGAGCACGTGAGCGGTTTCACGTTCGATGTGGGCGGCTCCCACGTGATATTTTCCAAAAACCGCGCGACGCTCGAGGAGATGCTCGCGCTGCTAAACGGCAACTACGTGAAGCACGAGAGGCGCACGTTCATTAGGCTCGGAGAGAAACTCGTGCCGTACCCCCTTGAAACGGGGCTCTACGCGCTCCCGCCGGAGGAGAGGGCTGAGGCTTTGATCGACTTCCTCGAAGCTTGGGTTTCGAGAGAGCCCAACTGGACCCCAAAAACCTTCGAGGAGTGGATCAAGGGCTTTTTCGGCAGGTGGATCGCTGAGCGTTACCTGATACCTTACAACGAGAAGGTTTGGAAGCGCCCGCTCTCCCAGATCAGCGCCGATTGGGTTTACACGCCGGGTAGGCTCCCCGTACCTGATTGGAGGGACGTCGCGAGAGCTGCCGCCGGCGTGCGCGTGGTGGGTTACGTCGAGCAGAGCACCTTCTACTACCCACTGAAGGGCGGCATACAGGCGCTCGTCGACGCAGCTCTACGGCGCGTTCGCAGAGACGCAACTGTGGTGAGGGAGGAGCGGGTAACGGAGGTGAAGAAGCTGAATGGGCGTTGGTTGATCAACAGGAAGTACAGCGCGAAAAAGGTCATCAGCACGATCCCCCTCCCAGAGCTCGTGAAAGCTCTCGACGCGCCTGAGGACATCCGCAAGGCGGCCGGTGAGCTAGACTACAATAAGGTGGTGGTTGTTGGAGTCGGGTTGAAAAGCCGCGCGCCCGACCAGCACTGGGTGTACGTGCCCCAGAGGGACATCATCTTCCATCGCTACGCGTGGATCTCCAACTATAGCCCCTACAACGCCCCACAGGGTTCCTCAGCCCTAATAGCGGAGGTAACAGTGCCACGATCAGAACCAGTAAATACGCAAAAAATAGTCGAAAAAACGCTAAACGACCTGGAAAGACTAGGAGTCGTAAAGAGGGACGAAGCCGACCCTGTCAAAGTGTGGGTTTACGAGCACGGTTACCCCATATACACGCTGAATCATAAGGAGAAGAGAGAAGCTATCCTCCAGTGGTTGAACAATCTAGGTATAGTATCCGCCGGGCGTTGGGGGTGTTGGCACTACTGGAACATGGACAAAGTTTATGAAAATGCCAAATCTATCGTATACTCGCTCTAATACTAAGCAGCTTTGATAATCTTCTATCCATGCTCTTAACTAAATTTATCTTTCCGAAATAGTATACTTGCTCACCTTTCGTCATCGCGATTAAATAACCTATAAGCGTAAAAATTGGCAAAAGCGTTCTTCTATGCATCATCAATGATATAACTGAAAAAAATTCTTCAATTGGATCGAATCCTATTTTCAGATCGTAGATCCCCCTGTAATAGTAGTACCGCCAGCTTCCCCCAGCCTTCCTTTTCAACACTAATCCTTCCGGCCACGGCGCGATCCTTAACCCGGCCGCTTTGAAACGCATCATAATATATGCGTCGTCGGTGGGGACCTCGGGCCAGCGCCCGCCGAGCAGCTTCAGAAACGGCTCCATCTTTACCAGCATGAACGGTCCCAATCCGACTAGGTCGGCTCTGAGCTTCAAGCAACTCTCCAAGTAGTTTAACGGCATTGCTACGTCGGCATCTATTTTCAGCAAAAAATCGTATCTATGAAGATCAATGTTATTGAGAGCATGATTTATAGCTTTACCTACACGAACTCCTACATGTTCAGTGAGTTCTGGTTTTACATAGATAACTTTCACTTTCTCAGATAAATTTTCCTCAATAGATAAAGAATTTGTCAAAAACTTCGCTAAACTACTCGATCCCACGACCACTATTATAAGCTCAGGCCTAAGACTCTGGCTGAGCAATAGCCGAAGCACTTTTCTGGGGTCTTCCCTTAACGTTGGCACCACAGCTAATATGCGCGCATTTGCGGACACGAGCGAAAGCTTTTGAGAGGTAGCCTAATAAAAGTGAACGCGTAAGGTGAACTAATGTGAAAGTGCTTGTGATTTCTCCTAGAACCAGCGGCCTAGGGGGCGTCGCGCAGCACGTGGGGAAGCTGGTGGAGCTGCTGAAGCGCGATGGACACGAGGTGGACGTGGTCTCGGTCGAGAACACCCCCTACCTCCCCGTGAAGGGCTTGATGAACCCGAGCTTCGCCCTCGCGGCGCTCGCCAAAGCCGCGGCCGGGCGGCTGCTGGGGCGCAGGTACGACGTGGTGCACGCTCACAACGTGCCGTCGGCGCCGGCGATGCGCGCGGCGCGGGGCGGGAGGGTGCTGACCCTGCACGGGGTGTTTTCGGAGCAGGTGGGCTACCTGCACGGGGGGCTGGCGGGCCGGCTGGGCGCTTGGGCCGAGCGCAAGGCGCTGGAGTGGGCCGACGTTGTTACAGCCGTGTCGAGGAGCGCCGCCGAGCGCTACAGGAGCCTCGGCTTCGACGTGCTGCACGTGCCGAACGCGGTTGACCCGGCGGATCTGCCGGTGGAGGGTACGCGCTTCTTCGAGAGGCAGGTGGTCTACTGCGGGAGGCTGTCGAGGGAGAAGGGCGCCGACCTCCTCGTGGACGCGGTCAAGCGCATCGGCGCGAACCTCGTCGTCGTCGGCGGGGGGCCGCTCGAGCGGGAGCTGCGTGAGCTCGCGCGCGGCGACCCGCGCATCCGCTTCACCGGCCCCCTCCCGCGCGCCGAGGCGCTGAGGATCGTGAAGGGCTCGGACGTCTTCGTCCTGCCCTCGAGGCACGAGGGCTTGAGCACGGCGCTGCTGGAGGCGATGGCGATGGGCGTGCCGGTCGTCGCCACGAGGGTGGGCGGGAACCCGGAGCTCGTCGAGCACGGGGAGACGGGGCTGCTCGTGGACCCCGACCCCGAGCAGCTGGCGCGCGCGATCGCGCTCCTGCTCGAGGACAGGGGCTTGGCGAAGCGCCTGGCGGAGAGCGCCGCGAGGGTGGTAAGGGAAAGGTACTCGTGGCCCGTCGTGTACAGGCGGTACCTCGAGGTCTACAGATCGGTGGCCGGGTAGCAGCTCCCGCACCGGTAGCCGTGCTTCTCGAGGGCTCTAGGCACGTCTGCGACCCTGACGGGCTCGACCCAGTCGAGGGAGCTTAGGTCCTCGAGCAGCTGCAGGTACTCCCTACCCCCCCTCATCCTCACGCTGCAGTCGTGCCAGAGCAGCGTGGCGACGCGCTTGCCGGCCTCGTAAGCCGCCCTCAGCGCCCCGAGCACCGCCCCGCGGACTCCGCCCGGCTTCACGCCCCAGTACGCGAAGAGGTAAGCGTCCATCACGGTGATCGGCAGCTCGAGGACCCCGCCGCAGCGCAGGCAGCCGGCGCTCTCGGGCGAGGGGCCCTCCCTCGAGAAGCAGAGGCTGCTGTCGTAGCTGATGCCGACGCTGCCGAGCGCTGGCAAGAGCCTGAGGTCGAGCCTCAGCATGTGCACGCGCATGCTGACGATCTCCACCCCCGCCACTCGCTCCACCGCGCGCTTCTCCTCGGCTATCGCGCCCAAGTCCCAGCCGCAGTTCGCGTGGAGCCCCACCTCCCACCCTCCCCTCGCGAGCTCGCGCAGCTCCTCCGCGTACCCCTCGACCCCGCTCCCGTCGTCGTAAGCGGGCCTGAA
>JAPWTS010000044.1 GCA_028275925.1 Thermofilales archaeon
CTACCGCGGGGGTCACCACAAAGCTCCAGGAGGAGCCGGGCCCAAGCGTTCAACGGGACGAGACCCTCCGCAACGCGCTCTTGCACCGCGCTGCTCCGGGCGCGGCCCACACGCCTCCAAGCGAAGCGGAGGTTTATAAATTCGATGTTGAGAAGCCCGAAAGTAATCTTTTCTAAACGGAAAGTTAAAGAAAAGGATAGAGAAGCGCGCGAGCCATAAGCTCCCTAGCCCCCGGCCAAGTCGCCCCTACTTAGCCACGATGGCCAAAGCGTGAGGAATCGCGAATCGAAACCTAGCGCGCGAGCGTAAACCCTCCCCGCTTTCCCTTCAAGCCAGCAGTAGGAGACCGAAGAAGGTGGGCTTCTCCTCGTAGGACGTCACGACCTTGAGCTCGTAGCCCGCGTTGCGGGCTGTCGCGTACACGTCGATCCCGCACGCCTCCATTGAGGGCCTCGCCCTCTCGGGGTGCCTGCAAACCCCCTCCTCCACGTTGCACTCCTCGCAGTAGGGGCAGGGGCCGCACGCCAGCGCGAAAGCCGAGTAGACGCCGGAGAGGAAGGCTGCGCGCTCCAGCTGGAACATCACCTCGTGCACGTTGACGCCGCTCTCGTAGCCCGCTTCGACGCAGGGCCCGAACTTCACCAGGAGGCACGAGCCGTACTCGCCGAGCACCCTGCGCGTCTCCTCGGGCGTGGGGCTGTAGGGCGGGCATGTGAGGCGGCGCCCGTACTCGCCGCAGCCGAACCTGCACTTCCAGCGGACCCAGTCCCTCACGACGACCGCGCTAGCCGGTAGCGGTCTCGCGTCCTCCGCCCCCAGCTTGAGGGCGAGCTCCCTCAAAGCCTCCAGCAGGGGCCCGAGCTTAGCCCTCAAGTGCTCGGACACGCCTTTGCGCCGAGAGCCGCGTATAAATAGGTGAGCCCCGCCGAGGCCTGGCGCTCAGCCCCCCTTCCTCGCGGCGCTGGCTACGAGGTCGGCGAGGTTCGAGATGAACGCGTAGTTGTCGGCGACCCGGCAGTACGGCTCGCTGAACATCGTGATGTCGCCGACCGCGACCACCGTGCCGTTGCCCACGCTGGCGAGCGCGATTACCGCGTAGCGGCCTTGAACCTCGGCCGCGGAGAGGTAGGTGGTGTTCGAGACCCAGGCCGCGGCGTGGCGGGACCTCACGGCGGCGGCCGTGAAGAGGACGAGCTCCCTCACCCCCTTGAACAGGGTGGCGTTGGAGAAGTCCCTCACGCGCACGTTCCTGTAGATCCCGTAGTAGTCGCTCTCGCTGTACAGGAAGCCGTAGGAGAAGGTGACGCCGAACCTAGCCGCTAGCGAGTTGATGGGCGCGGTCACGTAGTTGGAGAGGCCCTGCGGGCCCACGTACTCGTAGGAGGGGTCGAAGAGGAGCAGCAGAACACCGCCCCTCCTCACGAACTCCTCGACGCGCTCCACCTCAGCCTCGCTGTACGGCCGCGTGGGGGCCGCGACCACGAGGCAAGCCGCGCTGTCCAGCGCCCTCTCCACCTCGCTCCACGAGCTGTAGAAGCTGGCCGTGACGTTGCGCTGCGCCAGCTCGGCGAGCAGCGCGTCCAAGCTCCACCACGAGACCACGTTGCCGTGAGAGAGGTCGACGACAACCTTCCCGCCGCTGGCCACTGGCGCCGGCCACTGCCACGGCTGCCCGCTCGCTAGGGCGGTGGCCGGCACGTACGCGTAGTAGAGGGCTGGGGGCGGGTGGAGGCTTTCGAGCAGGCTCGCGGTCACGTTGCTCCACGAGTAGTAGCTCCCCCGCGGGCCCTCCCCCTCGCCCAGCTCCACCACCCTGTAGACAGCTAACCCGGCCCTCCGCGCCGCCTCCTCCACCGCTTGGTCGAGGGTTCCGATCGCGTCCACGAGCCCCAGCTTCACCGCCTCGGTGCCCAGGTAGACGAGGCCGCGGCTGAGCTCCTCCCTCGAAGCCCTCAGCCTAGGCCCCCTCCCCTCCTCGATCGCGGAGAGGAAGGCGTCGAGCGCGTGGCTAAGGTTGCTGAAGAAGAGGAGCCTCGAGAAGCCCGTGTGCTTGTACGGGCCGGTCTCGAGGACCACCTCGGACGGCACGAGCAGGGGCGGCGCCGTGGAGATCACGCCCACGGCGCCGACGAAGGACGAGGGGTGGGCGAAGATGTAGCTCGCGGCGGCGCAGATGTAGTAGCCGCCGGACAGCGCGTTCACGGCGACCGCGACGACCGGCTTCCTCCCGTTGAGGTGCTTGAGCGATAGGTACAGCTGCTCCACGTAGTTCGAGTAGCCCCCGAAGGAGTCGACCACCACAACCACGGCCTTCACTCTACTGTTCTCCGAGGCGCTCTTGATCAGGGAGCGGTAGTAGTCTGCTGCATCGCTGGTAAGAATGTAGCCTTTGATCCTTATGACCGCGACCAGGCCAACCTTCTGCTGCGCGTAGTAAACCGCAACCGCTACCAGCAGTAAGGCGACGACGCCAATCGCCAGGTAAACGTGAAACCCTCGCATTTGCATCTCCCTCCAAAAGGTGCTATTTAACGCTCGCGCGCAGCGAGCTGCAGCGAAGGGTATTTGAGATAACGATTATAAAAAAGACTGGAAAAGGAGTTCGTGAACCGCTAACGCTGTTTGGAAGCTGCCGCTATTGCTTGGAGCGCTGCGAGCTGAAGCGGGTACGTAAGCGGAGAGGCTGTGAGGAGCGGCTGCGTGGCGTAGTTCATTTTCACGATGTCGTAAGCTGTGAGGTGCTGCTGTATAGCTGCGGCAGCGTAGTTGATCGCTTCGCCCACCGCCTCGGGACCGGCCATCTGGACGCCCACGAGCCTGAGGTCCCCCTTCGCGAACACCGCCTTCAGAGTGATCTTCGCGGCGCCGGGGAGGTTCGCCGGGTGCCGGTTGACGGCCTCGACCTTCACCGGCAGCACCTCCAGGCCGAGCTTCTTAGCCGCCGCCTCCGTCAGCCCAGCGGCCGCGAGCGCGAGACCCCCGATGACGGTCGAGAACGCCGGTAGCGCTCCCTCGAACCCTTTGCCGGGTGTTACGCCGGCGATGTGCATCGCCGCGACCCTCCCTTCGGCGACGGCGATGCTGGAGAAGTAGGCTCTCGCCGGCTTGCCGGTGAAGTAGTCCCTCTTCTGCGCTACGTCGCCGACAGCGTAGATGTCGGGGTCGCTCGTCCTCATGTACGCGTCAACGACAACGTGCCCGTACTCGTCCAAGGCTAAGCCGGCTTTCGCGGCCAGCTCCGAGTTCGGCCGAACGCCCACCGAGATTAGAACGGCGTCCGCCGGTACAACCTCGCCCGTCGAGAGGACCACCTCCTCCACCCTACCCCTACCCCGGATCTCCTTCACGCTCGCTTTCAAATGGAACTTCACACCCCTCTCCTCCAGCTTTTTCCTAGCGATCTCCCCGAACTCCCTATCGAAAGCCAAAGCCAAAACCTCATCCAAAACCTCGACAACGTGAACCTCCCTGCCTTTAGCGAGGTCGTCCGCGAACTCGAGGCCCACGAAGCCCCCTCCCACGATCACGACGCGCTTCGCGTTCCGGAGCACCTCGTAAGCTTTCGCGAGCTGCTCGTACTCCTTGTAGACGAGCACCACGCCCTCAAGGTCGATGCCGGGTATGTTTAGCTTCACGGGTCCTGCGCCGGTCGCGAGCACGAGCTTCCCGTACTCGAACTCCCTGCCGCCCGCCGTCTTCACCAGCTTCCTCGCCCTATCGATCTCAACAACCTCGTCGACGACCAGGTCGACCCCCGCGCTCTTCACCATCGCGTCGGGTATGAGGCAGCCGTCGACCGAGCCCACGGTTTCGGTGATGTAGGGCACCGAGCAGGGTATCGGCTGCAGCCTCGTCCTGCGCACGATGAGGACGCGGAGGTCGGGCCGCAGGCTCCTCAAGGCCAGCGCGACGGCCAAACCGCCAGCGCCCCCGCCCACGACCACAACATCGTACTTCATACGCGATGCGGTATGCCGCAATCGTATAAAAGATTTTCGTTAGGTTTACACACTAAAATTCGCTAGGATATTCGACTGATAATTGCAAATACCACCGATCGTTTTAGAAATTTAATTATATAGTGCTTAGGAGCTTTTGGGGAGGGTTTTGGTAAGGGCTTCCATATCGGCTTCGAACACGCTCACGACCTCGGGGAGCTGGGCTTTCGCCTCCTCTAAGCTGCCGCTCCACTCCTCCTCGAGGTTGCCCTTCTTCATGCTCAGCACGCGGATCACGGTGGCGCCCACCTCCCCCACGAAGACGCCGTTCTCGACCCGCTTCACCGGCACGACGGCGACAACGGTCTTCTCTTTGGCGAACCTGCCCGGCTTGTACACGTAAGTGATCACGAGCTCGAGGTTCGAGCCAGCCTCGTCCAGCTTGCGCAGGTCGGCGCCGCCCCTCGACACGTTCTTAGCGGGAGCCGCCTCCTGAGCCACCCTACTGTAAATGTTCACGAGCGCCTCCGGATTTGTGAGCCTGAAGTTTTGCATGGTGCGCTCTGCGCAGCATCCCTTATAAACCTTACTTAGGGGGCGCCCCTTCAAAGAACCTTTCGAGCGCCACCGCCAGGGAGGTCCCCAGGACACCTATCGCCAGCAAGGACCCCGGCACTACGCCGGTTATGCTCAGCCAGAGCGGTACTTCGGCGCCGAACGCCCACTCCAGCAGGAACTTCAGGTACGACCCCACGATGATCGAGACCACAGCGATCTCGCAGCCCGCGGCGAGGATCTTGCTCCTCAACCCTTTCCGGTAGGCGATCCTGTAGGCGAGGTAGCTGGCGAGGAAGTTGGCCGCGCTCCCCAGCACCGCGTCGATCGCGGCGAGCAGCGCCGAGCCCCAAGGCGCTGCCATCAGGTTCCCCAGGAAGCAGCCGAGAGTGACGCCGACGACCGCGGGCCACCCGAGCACCGTGCTCAGCATCAGGAGCGCGTCGGCCAGCCTCACCTGCCACAGGAGGAACGAGATCATGGGGAGAGCTGCCACGAGCGCAGCGTACATCGCCGCCACCAGAGCCGCTACCGCGATCCCTCTCGCGTTCACGCGGTGCCCGAGAAACCCCACTTAAAAACGCGCGCTCGCTGCCGCGCGCCAAGCTTAAGTAGACACCGGCTTCCCGCTGCCGGAGGTATGGCTGCGCGCAGCCCGAGCCTCCCGAGAGGCGTTGCGCGCCAGCGGAATGCTGGGAGAGAGGCGGGAGGTGGAGGGGGCCTCCTGAGGAGTATCGCGCTCCTGCTGGGGATCGCGCTCTCCCTTGCCACTATGCTCTCCTCCACCTGGCTCTCGCTGGTTCCTCTCCTGCTCCTCGCTGTAGGCGCCGGGCTGAAGTACCCGGGGCAGGGAAAATTCGGCGTGAAAGCCTTCCTCGCGGTTCTTGCTCTCGCAACAGTTCTCGTCCTCCTCTTCCTCTTCGCGACGGTGCCGCCCCTCTACCTCTCCTGGATCTCGCTCTTCGGCTTCCTCCTCCTGCTCTCGCTCGGGAGCCCTAAGCGCCTGCTGCTCTTCCTAGCCCTCCTCGTGGCTGTGCCGCTCCTCCTTGCGGCGCTGAAGGGCTACTTCACGGTGACCTCTTGCAATATAGTTAGGGTCGGGTCCCCCGAGGAGTTGAAGAGCCTCTTCAGCAACCCCGGCTCGGTTGTGCTTGTCGGTCACGCAATGGCGGACGCGATCGCGCACGCGCAGCTATCGCCGAACGAAAGGGTGGCGGAGTGGGAGGAGGTGGTCATCGACGGGGCCCCCTACTGGATCTTCGCCGTCACCCCCCTCAACACGATTGCGGAGAACTACGTGAGCAAGCTGATCCTAGTCCACGTCCAGA
This sequence comes from Thermofilales archaeon, assembly GCA_028275925.1. Lineage (GTDB taxonomy): Archaea > Thermoproteota > Thermoprotei > Thermofilales > Thermofilaceae > JANXEW01. The sequence continues at coordinate 5,822 of JAPWTS010000044.1, forward strand.
CGGGAGAAGTGAGAGCGATCCCCGTGCGCATGCCCGTGGGCTCCGGCCTCTGGCTGGCGAACAACATCGAGATGAGAACCCTTCTCGCGACGGCGCAGCCCGTGGGGAACACCTACCCCTTCCTCCACGACGGCAAGCCCTACTTCGCCGCTTGCGCGAACACCCTAGCGTACTTGGGGCTCGTTGAGTGCCCCGGCGAGGTTTACGTCTACGACGAGAGCGGGAACGTGAGGGTCTCCAGGCAGTTCAGCGGAGACGCGTCCATGCCGGAGAACTACGATTGGGAGTACCTGGACTGGTACGTGAAGGAGTGGCTGTACTACCTTTCGGGCCTCTCCCCCGTCAGCTTCACGCTGTTCCCGAGGGGCTTCCTCTGGATCCCCGCGAGCCCCTACAGCCAGGATCTGCTCAACATGACGCTCCTCCTGCCCGGGAGGTTGGGGGGTACGGTCAGGGTCTACTTCGGCGTCAGCCCCAACAACCCCAACAGCGTAGTCTCGATCATCGTGGTGAACAACACCGGCGTCTACTACTACGACGTTAAGGGGCTCGGGATCTACAGCCCCTTCTACGTCCAATCCCTCGTGCAGGCTAGGCTTCCGGCGATCAGCGGCGGGTACCTCTACGCGAGGTACGCTCAGCTGATCTACTCGAGCGGCTACCTCTGGGTTGTGCCGATCTACGCCCGGACGAACGTGGTCTCCCTGTGGGGTCTCGCGGTGGTGAACGCCACGAACCCCTCTGAAATGAGCATCCACCAGTACTCCCCGAGCTACGGCTCTTACGCAGACTTCCTAACCGCGGCGATCGCCCCCGGCGCCGCGCAAGCGGGTCGGCAGCTCTGCGAAGTAATCCTGGGCAACGTGACGCGCACCCTGCAGTTCGTCTACAAGGGCGACACCTACCTCGTCCTCGAAGTTGACGGGAAGCTGCTCTACGCGACCCCGGATATCGGCTTCGAAGCCTTCGCGAAGCTTCTCACGGTGAGGAGCGGGGACCGCGTGAGGCTGTGCGTCAGCGGCGGCAGGATCGTCCAGGTCGCTGAGCCCTAGCTGGGTGGCTTCTCGCCGCCCCGCTTCTAAGGCTGCCTGCGCGCGGGCAGTAGGGTGGACCGTCGGCTCGCTGCCTAGGAAACCTCTCTGGAGCTGGTGCCCGGTAGGGCTCGGAGGATCGCGGCTGCGCGGTCCAGCGCTCTGGCGGCTTCCGCGCCCAGCTTCGCGTCGCCGCTCAAGCGGACCAGCTCGGGGACGAAGGCGGCCACCTCCTCCTTCAACCTCGAAAGGTGCCTCAGCCTTGCCTCCTCGCTCGCGGGCTTCTCGCACTGGAGCTTCGGGCCGCCCTCCATGAAGCCCTCGGGGAAGTACCAATCCTTGAACCACGTGAAGCCGAGCTGGAAGAGGAGGAAGCCCAGCCTCGTGGCAGCGGGCGGAGCGCCGAGCCTCAGGAGCTTCGAGGTCTCCGCGTCGTACGTGTACTCGATGAAGAGCGACTCCCCACCCCCCAGCCTCTCCGCCAGAAGCCCGAGCAGGAGCGCCTCGAGCTCCGAGCCGGCGAAGGGGGTCCTGCGCCCTCCCACCTCGACCTCCGGCAGGACCGCGAACACCTCAACCCACCTGGCGTAGTAGGGCGGCCGCCCCGCGAAGCACTTCACGACGAGGAGCCGGGCGCCAGCCCCCGGGCCCAGGTAGAGCTCGTAGTTCGCCTCCTCCCGGAAGCGCCCCCTCCTCTTAACGACCCTCAGCTGGGGCTGCAGCCTCTCGAGGAAGGTCAACGGCTCCTCGCAGAACGCGAGAGAAAAACCGCTTTGGAGCCCGCCTCCCCCGCTACTCAACCGTGATGGCCCCCGTCGGGCAGCCCTCGGCCGCGGTTTTCGCGTCGTTCGCAAGGTTGTCCGGTATCTCGCCGATCGACTCGCTCTCCGTGTCCACCTTCCTGTACGGCTCCTTGACCCTGCTCTTGAAGGTGTTCGGGTCCTCCTCGAAGACCTGAGGAGCTAGAGCCCAGCAGGCTCCGCAGCCGATGCACAGCGTTTTATCGACCCTCACCTTCGGCATGCTTATCGAGCCCCCACCCCGCTCCCGCTATAATAATGTTGCTGCCGCGCGGCCGCCCGCCGGTAAGCTTCAGGAGGTAAAAGTTTTATACTTTTGAGTATTATACTTCGGAGCATGCTATTCGTCGACAGGGAGGAGGAGCTCGGGGTCCTCGAGGAAGCCTACAGCAGTGGGAGGTCCCAGATGGTCTTGATCTACGGGAGGAGACGGATAGGGAAAACGTACCTCATCGCGCGCTTCCTCAGGGAGAGGGGAGGGGTGTACCTCTGCGTCAACCACGAGGAGCGGGAGCTCGCCTTGAGGGATTTGGTGGAGCAGCTGCTGGCGCAGCTGCGGCTGCCCTACGCGCCGCGCGTGAGCAGCTTCAGGGACCTCTTCGAGCTCCTCGCGGCTGCGGGAGCGCGCGTGGTCGTTGTGGACGAGTTCCAGCGCCTGCTGAAGGCCGGAGGTTTGACGGAGCTCCAGCACGCGTGGGATCAGAGGTTGTCGAGGAGCGGGATCCTGCTCGTGCTCTCGGGCTCCGCGGTCGGCGCGGCAGAGAGGGTGGGCCTATCGCACGCTTCGCCGCTTTTCGGTAGGGTTACGAGGGTGCTGAAGGTCGGCGAGCTCGGCTACAAGGCCGTCCGAGCCTTCCTGCCCGGCTACCCGGAGGAAGATAGGGTGAGGGCGTACGGGGTCTTCGGCGGGGTTCCCGGCTACCTGGCACTCCTCAACCCGCGGCTGACGTTGGAGGAGAACGTGGCGAAGCTCGCTCTGGAGCCGGGGGCGCCGCTGCGCGAGGAGCCCGTGATCCTGCTTAAGCTCGAGCTCAGGAACCCTTCGAGGTACGCCGAGATCCTGCGCGCGATAGCGGGCGGCGCAACCCAGTTCAGCGAAATCGCCGACAAATCCGGAGTGAAGGTGACGGAGCTGCCCAAGTACCTGAGGGTGCTGGAGGAGGACTTGGAGCTCGTGGAGCGCAGGTACCCCCTGCTAAGCGAGGGCTCGAGGAGGAGGGCCAGGTACTACGTGAGGGACCGCTTCACGAGCTTCTGGTTCAGGTTCGTCTACCCGAACAGGGTTCTCCTCGAGCTAGGTCTCCACCGGGAGGTTGCCTCGCGGCTCCCGGAGGCCCTGGATCGGCAGGCCTCGGAGGCGTTCGAGGAGGTGGCGCGCCAGCACTTCGCGCTGCTGGCGAAGAGCGGGCGCGTGAGCTTCACGAGGATAGGCCGCTGGTGGTCGGGCGACGTCGAGATCGATCTGGTCGCGATCGACGAGCGGCGGGGCGTCGCGTACTTCATCGAGGTGAAGTGGACCAGGCAGCCGGTCGGGAAGGAGGTGCTCCGGAAGTTGGAGAAGAAGGCGGAGGAGTTCCCGTGGAGGAGGGGGGAGAGGAGGGAGGTGTACGTGCTCTACAGCAGGTCCGGCTTCGCGTTCGAACCGGAGGAGGGCGTCCTGCTCTTCTCCCTCTCCGACGTTCAGCGCGACTTCGAGCGGGAAAGGCCGCTGGTGACCGAGCTGTGAGCTCTCTAGCTCAGCTTGAGGCTCAAGCGCTGCCTTCGAGCCGGCGGCACCTCCCCCCTCTTAATCCTCTCGATGAGATCGACGACCCTCCGCTTTATCTCGTCTCTAACCTTCCGAGCTTCCTCGAGGCTCATGCGGGCGGGGTCGGGGATCTCCCAGTGCTCCACGTACCTCGTGTACACCGTGGGGCACGTGCCCGACTCCGACTCCCCGCACACGACTACGCCGATCTCGGCGATCCTCTGCAGCTCCGGGGTGAGCGGCTTCGGCTTCTTCCCCGAGATGTCGATGCCCTCCTCCAGCATCAGCTTGACCGCGTTGGGGTGAACCTCCTCCGCCGGCTTGCTGCCGGCGCTAACGGCCCGCCACCCGGGAGGGGCCATCGCGTTGAAGTACGCTTCCGCCATCTGGCTCCGGAACCTGTTCTCCGTGCAGACGAAAAGCACGATTCGCTCGGACCCGCCCACAGCGCGAGCTTCGACTGCCGGTATTTAAGCTCTGCTCGACGGGCGTTGCCGGGTGCTAATCAGGCCAGTACTCCGGCGGCGCGCTCCTCCTGAGGGTGGGATCGCCGCTCAACCTCCAAAAGCCGGAGCGGGGCGCGACGATCTCGATCCCCAAGGCCTCAGCGAGCGCATCGCTAATCAGCACCTCGTGCTCTCCGGGCACGCTCACCGCCCGAGCAGTCAACCATGGGGTTTCGCGATCCTCGAGCAACAGCTTGACTTCCACTTGCCCCAGCACGTACGCCATGGTATCGGCTCCTACGACCCTGTACCTCTCGCCCTTTAGCGCCTCCAGGCTGAACGACAGCTTCTTCGCTAGCGCGAGGGGGATGTGCAGCTCCGGCTCGTCAGCCTCGTACCCGCTGTTAACCAGCGCGCTCGTCTTCGCCGCGCGCTCCCCCCTCTTTATGCTCAGCAGCACGTAAACTCCCATCGGACCCCACCCTGACAAGCCTGCCGAACCGCTTCCTAGCTCGCTTCAGAAGCACGCTCCTGCTGACGAGCCTGCCAAACCTCCCCATTCCACCCGCTCCGCGGTCAACGTTGCGGGGTCTTTTTAAGCTTTCAGCGGCACCGGCGCAGCGCGAAGCCAGACGCATAAGCCGAGCGAAGGCTTTCACTCGCGTCTTTTCCGCGCGTTTCGCAATTCCCGCGGGGTCAAGCAGCACTGGTGTTAAGCTTCCCGCGCTGAGCGTTTACGGGAGTGCGTTGAGAGGCGCATTAGCTGCGCGGTGCCCTCTCTTTCGTCCAGCTCCCTCAGGTGGCGGGTGGCTCTTACGAAGTACACGGCAGCGGTCAACGACGCGTGAATGAGGGCGGCGAGGAGCGCCAGCAGGGGGTGCCCCGCGGCAGAGAAGGCGATGGCGTAGATCAGGTAGACGTTCCTCCTCCCGTCGACAAAGGCGAAGGCCCTGTCGAAGGGGGTGTAGTGCTTCAGCGGTTTACCGGCGGTGAGCGCGAACTGGTTGTAGACGTGCCTTACGAAGCAGTCCACGACGAGGAGAGCCGTCCCCAGCGCGGCGGCGAGGAAGCCGTAGCCGTGAAGGGCGAGGCCGAGCGCGAAGGACGCGTAGAGCGCCTGCTCGTAGAGCGCGTCGAGGGAGTGCTCGAGGTGCCCGAACTTCGTGAGGACCCCCCGCACTCGCGCCAGCTTGCCGTCAACACCGTCGAGGATCCCGAGGAGGTACGAGAAGGCGGCTGCAGGCAGGAACTGCCCGTTGGCAAACAGCAACACAGCAAGCAGCGAGAGAGCGTTAACCGCGAGGGTCACGCGGTTCGGCGTAACAGCTCTGCAATCGCCGAGAAGCTTGACCAACGCGTTCTCAAGGGGCGCGTTGAGGACCGAAGTGAAGTGGACGCCCTTCTGAGCCCAGCGCACCAGCGCGCGCCTAGCAGCTTCGAGATCGCCAGCGTAAACGCACGCCGGCCTGTGGCGGGGCTCCGCCAGCTCGTCGAGCTCCACCGAGCGGCCGGCGCCGCGAGCGGGCTTCTCCAGCACGGGCTTTCCCGCGTGCACCCCCCTCGCGTAATCCCCTTCGACGAACCGCCTCAGGGCGCCCGGCTCCACCAGGAAGTCGGCTTCGACGAGAAGCTCCGCGTCGGCTGGTAGCGGCGCACCCGGTGCGAGGTACTCCACCTCTACACGCAGGGATACCCCTCGCAGCAAAGCCTCCACAGCGTCCAAAACTCCGCGCTCAGCGGCAACGACGAAGCTCGTGAAACCCAAGCTCTTCAGAGCCGAGATCCACCGAACCACCACCGGCGTCCCGAAGTGCTCGAGGAGGGCTACTGGCGTCGGCCCTCCCCGCCCGTTAAAGAAGCCTCGGAAGCGGAGGACGGCTTTACGCCTCACCTTCGCCCACCGCCTCAGTCACGCTCTTCAACGCGCGCTTGAAGGCGTCCTCGAACGTCGCGTAAACCACCTTGACGAGGTCGTAAAGGAGCACGACGACTATCGTTAGCAGCGCTAGAGCGGCCGCGCGCGACAGGACGCTCCCGAACACCGGCACGGGCTGCAGGGCTTTCGGTACGAAGGCCAGCGCCAGCCAGGCTGCAAGGAGGTACAGCGCGTCCAAGCCTATGTGCCTGGCTACGCTCTCCGTCACCCCGAGAGCCCTCACCACCTTCACAGCTAGCGCGTCCACGAGGACCTTCGCCCCGATCAGGACCCTGTACCCGTAGTACACGGTGACCACGAGCGCTAAAAGCGGCACCACGTCCCCCACCTTCAGCTCCAGCCATTCGAGGTTGAGGAGGACCACGTCGCCGAGGTAGCTCTGCGCGTAGGAGAGCACCAGGAGGGCTAGCGCCAGCTTGAAACCGCTCGCTGCGGCCGCCCTCAGTTTACGCTCCGCGCGCTTCACCCCCGCTCCGAGCCTGGGGAACGCTTCACCGGCAGGCTTAGGCGGTGCAGCCAGCACCTCCCCGGGCCACGCGGCAGCTAGGTTGCTGCAAACCCAGTAAGCTAGGGCGGCCGGCCCGAAGCCCGCAAACGCGATCGCAGCCGTCGCGGCGTACTTCAGGAGGGGGTCCGCAACCCACGCCGACCTGCCCGGTCTACCCCCTCCGCGCCCAAGGAAGATTGGTACCGCCGAGCTGGCCGCCGCGAGCGCGGTAAGCGCGTGAGGGACTCGCTCGCCTAGCGCGGTCGCGATTAGCGAGAGGACGCCCACCTCCGCGACCAGCTCGGTGAGCGCGACGACCCTCACCAAGCCCTCCCCCCTCCGCGCTAAAACGGCGGCGAGGTCGGCTAGGTCCCCGAGGAAAGCAACCGCGTATAAAAGCGCGAAAGCTAGAAGCGGTTGCAGGTGTGGGGTAGCGATCAGCGCTAGCGCTCCGAGCGCGAGAAGAAGCGCCGCTGCTAGGAGCGCCGCTCTAGCCCGAGCGTTGGGGGGTTCGAGAGAAGCGAGCCTTAGCGTCGCAGGTCGGATGAGCGCTAGCGTCAGCGGCCCCGAGCACCTCTTCCCGTAATCCCTGATGAGGATCTTCTTGAAAAGCGCCCTAGCTTTCGCTAGGTCTTCAACAGTGTCCACGTCCTTCCAGAGGAGGCCCGTTACGTCTACGTAATCCACTTCGCCATCCTTAGCCGCTAGGTCGAGCGCATCGCCGATCGACGCAGTGGGCCCCTTCTCCGAAATCACCCTTTCAACGTAAGCGTAAGCCTTCTCCCTAACGAGAATCAAGCCCGTGTCGATACCGTACCTCGATTCCAGGTTCTTCCCGACCGCGACCACGACACCCCCGGCGAGCTTCACTTTCAAGCCCTCCTGGGCCTCCGCGCGGGAGGGTTTCCTGTCGAGGCACACGGTGAAAGCCTTGCTCGAGCGGTGGGAGAGGACGCGCTTCAGCATCTCGTACTCGAAAACGTGGTCGGACATCGCGACGAGGAACGGGGGTTTCACGTGCTTGAGGGCCGTGTACACGCTGTACAGGTTGCCAAACTCTTCTCTATCCACAGTTAAGACCACCACCGAGGGGCCGAGCTTGGAGCGGAACGCTTCGACGAACTCCTTCCTCGTAACTAGGTAGACCGGCGAGAGCCCAGCTCTCCTGAACCTCTCTAGTATGAACTCGGCAATCGTGAGACCAGGCTCCAGCTCCATGAGGCTTTTCGGCCGCTCTTCCGAGTAGGGTCTCAGCCTGCTCGCAACACCGCCCGCGACGATGACGACGGGGAGCATTTGGCGGCACAGAAAGCTCGCACCGTTCGCTAAAAATTTTTCCGCTAGCGCACTAGGGTATACCGGAGGCATTAATACTCTAAAAATTCTTGCATATATTTCAAGTGCCAACCCCTTGAAAGCTTTCGCGCTAGGGGAAAGTGCTCGTAGAAAATCATATTAACCGACCTCCCTACCGCTCACCGGGGACGAGGCGTGCTGTCTAAGCACCCGCTGGATCTCCCTCCGGGCAGGAAGCTGTCTAGGGAGGAGGTTGCCGACGCGCTGAGGCTTTCCATAATCGCGGAGCTCGACGCCGTGAGCCTCTACCTCCAGCTTGCTCGGGCGATCGAGGACGAGCGGATGAGGAGGGTGTTCGAGGACATCGCGCGCGAGGAGAAGACCCACATCGGCGAGTTCCTCGCGGTGCTGAAAAGCCTTGACCCCGAGCAGGTTGAGGAGCTGAAGGCTGGAGCGAGGGAGGTGGCGGAGCTCACCGGCGTCGCGGTCCCCGACCCGCCTCAAGCCGAGGCCCAAGCCGAGCCGTTGACGGCCGAAGAGTGGAGCTACCTTCTGAGCCAGTTCAGGTCCGCCGCCGACTCCGCTAGGGTGTTCAGGCGCCACCTCCCGGTCACCCGGGTCGGCAGGGGCGCTTACGCGGTTCCTCTCGAGAAGCCGGGAGGTCAGGGCGAGGTTCTACCGCTGAAGGAGCTGGCGGTCAAGTTCCGCTTGAGCCAGCGGGCTATCGACTACGCGAGAGCGGCGAAGCAGCCGCCGGAGCTCGCGGACGCGCTTAGGGCCGCGGTGGAGCTCGGCTCCAGCGAGGACAGGGTGGTGCTGGAGGCGCTCGCGAACCTGAAGGAGGCCGTTAGGCTCCCGGCCACGAGCTGGGACGAGCCCGGGGCCGCTTTGAGCGAGATCGCCGCCGCTGTCGCCGAGCTGGTCAAAGCCCAGGCGACCCCACCCTTCGTCGCCTTCGTCAGCTCCGGCAGGTACGCGAAGCTGCTCGCGGTGCACGAGAGGACCGGAGTCATGGAGCTGACTAGGGTCAAGGCGCTGGCCGAAGTGGTCGCGACCCCCTCGCTGCCCGACGACACCGTCTTCGTCGTCTCAGCCACCCCCAGGGTCCTCGACCTCGTGCTCGGCGCCGACACGGAGGTGGCTTACCTGGGCCCCGAGGACGGCTACCACGCGTTCAGGGCCTGGGAGACGGTAGCCGTGAGGGTCAGGTACGAGCGCGGCGTCGCCGTGCTCAAGCAGAGGTGAGGGGCGTGGAGGCTGTAGCCCAGGCTCTGCGGAGGCTGGCCGAGGCGGAGCGCAAGTACGCGGAGGAGCTGAGGGGGCTCGCCGAGTCGGTGAAGTACGCCACGGTGATCGGCGCCGTGATCGAGGCGATCGCCAGCGACTCGGAGAAGCACGCCGGCCTCTACGAGGCGATGCTGAAGATCGTGGTCGGCTGGCACCAGCCGGGTCTCGTGCGCGAGGACCTGAAGCTCGTGGCCCAGGTCATCGACCGGCACATAGAAACTGAGAGGCGGATGATCGAGGAGACGAGGAAGCTGCTCGAGGAGGTCGCGGACCCCAGGATGCGACTGCTGCTCGCGGCGATCTACGAGGACGAGGTTAAGCACCACCGCGTGCTCACAGACATCAAGGGTAAGATCGCGAAAGCGGAAACGCTCTCGGAGGAGGAGTTCTGGGAAGCCGTTTGGAGGGACAGCCCCTGGCACGGTACGCCCGGAGGCTAACGCGCTAAACCAACCTTACCTCTTTTTACTTTCTGTCGCGCTCAGTTCCCTCGCTGAGAGAGCAGCACGGCGATCTCGGCGAGCACTTCCTCTTCTCCCTTCCCGCTTTCGACCAGCTGGT
>JAPWTS010000134.1 GCA_028275925.1 Thermofilales archaeon
GTGACGACGTCGACGTAGGCCCTCGCGATCGCCGCAGCCGCGGCCTCCTGGAGCACGATCGTTTGGTCCTCGAGCTCGATCACGAGCCTGACGTGCTTGTGTCCCGGCGGGATCGCCGCCACAACCCTCCTCACCTTCTCGTTCGGGTAGACTCGGACGCCCGCCACGCCGCCGGCGCGCGGCCAGCACTTTTTACCCTAGCGCGGCTCGGAGAGCCTTCTGGCGACCACGAGCCCGCCCTCCAGCCTGAGGTTGGGCGTCAGCCGCTCGAGCAGGCGCGCGTCGCCGAGAGCCCTCCACAGCCTCCTCTCGTGGTACCTCAGGGGCTTAGAGATTGGCCTCGGGTACTCCAGCAACTCGCTCCCGCAGACCCTGCCCCAGCTCGCGCACGCGGCCGCCGCCTCGGCCGGGCTCGCCGGCCCCCTCGAGGCGACGTGACAGTAGACGTCGCCCAGCGTGGGGCGCAAGGCCGCGTCCCTCAGGAGGTAGGCCCCGCAGCAGTCGGGCGCCGTGTGCAGCTCGAAGAGCCCCTCCATGCACGTCGCGAAGGCGAGCCCGGCCCTTCTGGCCGCCTCGGCGTAGGCGAGCGCCACGCCCACCCTCAACGGCAGCCGCACCCTGACGAGGGGGGGCGCGCCGCCGGCCTCCCTCAAGCTGTACGGCTCAACCTCGCGCAGCTCCGCGGCCCCGAGCCTCTCGGCTAGGGATTCGAAAAGCCGCGGCTCACCCCTCAGGAACTCCAGGATCAGGTGCCTGAAGCCCATCTCCCTCAATCTGGACGCGAACTCTTCGACCTCCTCGCGCCGCGTGGGCGAGAGGCGAGGGATGTGGGGCGAAACGCGCACAGCCACGGGAACCCCCTCCTCCGCCAGCTGAGCCGCGCTGCCCAGCCTCTCGGCCGGCGGCGGAGCCCGGGGCTCCAGCTGCGCCGCCCCGTTTGTGGATGAGAGCGAGACCTGGAGCAGGGCGAGCCCCCTCTCGGCGAGCTTGCGCAGCGCGCCCCTCCAGGGCTCCTTCGCGTAGAGAACGCCCTTCGCGTTGACGATGATGGGGTACTCGTGCTCGAGCGCTATTGCGAGCGCGCGCAGCGTCAGCTTCGCTCCAGCCTCCTGGGGCGGGAAGGGGTCCACGAGCGTCGCTAACCTGAAGGGGATCGGCCGCAGCCCCCTCCTCCTAACGAGCCGCGCAACCCTCTCGAAAGCCGCGATCATCTCTGGCGCACCCTCCGCGGCGCCGCCGGGGCCCCAGCCGTACCACCTAGCGTAGCAGTACGAGCAGGCGAAGGGGCAGGAGGAGTACGGCTCAACCCTGAGCAGAGAGTGGCATAGCGTGGACGTTACCCAGGTGGAGCCTACAACCAAGCTGGGCGCCCGGCTGGTCACCGCCCGCCCCACAGCGCTTCGGCGGGCCCGAATTTAAGCTGCGCTCGGATCGTCTCTTTCAGTGGGAACTTCGAAACAATGCTTATATAGGTGGGATGAAGTTCAGCGCGTGGCCATCGTTAGGGTCGATCCTAAGGGCCGGTTGGTCATACCGAAGCGAGTGCGGGAGAAGGTGGGCTTGAAGGAGGGTGGGTTCGCGAAAGTCGAAGCGCGGGATGGGGTCGTGGTGATCGAGCCGCTGAAGTCCGTGGGTGAAGCGTACTTCGGCGCTTTCAAGGTCGAGTCGTGGCCCGAGGACCTCGACTCCTTCCTCGTCGAGGCGGTGAGGGAGCTTTGGTCGAGAAAAGCTACGTCGACGTGAACGTCTTCGTGTACTGGCTCGGCGGCCACCCCGTCTACGGGCCCAGGGCGCGGGAGTGGATCGACGCCATAGCGCGCTCGCGCGCGCCCGCGCGGGTTTGCCCGCGCTTTTCTGCCCCCTCTGGCCCGCCTGTCACCGCTCCGGCGGGCCCACGGGGGTGAACCCCTCACCGCTTGGGGCCCAGCACCGGGCCCCTCGGCTCAGCTCCCGGCATCATCCCGGCGTCCGCCGGGTGCGCCCGGCGCGCGCACGGGCAGCGGGGCGGCGCCAGAGCGCCTCCCCGCCAACTCGTCGGCCCTCATCCAGGGCTCCCGGGTCGTACGCTGCTAAGCTTTCGGCGCAGCTCCTCCGGCAGCTCGATTCTCTGCAAGGGGTGCTTCGGCATCGGTAAACCCAGCGCTTTGAGCCAGTGGTAGAATGGTACGAAGTCGCGGTCGTCGTAGAATCCGCACTTCCGGCAGTAGGCGATTCTTGTGCGCTTCGTGTACGCCATTTTGAGCTTCGAGCCGCAGTACGGGCACGCGGTTGAAGGGTAGCACTCGAAGGTGGCGTAGACGCCGAACCATTTAGCCAAGTTATCGGCAACATTCCTTAAAGAAAGCAATGTCTTCTGTAGATAAGAGTTCTTTATCGACTCTGGATCCGGTATGTCAAAGTTCATCATCAAGCTCCTCCCGCTCGCCCTCTGGAAAGCTTTCCTGAAAATTTGCGCGGCGGCCGCCTTCACCCAGCCTCTCGCGTCGAACCGCATCGAGAGCCTCGCGAGCGCGTAGTTCACGCTCGGCTTGCGACCGTAAGCTGCGGCGCGCATCCTTTTAGCAGCCTCTCTTAAGCGCCTGCTCCTGTTCGGGGGCCGCAACTTGGGGGTCTCCAAAATCTTTGTTTCTTTCCCGTCGGAAACAGCGTAAACGGCGACGATCCCGTAGTCGCTGTTCGCGTCCACGTAGCAGAGCAGCGCGCCCTTGGGATCCGGCATCTCTGGTTTTCTGCGCTCGACCCTCAGCACGATCTGCACCTTGAGAAGCTCGGGGTGCTCGTCTTCGCGCCATTGGATTCTCACGATCTTCGTAACTTCCAAAGGGGCAACCTCCCTCTCCTTCTCTTGAAGCCACTCCAGCGCTCTCTCCGGCAGCGGGAGCTCCAGCCGCTCCCTGTTGCCCAGCCTCACGATTAGCTTGTCATCTTCGATGTAGCAACCGCAGTTGGGGTGCAGAGCATCGGCGAGCGGCAGCTGCAATATCACCTTCCTCGGCCTCTTCATCTTCCCTACCTCGCTGAACTGGTAGAC
>JAPWTS010000139.1 GCA_028275925.1 Thermofilales archaeon
GGCAGCGAGGCGATGCTCACGTGCCTCCTACCGTCGTACGTGAGGTGCTCGTAGAGCTCGTCCGAGATCACGTAGAGGTTGCGCCTCACCGCCAGCTCGGCCAGCTGCTCCAGCTCGTCCCTCGTGTACACCGCGCCGGTGGGGTTGTTGGGGTTGCAGATCGTTATCACCTTCGTCCTGTCCGTTAACGCCCTCTCGATCGCTTCGATGTCCAAGTGCCAGTCCTCTCCCGCTCTCACCTCGGTTACCTCAGCCTGGAAGCTCTTTGGCCGCTCTATCAGCGGGGGGTAGGTGGGCGTCACGACGACGGCGTGGTCCCCCGGCTTGAGGAGTACCTTGTACGCGAGCCATATCCCGTTCATCGCTCCGACCGTCGGCAGCACTTCCTCCTCCGTAGCGTCGATCCCGTTGAACCTCCGCAGCTTCTCCACCGCGGCTTCCAGGAACTCGGGGACCCCGCCCACCTCGTAGTGGTACCTGCCCTCCAGGATCGCGTTGATCATCGCCTCCTTGACCTCCTTCGGCATGTCGAAGTCGGATTCCGCTAAGCCCAAGCTGATCACGTCTCCATCGAGGCCCGCGTACTTGCTCGGCCGAACCCTCCTGATATCTTCAAGGCTCAGCTTTTCCGGGAACTCCATCGGGCCGGCCGGCTGCCAGATGTATAAAAGGCTTGAGAGAGCGCTACGCTCTCAAGTAGACTTTCACGTCGACCGCCACGGCCCCCTTTTCGTAGACGAAGATGGGGTTCACGTCGACCGCCGCCACCTCCTCGAAGTCCTCGATCAGCGCAGCGACGCCGGCGATGGCCGACTTCACCGCCCCCTCGTCGAGCGGGGGCCCCCTGTAGCCCTTGAGGGCCCTCCCAGCCCTCGTTTCCGCCACCATCTCCTCTACGTCCTCCCACGTCAGGGGGGCCACCCTCACTGAGACGTCCCTTATCAGCTCGACCTCGACGCCGCCCCACCCGAAGCTGACGACGGGCCCGAAGACGGGGTCGCGCCTCGCCCCCACGAAGACCTCGAACCCCCTAGGCACCATCTTCCTCACCGAGACGCCGAAGACCCTGGCTCCCGGCGCCCTCCTCGCGAACTCCCCCATCACCCTCGCGTAAGCTTCGCGCAGCTCCTCCTCCGACTTGACGTTGAGTGCGATGCCGCCGACCTCGGTCTTGTGCGCCACGTCGGGCGTCTCCACGGCGAGGGCTACGGGGTACCCGATCCTTCGAGCGGCTTCCGCGGCCGCCTCGAGGTCGGGAGCGAAAGCGTGCTCGACGACCGGGATCCCGTAGGCCCGCGCCACCTCGAACGACTCGACGGGTGTGAGGAGCGCCCTACCCTCGGCTCTCGCCCTCCCGATGATCTCCCCCGCGCGAGCCCTGTCGCCCTCAACCCTCGCAGGTTCACCCTTTCTCTCTTTCCTGCGCCGGTAGTACCTGTACACGGCCGCCAGCGCGCTGGCGGCGTCTTCCGGCGACTCGTAGGCCGGCACCCCCGCTTGGATCAGCTTCCTGAGAACCCCCCTGCACTCCTCGCCCCCCGTGATCGAGACGACCAGCGGCTTCGCGAGCCCCGCCTCCCTCACGGCGGAGAGCACGGCTTCGCCCAGCTCCTCCGGCGTCGGGATGGCGCCCTGCCCGGCCCACACGAGCACGGCGCCGACCCTAGGGTCGCGGAGCACCTCGACGAGCGCGCCCCTCAAGCTCTCGGCCGTCATCATCCCCGTGAGGTCCACGGGGTTGCGCGCGCTGCCGAAGGGCGGCATGAAGTTGCGGAGCCGCTCCTGGAGGTCCTGGGGGAGGGGGGCCAGCGGGACGCCCGTGGCGCTGAGCGCGTCGGCCGCTATCACGCCGGCGCCGCCACCGTGCGTCAGGATCACCGCCGTCCCCTCCCCGGGCTCCGGCGAGAGCGCGAGGGCGAGGGCCCAGTTGAACAGCTCGCGGAGGCCGGGGGCCCTCAGCGCGCGGGCCTGCTTCAGCGCCGCCTCGTACACCTCGTCGGAGCCGGCGAGCGAGCCTGTGTGCGAGCGTATCGCCTCCGCCGCCGCCTCGCTCCTCCCAGCCTTGAGGACGATCACCGGCTTCACAGCCGCCGTCTTCGAAGCTTCCTCGAGGAACCTCCTCCCCTCGCCCTCCCCCAACCCCTCCATGTAGATCGCGACGACCCTCGTCTCCGGGTCCTCGCGCAGCAGGGCCAGCAGGTCCGCTTCGCCCACGTCGGCTCGGTTCCCGATGCTGACGAGGCAGGAGAAGCCTATCCCCCTCTCCCTCGTCCACCAGAGGAGCGAGGTCATCAAGGCTCCGCTCTGGGACACGAACGCGATGGAACCCGGCAGGGGGTTCGCGTCGATGAAGCTGTAGTTGATCGGCGTCCTCGTGTCCCACACCCCGACGATGTTGGGCCCGAGGATGCGCAGGCCGTGCTTCCTCGCGGTCTCCACCACCCGCTTCTCGAGCTCCTCGTTCCCCACCTCCTTGAAGCCGCTGGAGATGACCGCTACAGCCCCCACGCCCTTCCTCCCGCACTCCTCCACAACCTGCGGGACCAGCTTCGCCGGCACCGCGACCACCGCGAGATCCACCGGCCCCGGGACGTCCAGGACGCTCGCGTAGCACCGCAAACCCAAAACCTCGCTCGCGTTCGGGTTCACAGGGTAGACAGCGCCGCGGAAACCGGAAGAGAGGATGTTGCGGAGGATCCTGGAACCGATCTTGCTCGGGTCCCTCGAAGCCCCGATCACCGCCACGCTCCGCGGCCGGAGGATCGCCCACAGGTTTTCGGCGCCCACAT
>JAPWTS010000030.1 GCA_028275925.1 Thermofilales archaeon
AACTCCTCGACCCTATCCCTCTCCAGCCTCAACAGCCTGAGCGTGCCCGGCACTCCCGCCCAGTCGAGGAAGAGGGCTTGGAGCGGGGTGCGGGGGAAGAAGCAAGAGACGATGCCGTTGCCGCCGACCGCGCGCTTCAGCCTCTCGTACGCCGCGTGGTCGAACTCGACCCTCACGCTCTCGAGGAGGCACTCGAGGGCCCTGAAGTCGCTCACGCTCTTCACGGGGTGCTCCAGCGTCTGCGACGAGAGGCCCCACTGGTCGAAGGCTACCACCCTCCGCAGCTCGCCGCACGGCGTCCTAGCGACCACCACGGCCCTGCTCCCAGCGCGCTCGAACGCGAACTCCACCCCCTCGTACGAGGCTTTCACGCAGCTCTCAACGTAGTAGCCGCTGTAGCACCTCCAGCTGGCGCCCCACGCTCGGCAGATCTCAGCTAAGCCGAGCCCCGCGTACTCGGGCGGCAGGGTGCCCGCAGCCTTGTTGACGTGGTACCAGTATTCGTGCCTGATGTTAAAGGGGACACCCACGTCCCGCCCCTCGAACACCCCGATAATTCTCTCTTCCTCGTCCACCGAGGACTCCGCGGTACCTGGCGATCTAAAACCTTAGCTATGTTGCTTTTTAACTCGCCGCGCGAACGTGTGAGCGTGCTAACGCCGAGGGAAAACCTGCTCACCGCCCTGGAGGGCGAGGAGCCCTACTAGCTGCCATGCCCGCTCTTCGAGGGTTCGGTGGCGGTCGTGAGCCACGGCCTCGTCGAGCACTGCGCGAGCGGTAGAGACGCTTGGGGGGTCGAGTGGGTGCTTCGCGACCCCCGGTCGGGGAGTTTCCCGGTCTCCCACCCTCTAACCGACCCCCGTATGGTGGACGACTACCCCTTCCCCTCGCCCGAGGCTGCGGATACCGGCGCGGCGAGATCCGCGCTCAAAGGGGTGGATAGGAGCTGGGTCCTCGTGGCTGGCGACAACGGGTGGGGCTCTTCGAGAGGGCTTGGCTCCTTGTCGGCATGCGTAGGCTCTTCGTCTGGTCGTACAGGTACCCTGAAGCGGTCAAGCGCTTGATGGAGCGCATCGCCGAGGTGAAGATCGGGTTGACGGAGAAGCTGGCGACCGAGCTGGAGGTGGACATGGTGATGTACGGCGACGATTGGGGGATGAACGATAGGCTCCTCTTCAGCTTGAGCTGGTGGAGGGAGTTCGTGAAGCCGTGGCAGGAGAAGCTCTACAGGGTAGCGAAGCAGTACGGTTTGATCGTTTACCAGCACAGCGACGGCCGAGTGGAGGAGCTCGTGCCGGGTCTCGTGGAGATGGGGGTTGACGTGCTGAACATCCAGCGGGAGTGCAACGATTGGATCGCCCTGCACTCGTCCTACCGGGGGAAAGTGGCGCTGTGGGGTGGGGTTAGCGCGAGCACGCTGGATTTGGGAACCCCCTTCGACGTTGAGCGCGAGGTCAAGCTGGTGGCCCGCGGATCGGGTAATCGTAGCCCAGCGGCGGGTAATCGAGCAGTGGTGGTGTCACAGCATGCTCTACCCGGCTGAGAACTTAGAAGCCATGAGGGCGGCATGGATGAAGTACGGCGCTTACAAGCTCCGGGAGGTGCCGCGCAAGGGTTAAGCGCGGCGGAGGGACTGCGGGAACCGTGGGCGGCAAGCTGACCCTAGCTCACGGGGCTGGAGGCAGGGAGATGGGCGAGCTGCTCGAGAGGCTGGTGTTCTCGCGGGTGGAGGAGCGGCTGGGGACGCTGGGAGGGGTGGGGCTCCACGCGGCCGACGACGGGGCGACGATCCCGCTGCCCGGCGGCGGGCACGTGGTCGTATCCGCTGACGCCTACACGGTTAGCCCCCCGGTATTCCCGGGTGGAGACATCGGCAAGCTCGCGGCGTGCGGCTCGATCAACGACGTCGTCGTGATGGGCGGGAGGCCGGTGGCGATGCTGGACACGATTGTCGCGGCTGAGGGCCTCGACGTGGAGTTCCTCGAGCGGGTCTTCGACTCGTTCCTCAGCGTCCTGCGCAGCGAGGGCGTCGCGCTGCTGGGCGGCGACTTCAAGGTGATGCCGAAAAGCTCGCTCGACTCGATCGTCATCTCCACGACCTGCATCGGGTTCGCCGAGCGGCCGATCGCCGACGTCGAGCTGAAGCCCGGCGACAAGCTAATCGTGACCGGCTACCTGGGCGACCACGGCGCCACGATACTGGCGCTCCAGCACGGGCTGGAGGTGGAGGGGGAGGGCCTGGCGAGCGACGTCAAACCCCTGACCCCCCTCCTCAAGGTCTTCGAGAAGTGGCGCAGCAGCGTGCACGCCGCGAGGGACCCGACGCGCGGGGGTCTCGCGGCCGTGCTCAACGAGTGGGCGAAGAAGACGCGAACCGTCATCGTCGTCGAGGAGTCCGAGGTGCCCGTGCGGCCGGCGGTGCGCAGCTACGCTGAGCTGCTCGGTCTCGACCCGCTCTACCTCGCCAGCGAGGGGGCGGCTGTGCTCGGGGTGAGCGGGGACGTGGCGGAGGAGGTTCTGAAGGACCTGCGCGCTTGCGGCTTCCCCGACGCCAGGATTGTCGGGGAGGTGCGGGAGGGAGGGCGCTACGCCGGGCTCGTGCTGCTGAGAACGGAGGTGGGAGGGCACAGGATACTCGAACCCCCCACCGGGGAGCTGGTTCCGCGCATATGCTGAGACGAAGCCCAGCGCCGCACGCCCGGCAGCCCCGGCTGCGCCGCCCACCCGCGTAAGCGCGTAGTGCGAACCGTAAAGCACTTTTCCCAGCTTGCGGGCGTCCCCCTCGTGCCGGGGATCAAGCTCCGCTCGGGCGAGACGATAGTTTTCGCGGGCGACAGCATCACCGATAGCGGGCGGTTCCAGTTCCCGCCTCTCGGCAACGGCTACGTCTACCTCTTCTACAACCTCCTGCTGGTGAAGCACCCGGAGCTGAAGGTGAACGTCGTCAACGCGGGGGTGAGCGGGAACACCGTCGTCGACCTGAAGAGCCGGTGGGAGGACGACGTGCTCAGCCTAAACCCAGACTGGGTGTCCATCCTCATAGGCATCAACGACGTCCACAGGCATTTGGGAGGGCAGCCGGGCTTCGACCCGGAAAGCTACTATCAGGAACTACAGGGAGATCCTGGAAATGACGAGGGAACGCTTGCGCGACGTGAAGCTGGTGCTCCTCGCGCCCTTCTACATCAGCAGGGCTACCGTAGGGGGCAGCTTCCGGAGGAAGGTGCTCGAAACCCTGCCAGCTTACGTAGAGAAGGTGGAGAAGCTCAGCAGGGAGTTCGGCGCGATATACGTGAACCTGCACGCGATGTTCCAGGAGCTGATAAAGCACCGGGAACCCACCGCTTACGCCCCCGAAGCGGTTCACCCGACCTTCGCCGGCCACATGGCGATAGCCCTAGCCCTGATGGAAGCTCTAGAGGACGCGGTAAACTTCCGGGCACGTGGAGGAACTCGGCTTCACATTTTTCCCTCCGAGGCGAGCGGGAGCTTCCTAGGCACGCTTCGAGAGGGGAGCTGCCGGGTTGCTGAGGGCCGCCGATAGCTCGACCCCCCATCTTCCCCGCCTTTCACCCGCTTTTCGTAGACGTTGCCCTGTCGGCTTGGGTGCTGCGCAGGAAGCGATACACTTTCGTGTAATCTTCCTCGCCCAGCCCCCCGATGGTGGTCGCCTCGAGGAACGTCTGCGCTATCGCGGTGATGTGCGGCAGGGGCTGACCCTTGCTGAAGCCGGCGAGCACCGCGTACAGCATGTCCTTCGCGGCCAGCCGCATCCTGAACCTGAGGGGCTGCTTCTCGGAGAGCAGCCTCCCCGCGTACCGGTCGAGCAGCACCTTGATCCACAGCTTGTCCGCCACCTCCCGGAACTTCTCGTAGCCTATCCCCCACCTCTCGGCGAGGAGCAGAGCTTCCGCGACGCTGAGCATCGAGGAGAAGTAGATGCTGTTGATCGCCAGCTTGAGCGCCGCCGCGGCCTCCGCCGAGCCGACGTAGACCACCTCCCTCACGTACCTGCCGATCGCCTCGCCCCACCTGTCCAGCACCTCCCGGTCGCCGCCCGCCATCCCCACCAGCTCGCCCCTTTCCGCCTCGGTGGGCCCGCCCATCACGGTCAGCGTCAGGTACCTGCACCCCCGCTCACCGCACAGCCCGTGAGCCCAACGCGCGTGCATGGGCGTCACCGTGCTGTGGTTCACCACGTCCAAACCCCTCTTCGCGGAGGTCAGCTGCTCGAGGACGCTCGCGGAAGCCTCGTCGTCGGATACCACGACCAGCGCGAGCTCCGACTTCTCCGCCAGCTCCGTCACGCTCTCGGCCACCGCCGCCCCCTCGCGAGCCAGGGGCAGGGCGCGCTCGCGGGTCCTGTTCCACACGACAACCGGGTAACCGGCCGCGAGGAGGCGCTTAGCGATGGGGTACCCCATCAAACCGGTGCCGACGACCCCTATCACGGGGGCCTGGAGCGGGAGCGCATTTAAAACTGCGCGCCTTTAATAAGAATTTTTGGAATGAAAATAAAGCTAGAAATTTAGAGATTTAACGATCTCGGATCGGTAAAGAACAGGCTTTTTCTCGTGCATCGTTGCCTCGACGTCGTCCAAGCGTGCGCCCCTGCGGCGAAGACCGCCCTCCGCGCTTGAAGCTGCCCGCCGTGCTGCGCTATTCTGGTGAGTTTCGCTTTGATGGCGCTACGAGGCTGGCGATTTTGTCGATGAACTCCCTGTGCGGCTTGCGCGCAGAGGGTTTGGCGGCGAAGCCGGTTTCCACCGAGAAGTCGGGTTTCAGCGAGTCGAAAACGTAGCTGGTGCGGAAGCCGGCCCACCCCCACCTTTCGAAGGCTTTCCGAGAAACTTCGCGCAGCTTTCTCGCGTCGCGGTAGACGTACGCTTTGCCGGGGGCGACGATGACCGCTGCGTCGACGCTTTCCAGCAGCGCGCCGTAAGGGGCTACGGCGTCGTTGAAGCTCTCCACGAACACAAGGTCTCTGCCTCTTTCGAGCTCTCGGAGGCACTTGTCGAGGTTGGCTGCAACCTCGTTCGAGGTTAGGTACGCGGATAGGCCGGCGAAGCTCCTGGGCGCCGCCCCTAGCGCGCCGCCCATCTTTTCCACGAGCCTGCGAACTCGCGCGCCCATCTTGCGCAGGTTCTCGGCGTGAACGTAGTGGGAGTGGGCCCGCTCGTCGAACGCGTAAACCCTCGAGAGGACGGCGATCCTTCCGACGTCCTCGAATTCCCGCATGTAATCCCCGACGCTGGCGTACGCGCTGGGGTCGGGCGGGGCGGTTGCCACCGCTACGGGGTTCGAAACCCCGATGTCCTCCACCAACCCCTTCTCGCGGTAGAGCAGCACGTCGTTCCCCACGAGCAGCTTCAGCTCCAGGCTCTTCCTCACCGCTCTGGGGCTGTACCAGAGGTTGTGGGCTGCAACCGGCTTGAAAACGCCGACTCTCAACCCCCTCTCTCGAGCCGCCAGCGCGGCGCCGAGCGTGAACCACGTCTTGCCCGAATCGAAGGGTACAAGCCCCGCGACGAGGATCACCGCCGCCATAAAAATCGCCGGCTTTCAGCCAAAGGAGCCTGGTAAACCTTTCGCCTCTCTCACGCTAGGAAGTTGAACGATCTCTTTAGGGAGCTGCCGCACGCTCAGCAGCTCGTACGAGGGGGCTCGCGCGGAGCGCGAAGGAAGCCCTAGCTCCTGTGGCGACTGAAGGCGTAGCGTCCTTTGCACGTAGCTGGCGCCGAGCGGTGGCAGCTGTCGCCTGTAGTTAGCGGCGGCTCAGCTACCGTGAGGTTGCGTCACCTCTCGGCTGAGAGGAGGTGTCATCACCGCTTGCGGCTTCGAGGTCTACGGCGGAAAAAGCTTGCGCGCTAGAGCTTCAGCGCGAGCTGCGCTCCTCCCCTCCTCTCGATGTGCTTCCAGTCGCTGACGGCCGCGACCCTCCTACCCTTGAGCTCCATCACGTACCTGTAGGCGGATAGCGCCGCGATCGCGCCCATGCCGGCCGCGATGACCGCCTGCTTGTAGGGGAGGTCCGTGACGTCGCCGGCGGCGAAAACGCCCGGCTGCGAGGTCCTGCACTCCCTGTCGACCACGACCTCGCCGCGCTCGTTCAGCTGCACGAAGCCCTTCAGGAAGCCGGTTTTCGGCTCGTAGCCGATCTCCACGAAGACCCCGTCCACCTGCAGCACCCGCTCCTCGCCCGTAGCCCTATCCCTGACGACGAGC
This sequence comes from Thermofilales archaeon, assembly GCA_028275925.1. GTDB lineage: Archaea > Thermoproteota > Thermoprotei > Thermofilales > Thermofilaceae > JANXEW01. The sequence goes on from JAPWTS010000030.1 coordinate 6,226, forward strand.
GCCTCCACCCTCTTCTCGCCCTTGATCGCCACCGGCTGGGCCCTCGGCACGAGCTCCACGTTGCCGCGCGCCAGCAGCGCTTGGACCGCCTCCTCGTCCTCGTACGGCTTCTCGCCCGGGAACACCCAGTAGACCTTCTTGGCGTGGCTCGCCAGCACGCCGGCGTTCTCGAGCCCGTGGTAGCCCCAACCGACCAGCGCGACCGTCCTTCCCCTGAAGAGCGGCGCGTCGCAGACGACGCAGTAGGAGACCCCCCTCCCCTTCAGCTCCCCCTCGCCGGGGACCCCGAGCTCCTTCGGCGCCTTCCCGCAGGCTAAAATGACGGAGAGGGCCCTGTACTCGCCGTTCAACCCCCTCGCCACGAACGCGTTCCCCTCCCTCCTCAGCTCAACGATCTCGTCGAAGACGATCTCGGCCCCGAAAGCCCTCGCCTGCGCCTCGACGCGCTTGGCGAGCTCAAAGCCGCGGACGCTCTCGAAGCCCGGGTAGTTCTGGATCTCGGGGGCGAGGAGCAGCTGGCCGCCGAGGTCGGCCCCCACCACCAGCGTCCTCAACCCCTGTCTCACCGCGTAGAGCGCAGCGGTCAACCCCGCGATCCCAGCCCCCACGACCAGTACGTCGTAAACCTCCTGCTCCACGAGCCCCCAGCGCGCTCGAGCCTAAAACGCTTCCGCCCCGCGCGTTTTTTAAGCCGGTCTCCGCCGTTTGCCCGTGGCTCAGCCGCTCGTCGAGGAGTACAGGTTCGGGAGGATCGTGGTGGGCGGGAGGGTGTACGAGAGGGACGTCCTCGTGACGCCGAGCGGCGTGCTGAGCCCGTGGTGGAGGAGGGAGGGGCACCTGCTGGCGCTCGAGGACTTGGGCGAGGCGGCGAGCGCGGACGTGGACTGCGTCGTCGTGGGCACCGGCTACAGCGGGATGATGGAGGTGCTCGACGAGGTTGTCGAGCACTTCAGGAGGAGGGGCGTGAAAGTGTACATCGCCGACACGAGGAGGGCGGTGGAGCTGTACAACCAGCTCGTGCGGAGCGGCGCCCGCGTCCTCGGCGCCTTCCACCTAACCTGCTAGCTAGGTTGAGCGCGCGCGCACCAGCCGGAGGCTCGGCGCGCTTACGCCTCCTCCCCCTTGAGCGTTCGCGCGAGCTCTACGAGCGCTAGCGCTCACCGGCGCCCCCTTCAGGTCGCTGCCAGCCCGCGAGCGCTTCGCTGCTGCGGCTCAATGAGTTTCCGCCTTATAAGAGCCGCTTAGCTCTCCGCTCCCGCCAGGCGCAGAGCCTATCTTCGCTTTCGCCGCCCCGCTCGACCTCCCACGCCACCTCGTCCTCTGAGGCGAAACCTCGCGCCTCCGAATCAAGGACTTCCTCCCACATCCCCTTTTCCGCGCCGCGCGCTAAGCCCCACTTCTCCCAAACCTTCCGCTTCTCTTCCTTCATCCCTCTCGCCCGAGGGTTCACCGTTCATCGAAGGCTCGAAGCCCATAAAGTTTTGGTCGATCTGCAGCTCCACAATTCTAGGGTGCACGCGATAAGCGGACTCCGCCCGCGTGCTCTATGTTGAGAATCGATGTAGAGTGAGTGTGGATCATCTCCGCTCTCATGGCGCCGTCTCTTGTGCAACCGCGTAGGTGCGCTTGTACACCTTCACCCACCACCACGCGTGCCCCCTTACGTGCTGGATGGGCGCGGGGTAGCATTCGCCAGCGTAGCAAACCCTCCCGGGCTCGATCCTGACGGGCTGCGGCAGCACGATGAACACCTCCGCGTCGGGCGGCGTCGCGTTAAGCAGCTCCGCCACAAGCTCCGGGTACGGGTTCTCGCGCGAAGCCCAGAGCCTGGCGGACAGGATCAGCAGGCCGGCGAACAGCAGCGCCTCAGCGAGCAGGATCAAGGCCTCATCCACAGCACCCCTCCGCCTCATCGGGCGGAGGACACGGGGATGTTAATAAATTTGATGGTCTCTTTCCATTTTTACGCCAAAGCCGCGAGCCGGAGCGGTCTACGAGGACCGGGCTCGCCTCAGCGCGGTATGAATTCTGGCGCGCTTACCACACCCGGGCACTCTTGCACCAGTAGCGTAATATTAGCGTGTACCCGGCGCGCCCCCAAACGGCAGCTTGATAAGCCGCCGAAGGGGGCGGTGCGAGAGCCTGGCTCGCGGGGGTCGCGGCGTGGAGGCTCTGCAGGCGCTGCTGAGGAGCAGGGAGCTCGCGGGGGTTGCGGTGAGGCTGATCCGCAGGTACGCGAGCGAGCTCGCTGCGAGGGGTTTCGCGAGCGTGAAGCTGATGAACTTCTGCGGCACCCACGAGTGGACCACGGTGCACTTCGGCATCCGCAGCCTCGTGCCGCCGAACGTCGAGCTCGTCGCGGGGCCCGGCTGCCCCGTCTGCATCACCCCCTCCGCCTGCGTCGAGGCGGCGATCCAGCTGGCGCTGGACGGCGTGACCGTGTACACGTTCGGCGACGCCTACAGGCTCCCGGCCCTGAGGCCGGTGCGCGGCGCCCGCAGCCTGATCGAGGCGAAGGCGGCCGGTGGGGACGTGCGGGTCGTCTACGGCTTCGCGGACGCGGTGAGGGACGCGCGGAGCGCGCGGGAGGCCGTGTTCCTGGCGATCGGCTTCGAGACGACCGCGCCCAGCTACGCCCTACCGCTCGCCAAGGGCCTCGTGCCCCCGAACCTGAAGCTGATCACCGCGCTCAGGCTGACGCCGCCAGCAGCCAAGCGGGCCATAGCGGCGGCGGTGGAGCGCGGCCTCGAGCCGGTGAGGGGGATCATCGCGCCGGGCCACGTCTCGACGGTGACGGGGGCGGAGCCGTGGGACCGGCTGGCGCGGGAGCTCGGCCTCCCCGCGGTCGTCTCCGGCTTCGAGCCCGTCGACCTCCTCGCCTCCATCGCCACGCTGCTGAGGATGCTGGCCGAGGGGAGGGTCGGCGCGGAGGTCGAGTACGGGAGGCTGGTGACCTGGGAGGGGAACGTGGCCGCGAAGAAGCTGATCGCCGAAGTCTTCGAGGTGGCGGACGCGGCGTGGAGGGGGCTCGGCGTGATACCGGAGAGCGGGCTCGAGCTGAGGGGCCCCTACAGGGTGCACGACGCGTGGGAGGAGTACGGGCTGCCCAGGCCGGGCCCCGAGGGCGACATGCCGGCCGGCTGCCGCTGCGCCGACGTGATACTGGGCCTCGCGAAGCCCACCGACTGCCCCCTCTTCATGAAGGCGTGCACCCCCTCGAAGCCCTACGGGCCCTGCATGGTCTCGAGCGAGGGGACCTGCGCGATATGGGCCCGCTTCGGCGGTGGAGGGCTGGCGGACGCCGTCGCCGAAGCGCTAGGCCTCAGGCAGCCGCTGGACCGGCGCGGGTAGCGGTGATCCACCGTGTGCTGGGGGGTTCCGGCTAGGGTCCTGGAGGTCGAGGGCTTCGAGGCGGTGGTGGACTTCGGGGGCGGGGTGCGGCGGAGGGTGCTCCTCCTCGTCGACGCGGCGCCCGGCGACTACGTGGTGGTCCACGCCGGCTCGGCGATCGGCAAGGTGAAGCCGGAGGAGGCCCTCGAGATCCTGCTCGCGCTCAAGGAGGTGGCGGAATCGCTCTCGCCCGAGGCGGCGGAAGCCCTGGACAAAGCCATCGAGGAGCTCAGGAGCTCGCTGGCCGGAGCGGCGCCGAGCAAAGCCGCCGGAGGCTCGCACCAGGCTTTTTAGGCGGGCGGAGAGCCCGCGCCCGTGCGCGAACCCCCGCTGCTCATGGCGACGCAGCACCCCGATTCAACGGTCAAGGTTTCCGTGCAGGAGGAGGTGGGCGAAGCGATCCAAGCGTACACGCTCTTCGGCTGCGACGAGGTGATGGTCGATTACGAGGGCAAGCTGACCCCCTACGCGCAGCCGAAGGAGATCGTGTGCAAAGCGGTCGAGCTGGGGCTGCCGGTGGGCGAGGGGTTCTTCCTGACGCCGCGGCTGCCGAACCCCACGCTGGAGGAGTGGGAGCGGACGATGCTCTCGCTCGAAGCCGCTCTCCTCGCCAACTACTACTCGCGCCGGCTGGCGGGAGCCGACGCGGTCAGGTGGGTCGTCCTGCCGATGGTCGAGGACGTGGACACCGTGCGCCTCGTCCGGAGGGTTCTGGAGAGGAAGGCCGCCGTGTACCGCGAGGAGCTGGGGACCCCCAGCCCTCCCGCCCAGCTCGTCCCGCTGCTCGAGGACGTCCGGGCGCTGCTCGAGGCCGAGCGGTATGTGAGGGCCGTTGCCGCGGGCGGCGAGGTTAGGGTGTTCCTCGGGAAGAGCGACGCGGCGGTGAAGAGCGGCCACGTAGCCTCGTCGCTGGCGCTGGCTTACGCGCTCAGCGAGCTGTACAGGCTCGAGCGGGAGGAGGGGGTTAAGGTGTGCCCGATCCTCGGGATGGGCTCGCCCCCCTTCCGCGGGGGTTTGAACAACCCCTCGCTCGCGCAGATCGAAGCGAGGCAGTACAGCGGCTACTGGACCGCGACCGTGCAGTCGGCTGTAAGGTACGACGCGACGTACGGCGAGTTCCTCAAAGTGCGGGAGGCGGTGAAGGGCGGCGCCCGCGGGAAGCCCAGGGGGGTTGGACCCGAAGCGGTCGAGCTGGCGAGGAGAGCCGAAAGCAGCTACAGGGCGTTCGTCGCGAGGTACCTGGAGGCGGTGGGGAGGGTCGCCCAGCACGTGCCGCAGACCAGGGAGAGGGTGCCGTGGAGGGAGTACGGGAGAGCCCTGAAGCTCGACGACCGCCTGCTCAGCGTGCCGCGCGCCATTGTCTTCACGGCGGCGTGGTACACGCTCGGCGTCCCCCCGACGCTTCTCGACGCGCCCTTCATCGCGGAGCTCAGCGAGCGCGGTCGGCTCGACGAGCTGCTCGACCTGCTCCCGGCTCTCCGGCTCGAGTGGGAGTACGACGCGCGCTTCTACGTGCCCGGAGTAGCCCGCAGGAGGCTCGGCGACGAGCTCGTCGAGGTGGTTAATAGCGCTCTGGACGCGATGGGGGTGCAGGCGGAGCCGGACGACACCTACGCGAGAACCCTAGCGCTGAACCCCGTGGAGGAGCAGGTGATCGCGGCCGCGCGCCTCAGGGGCTTCCTCGGTTGAGCGTCCCCCCGCAGCCGTCGAGCCGCGCACTTGCGTCCGGCACCGGCGCGCGGCCGCGGGAGCGCAAATAAACTTAAACTCCATTTGATTAAAGCGTGAGCGCGAGGGAGACCCCTGAACGGGAGCTCGAGGCCGAAAGGCGCTTGGAGCTCGCCCTAAAGTTCCTGGAGGAGGGGAGGGCGTTCGCCGACAAGGACCCCGTGCAGGCATCGGAGAAGCTGTACAAGGCGGTGGAGGAGGCGGTGAAGGCGCTCGCCGCGGCGCTCGACCTGGAGCAAGCCAAAGCGGCCGCCAGGGAGGGCGGGTGGTGGACGAAGCTGCTCAACCGAGCAGCGGAAGCGGCAGCCGAGAAGCTCAGCTTGGAGGAGCTCGCGCTCTGGTGGAAAGCCGCCTATTACCTACACGTCGAAGGCTTCCACGAGGCGAGGCTCGACAGCGAAGACGTGAAGCGCAACGCCAAATACGTAGAGGCTCTGGTCAAAACGGCAGCGGAAGTTTTGAAGGGCAGGAGCGGGAAGCGGAGCCCCTAAGCTGCGAGAGCGTCAGAATCGCACCGCGAAGCGCCCGCCCCCCACTTAGCCGCACGCTCTTGCTCGCCCGCTACGTCGCGAAATGCGTGAAACGCGAGCGTCGGCGTTGGGGCAGCAGACTTATAAGCGGAAGAGCTCGCTGTGACTCGAGCTCCCATGGAGAGAGAAAGGGACGTGAAAGCGCTTAAGGAGTTCATTTCGAAGGTAATGCCCCGCAGGAAGCTTGGGTACATGAGGAAAAAGTTCGTGATAACAGCTGGTGGAGGCGGTAGCGTGCAGGGTCAAAGTTAGGCTAAAGGTGGGGGGAAGGGTCTTCGAGGGCACGGCGATTCTAAACAGCGGCTTTGAGACGGATAGCTCGGACATTGCGATCCCCGTCCACGTGGCGAGGGAGCTTGGTCTCTGGCCCCCACTACGAGGGCCCTAGCGGCGCTCGAGACGGGCGGAGGGGACGTGCTGCTCCCGTACTACGAGTCGTGCGCCACGCTCGAGTTGGTGCTGCCCGACAGGGAGCCTAAGGCTGTGCGAGTCAACGTGATCGTGAACCCCCACATCGACGAGATCGCGATGAGCGACTATGTAGCTAGCGAGCTCGGAGTGATCCTCGTGGACTTCAAAAAAGGCTTGTGGAGGCTGGCTGACGACCCGCTGCAGACCCTAAGGCGCTCGGAGTGAGCCGCCCTATGCCAAGCGGCCAATTTAGGTGCGATGTGCGGGTTTTCATCATCACTCTATATCATCAGCAGCTCGATGGGCTTTAACTCCTTAGATACAGGGTCTAATTGGTAGCCTAGGGATTCCAAGGTTGTGGCTCCGAGAACTGGAATGTCCTCCGGTTCTCCAAACACTACTGGAACGACGGCGCGCCGCTCCCCGTATTCCACAACCGCCCCGCCGACATCGCGCTCGATGACGCCTCCACCATAGACCCTGAACCTCCGCCTAGCGATAGGCTTGAGCCCGAGCCTCTCGAGAACAGGGCGCGGTATTGAAGTAAACAGCGCTCCGCTATCCACTAAAACCTCTACATCTTCCCACCTTGCTAGGTCGACGCTGTAAACCCGGATCTTTACGTAGGTGAACCCCATCGTCTTTCCCGATTAAATTGCCTACTAGGATTATAACCTTTTCCCCACGCGTTTGCACGCGTGCGCTAGCCGACGCGGATGCGGAAAGGGGATGCGCCTCCACGCGCTCGCGGCGGTGCTCACGCTCCTGACGCCCCTCCTCAAGGGAGTGCCCGCCGCGGCTATGGGAATAGGGAAAGAGGGTGGCGCGGGGTGCGCGTAATGCACAGAAAAACTTATCCGACAGTCCGACAGCTGGAGCACCGCGCCTCAAGTGCGCTAGTGGGCGTGGAGCTCGAGACCGAGAAGCGCATCGAGCCCGCTTTAAAGTACTTTTGGAGGAGGGTAAGGCGCTGGTTGAGGAGTTCGTCAAGGCGTGCGGGATACTACTTCTCGAGGGAACTGAGGTTGAGACCGTGCTCGAGCAGGCCGAGCTCGTCCACGAAGCGATCGAAGATGCGGGAGATGCCGGGGAAGCCGGCCTCGACCACCATCGTCAGGCGCTCCAGCTCCCCGTGAACAGAAAACCTAGCGGCAGCGTAAGTGTCGCCCTTCAGCGCTCCCGCAGCTTCCCCAGCCCCTCGCCGTCGAGCTCCCCCAGGTAGAACATTGGGAGGAAGCCCTCGTAATACTCGACCAGCTCCGCCACCCTCCTCCGCAGCAGCTCGCGGGCGGTCGCCGCGTCGAGCTCGCCGCGCGCCCACCGCGCTAAAACCTCGATCGGCCCCGCCACTCTTTTGGCGCGCTTCACCGCACACACACCAGCCACAACTTCCACGAGACCGGCTCCTTATCCAAGTGGTCGCGGGGGTCGAGGTCCGTTAGGGGGAAAGGCGAGGCGCCCGCTAACCCCTAAAGGGGCAAATAATCGTGGCGGCACGCCTAAGAGGGTTCCTCGGCAAAGTGGAGCTAACAGCTTCCATATCATCGCATGCCCTCACCTTCGCTTCCTTTCTCCAAACGTGTACGCTTGCTCAGGCTGCGCTGAAACAGCTCCTAAGATTAGCTGACGCTGGCGTAGCTCTACTCTATCACTCTAACCTCTATCCCTTTCTTCTCCAGTGCGTATTCCACCTCTTTAACGTAATCTCCGTACACCATCACCCAATGGAATCCTACCATTTCCTTGATCAACCTTTTCCAATCACCTTCGATCCGAATTTCGACCTGGGTCCTGCACGCCGGGTATGATGGCGTATCCACGATCTTGCCCCTAAACACCACCCAGCGCCTGCCGCTGAAAGCCGGGTTGACGACGGTCACCGTCTGCCCTTTCCTCATCAAGACCCTTATAGCCGCACCCTCGTCGGACTCGTAATGCGTAACTACCTCGGCGGGCTCGCGCTCGACGCCGTTCATCCTCCTCGGCGCGGTGCAGTGCGCCATGAGCACAACGCCGTGGTGCGGGTAAGTGGGGTTGCCGAAGAACACGGGCCTCCCCGTGATCAGCCTCAGCAGCAGGAACGCTGGGATAGCCACGAAATCGGCCTCGCAGATGCCAGCGTAACCCTCGTCGTTGAGCAAGCTGTAGCTTAAGCAAGGCGGGGTCTTCGCGACCCTTATGATGCTGCCCATGCAGCCCGGCGAGGTGACCGCGTGAGCGTCGTACTTGCGCAGGATCCTCAGCAAAGCCTCCTTAAGCACGAAGGCCCTCTCCACGTTGGCTTCAGGCACCTTTATCGAGACACCCCCCCGAGGAGAGGTACTCGTTCACAGCCCTCCTAACCTCCTCCATGGCCTCCCGGCTCGACTCAACAGACCTGACCTCGCTCTCGAGCTCGCTGTAGGGAACCACCACTACATCCAAGCCCCACACGTCTCTAGCTAGCTCGGCAGCCTTAGCTCCGACCTCCCACCCGCCGACGCCGCCTATGCTCACAACCCTCAAACCGCGCATGTTCTTCAGCGCGTACAGAGCTCTGAGCCTCGCAGCCACTTCACCGTAATCGTCGACAACGACGTCGCTGTAGCTTAGCCAGGGTTGCGACGGCTCATCGCTAACATTCATCCTGATGAAGCGCGCGTGGATTATCTCGTGCCAAAGGTAGTAGTGCCCACTCCTGTGCCTCAGGAAAACCACCGTCGGCTTCCTCGAGGCCAACGCTCTAATGTGCTCGATCCAGCCGCCAGCGGCGTAAAGCAGCACCGCGTCGCTGGAGTCGACATCGCTCGAAACGCTCGAAATCTCGCTCAAGCTGCTGACGGCCGAAACCTGCTTGAACTCAACGGGCACGCCGATCGAGCGCTTTAGTGAACCCAGCTCTTCGCCGATCCTCGCAACTTCAGCGCTGACGTCGAGCCCGTCCCCCCAGTTCCTCCAGCTGGTCAGCTCGGCTCTAACGTACTTGGAGTAGAGCAGGATGGGTTTGACGAGCAGGGGCGTAGTTCGCACAGCGATGTTGCGCCCTCATCCAGACTAAAGCTTTCGCGGGAATGCGGGAATGAATCTATTTTTCCGCTCAACCATGTAGACAAAGGTACTCTTGAACGAGACGCTTGGGTGGGAGCTCGAAGTCGGGCAGCACTCGAAACTCGCCCTAAAGCTCCTGGAAGAGGGGGAGCACTTGCCGATAAGGCGCGGGGTCGGCGACGCCGAGCCGCTCAAGCACGGCCTCGCTGATGAACTCCTCCGCAGCCTCCCTTCAGGCGCGCCTCCTCTTCAAAGCCTCCAACGCCTTCTCCGGAAGCACGGTGGCGACAGCGCCGCCCGCCCATCGCCAGCGGGCCCCAAGGCTAGCAAGCGCAGCCCTGCGCGCGAGGGCGCAGAGAGTTTCCAGCACGTTTTTCCAGCTCGATCGCTCGTAGCCGGAAGGGGCGAGCTCGCGCGCCCCCTGCGTCAATGGGGGTTGCTTGGGCGGCCCTTCGAGCCCAGCTACTTGAACAGGATGGCCAGTATGATCGTGACCCACATCGATATCTGCACGCCGAGGAGCCAGAAGAACCTGATGTTCAAGTCCCTCCTCAACTCGTCCAGCCCCCTCCTCAGCTCCCTTATCTCGGCCTCCACGTATATCCTCAGCTCCCTCACCTCCGTCTCCATGTGGTTCAGCCGCTTATCCATCTGCTCGAGAATACCCTCGATGCTGGCGACTCTCTCCTCCATACCGCTCACGTGCTTGGAGCGGGTAGGAGTTGATAAGGTTCGCCCCCTCCGAACAAGCGCGCTGAAAAGCATTTCCCCGGTCACCAGCGTGTGCCGCGGAAGCATGCGGTTTATACCTCCCCTCTTCGCAGTGGTCGCATGGCATTAGTGCTGAGCGGCAAGCGGGAGCTGTGCGGCAACCTGATAGCGGCGGTGATGGGCGACGCCGGCGTCGAGCGCCTCTTCTTCGGCGAGTTCTTCCGCTGCGAACCCTTCGCGCTGGTGAAGGCCGAGGGCCTGCGCCCCCTAGCGGAGACGTGGGACCTGGGCGGGTTCAGGAGGCTCCTCGCGTGCAGGGGCGGGTACCTGCGCGAGGAGGCTACGGCGTGCGGCGACGCCTTCACGTACTCGCTCGCGGGCTCGGCGCGCGGCGTGCGCGTCGAGGGCTCGATCGCCCCGAGCTACTGGTCGCGCGAGCAGATCGGCGAGGCGGCGAAGTTGAGCGGCTTCCGCGCGGAAACCCCCGACTCCCGCACGGTCGTCGCCCACTCCGAGGGCTTCTACCTGGCCGTCAAGCTGAGCGCGCCGGCGCGCTTCGAGGTGGGGGAGGCGGAGGTGAGGTTCGAGGCCCCAGCCCCCCTCGCGATCGCGGCGGCCGGCGCCAAGTCCAGCTCAGCCGCCCTGAGCCTGGCTGAAGAGGCCCTGAGGGACCCACTCGCACTCGCGGGCCGCAGGGCCGAGCAGCTCTCCGCGGCTCTCGCGAGGGCTCCCCCGCCCCCAGCCCGCGACAGGAGGGTGAGGGAGCTGTGGCGGTACTGCTGGTACGTGCTGCTCTCCAACAGGTGCAGCGTGGACCACCCCGCCCTGCGGAAGCCCTTCACGATGCCGTCGAAGTACGTGTTCCGCCACCAGTGGCTCTGGGACTCGGCGTTCCACGCGATCGTCCTCTCCGCCTACGACGCCGAGATGGCGGAGGAGGAGCTCCTCAACCTCTTCCACGCTCAGAAGCCGGACGGGAGGATCCCCCACGAGATCTTCCTCTCGAAGGCGATGTGCAAGGCCTTCTGGGGCGTCGACGACTACTCCCCCTGGACGACGCAGCCGCCCGTCCTCGCGGTGGCGGTCGAGCGCATCCTCGAGAGGAGGTTCGACGAGGGGTTCGCGAAGCTCGCCTACGAGGCGCTCGCCAGGTACGACAGGTGGTTCTCCGAGCGGAGGGACGCGGACCGCGACGGGTTGGCTGCCTACATCGACTACCTCGAGTCCGGCTGGGACGACAGCGTGAGGTGGGACGGCGCGCGGGAGAGGTTCGCGCTCGACCCGGGCAGGTACAGGGCGGCGTACCCCGAGGCGAGGATGGCCCCCGTCGAAGCTGTCGACCTCAACTGCCTCCTCTACCTGCAGAGGGCGCTCCTCAGCAAGCTCGCACCCCGCTTCGGCGGCAGCGCGGAGGCGTGGAAGGGGCTCGCCGAGAGGACAGCCGCGCTGGTCAAGGGGCTCATGTGGGACGAGCGCACCGGCTTCTTCTACGACGTGTACGAGGAGGACCACTCGAAGGTGCCCGTGAAGACCCCCGCGGCGTTCCTCACGATGTTCGCCGGCATCGCCGAGCGGGACCAAGCGGAGCGGCTCGTCGAGCACCTCTACAGCGACTTCTGGACCACCTTCCCACTGCCCACCGTCAGCCGCGATGACCCGAAGTACGACCCCACGGGATACTGGAGGGGCCGCTCCTGGATCAACCTCGCCTGGTTCACCTACTGGGGCCTAGTGAAGTACGGGTTCGACAGCGCGGCGCGCGACCTGGCGGCGAGGGTGGTCGAGCTGATGGCGGAGGGTCCCACCTGCAACGAGAACTACAACAGCGCGACCGGAGAGCCGCTCGGAGCCCCCGACTTCGGCTGGTCAACGCTGATACTCGACGTGATCGCCGACGCGGCGAGGAGAGGCTGGATTTAAAGAGTTGTGAAGTATCGTCAGCGAGCGCCTTTAATAGGCGGCTGCGCAGTCGCCGCGTGATCTTCGTAGCTTTCGAGGGCATCGACGGCGCCGGCCTCACCACCCACGCGAGGTTGACCGAGAGGTTCCTCGAGTCGAGGGGCTTCAGGGTCGTGCTGACGAAGGAGCCCACCGACGGCCTCGTCGGGGGGCTGATCCGGGCGTGCCTCCGGGGCGAGTGGAGGACCGACCCGATGACGCTCCAGCTGCTCTTCGCGGCCGACCGC
>JAPWTS010000140.1 GCA_028275925.1 Thermofilales archaeon
AAAGCGTTCGCCCAGCGCGGAAAGGTTTATCCCCCGCGAGGTGGGGGAGGGGGCGATGGCGCAGTTCAAAGCTCTGGGCCCGGGCGAGAAGGCTCCGGATGAGGTGAACGTCGTCATCGAGATCCCGCAGGGCAGCTGGGTGAAGTACGAGATGGACAAGGAGACCGGGCTGCTGTTCGTCGACAGGATACTTTACACCTCAATGGTTTACCCGTTCAACTACGGCTTCGTGCCGGGGACGCTCGAGGAGGACGGGGACCCGGTCGACGTGCTGGTCGTGGGCTACGAGCCGCTCGCGCCCGGCTCCGTGATACGGTGCAGGCCCGTTGGAGTCCTGCTGACGAGGGACGAGAAGGGGCCCGACGCCAAGGTGGTCGCCGTTCCCGCGCCGAAGATTGACCCGCGCTTCGCCGACGTCGACGACATCGCTAAGCTCCCAGAGGCTCTGAAGAGGAAGATCGAGCACTTCTTCGAGCACTACAAGGAGCTGGAGCCGGGCAAGTGGGTGAAAGTGGAGGGGTGGAGGGGGGCGGAGGAGGCGCGGAGGCGGCTGAAGGAGGCCATCGAGCGCTACGCGAGAGCCCACTCGGGCGGCACCGCGTAACGCGTCGACCGGGCGCGGGTGGGTTTATATAGGGCGGCGGGGGTCCTCAGGCGGTTAAGCATGGGTGAGGTTCAAGCGACCCGGGTGTTTCTGGCTAACCTAGACCAGTGGGTTGAAACGCAGAAGACGGTGCTCGCTTCGATGCTGAAGGTGGAGGAGCAGCTGAAGGAGGCGGATAGGCTGGAGCTGATCCTGGCGACGAGGATGGCGTTCCGGCACATGATCCGGACGCTGGAGGCGTTTGACCGGTGGCTTCAGGACCCGTTCATCGTGGGGCACATGCCGCGCGAGATGCTGGAGGAGGTGCAGCGGAGGGCTTGGGAGCTCCTGAAGCAGCTGCTCGAGCTCGACATCGAGCACACATCCCAGTTCCGAGACTACTTCGCCAAGCTCGCGAAGGAGGGCAAGCTCAACCCCCTCCTCGCCGCCCAGAGGGGCGAGGAGAGGAGGATGCCGGGCGTGTTCTAGCCTGCACGCTAACCCTTTAAATCCGGTTCGCAGCGGGTGATCGGAATGTCCGAGAGGAGGGAGCGCGTTAAGGAGCTGGAGCTGAAGGTTGGAGAGCTGAGGCACAACGAGGCTGGCAGAGGTAGGGTGAGGATCGACGAGGAAGCGATGGAGCGGCTGGGGTTGACGGCTGGAGACGCGGTGGAGATCGAGGGTAGGAGGAAGACGGTCGCGATCGTCTGGCCCGGCTACAGCGAGGACAGGGGCACGGGGATCATCCGGATGGACGGGTGGACGAGGAAGAACGCCGGCGTGAGCATAGGGGAGAGGGTGAAGGTGAGGAAGGCTGAGGTGAAGGCGGCGGAGATGGTGAAGCTGGCCCCCACCTCGATGAGCCTAACGGTGGACGACAACTTCGTCATGTACGTGAAGAAGAGGCTGCTCGACAGGCCGATCATGGAGGGCGATGTGGTTCAGGTGCCTGTGCTGGGCCAGATGATACCGTTCACGGTTGTCTCCACTAAGCCTCCGGGCGCGGTCATAGTGACGGAGAACACGAGGATGGTCATCCTCGAGAAGCCCGTGGAGGTGGGGAGGATACCGAAGGTCACGTACGACGACATCGGCGACCTAGAGGAGGCGAAGCAGAAGATCAGGGAGCTGGTCGAGCTGCCGATGAAGTACCCGCAGCTGTTCAAGAGGCTCGGCATCGACCCGCCGAAGGGTGTGCTCTTGTACGGGCCTCCGGGTTGCGGTAAGACTCTGCTGGCGAAGGCGGTGGCGAACGAGACTGAGGCGTACTTCATCGCCATCAACGGCCCCGAGATCATGAGCAAGTTCTACGGCGAGAGCGAGCAGCGGCTGCGCGAGATCTTCGAGGAAGCTAAGGAGCACGCGCCCGCGATCATCTTCATCGACGAGATCGACGCGATCGCGCCGAAGCGGGAGGAGGTGACGGGCGAAGTGGAGAAGCGCGTCGTGGCGCAGCTCCTCGCTCTGATGGACGGCCTGGAGGCGAGGGGCGACGTCATCGTCATTGCCGCCACGAACCGGCCGAACGCGATCGACCCCGCGTTGAGGAGGCCGGGCCGCTTCGACAGGGAGATCGAGATCCCCGTCCCCGATAAGCGCGCTAGGTACGAGATCCTCCAGGTGCACACGAGGAACATGCCGCTCGCCGATGACGTGGATTTGAAGAGGCTAGCTGAGATCACGCACGGTTTCACGGGCGCCGACTTGGCGGCGCTGTGCAGGGAGGCGGCGATGCGCGCGCTGAGGAGGTTCCTCCCGAAGATCGACTTCGAGAAGGGCGAAATCCCGCCCGAGGTCTTGGACGAGCTGAAGGTCACGATGCAGGACTTCCTCGACGCCTTCAGGGAGATCACGCCCAGCGCTTTGAGGGAGATAGAGATAGAGATACCGAACGTGCGCTGGAGCGACATCGGCGGGCTGGAGGACGTGAAGCAGCAGCTGCGCGAGGCGGTGGAGTGGCCCCTCAAGTACCCCGACTCGTTCAAGAGGCTCGGCATCGACCCGCCGAAGGGTGTGCTCTTGTACGGGCCTCCGGGTTGCGGTAAGACTCTGCTGGCGAAGGCGGTGGCGACGGAGAGCGAGGCGAACTTCATCGCGGTGAAGGGGCCCGAGGTGCTCA
>JAPWTS010000031.1 GCA_028275925.1 Thermofilales archaeon
GCAGGCTCTCCCTCCTGAGCGTTAGGGGCTGCGGCTACGGCTTGTACCTCGACTCCTCGTGGGGCAACGCGGTCTCCCGCTGCGTGGTGGAGGGCTGCCGGCAAGCGGGGGTCGCGCTCAGGCTCTCGCGGAACAACACGCTCGAGGGGTGCGTGGTGAGCGGCAACGCTCTCGGGATCTCGCTCTACCGCTCCGGCGGCAACGCCTTCAGGGGCAACGCGCTGTGGAGGAACGGGTGCGGGGTGCTCGTCAACTCCTCCTCGAGCAACCTGTTCGCCGGGAACGACTTCGTCGAGAACCGCGCCCACGTGCTCCTCTCGGGCGCGGGGCCGAACAGCTGGGACGACGGCGCGAGGGGGAACTTCTGGAGCGAGCTCTGGGGGGCGGCTGAAGCTGGGAGGGCCCTAGAGCCGCGCGAGCTGGGGGAGGGCAACGTGGACCGGCACCCGCTGCCGGCCCCCGTGCTCGTCGTCCCCGTCGAGGTGAGCACGCCCATCGGCTTCGCCGCGGGGGGCGGGTGGTACCTGAGGAACTCGACGGTCGCCGTGAGGGTGTGGCCGAGCAGCCTGCTGATCCTCGTCTTCGACCGGTGGGTGGACGCCGAGGGGCGCACGCTCGCCGCAACCCCCGACGCCCAGCTGGTCGTGACCGGGCCCACCAAGCTGAGAGCCGTTTGGAGGGTCGAGTACCGCGCCGCAGCCGCTCTAGCCGCGGCAACGGCTTCCGCGCTTTACGCGAGAAAGCTGCTAGAAAAAAGGAAAGAGAAAGGAAAGGGTACCTTTCGCGCCTAGACCTGGGTTTGCGGCGGCGGTGGCAGCGGCGGCACCGGGTACTTCAGGTTGACGAGGAGCGAGATGGCTTTGAAGCTGAAAGCCATCGCGAACACGCCGACGATCGCCGCGCCGAACCACGGTATGATGGAGCCGATGGCGGAGGCGATCGCGTTGAACACCGCTAAAAGCACAAAAAACAGTATGTAGTTGAAAAGCCCGAACCTCCGCACGATATCCCAAGCTTCGCCGAACGCGAAAGCCTTGGAGAAGTCGCCTGTCCGCATGTACAGGCCGAATGCGGGGAGCGCGAAGAACAATATAACCAAAAAGAGTACAACAGCCAGCGCGAGGAAGAGGAAAGCGACCGGGGCGAGGAACCGGCGACCCCAGAAGGGGCTGCCCCAACCCGCGATGAGAGCCATACCCCCTCCGACTGCGAGGAGGATGATGGGGACGATGAAGTAGATCAAGGCGAGGATCACCAGCTTGAGCCCCTCTATGAAGAGCCCACCGAAGTCGCTCACCTTCGGCGGCTCGTCGGCGTCCGCCCTGACGACGCGGACGTAGTAGCCGAGCACGATGAAGTTGACGATGGGGATCACGTTCAGGACGATCAGGATGAGGAGGTTGCCCACGTCCTTGAAGAGTTTAGCCATGAAGTCGAAGCTTTTGGATGCGATGCTCGAAAGGTCGTAGCTTCGCTCCGACACACTACTGCTTCCAACCCGTTGCATAAAAAGCTTTTGGCCTGTCCTTCAGAAAACCCTCTCGACGCGCGAACCCCTGTACTCGAGGACGGCGTCGGGCTCCGGCTCCTCCCTCACGCCCACCCCCTTCCCCTCGCGGACAAGGACGACCTTGAACGTCAGCGACGGCAGCTCGTAGAGGCCCCTCTTCTCGCCCAGCACGAGCTTCCTCTCAGCGTCGACCCACTCGATGGGTACGAGCGCGTAGACGCCCTTCTCGTACTCGTAGGTTTCGCCGTCGTCGTCGTAGAGCGCGAAGCTGCCGTCTGCGCCCGTGTACACCCTCAGCTCGTAGCTGTCCACCCGCTCGCTCGCGCTCCTGAGGCCGTAGGGGGCGAGCGGGAGCACAGCGCCCGCCCTCACGAAGACGGGTACCCGCTCGAGCGGGGCCTCGACCCTGACGTACCTGCCGCCGCCGTAGAGCCTCCCGGTCCAGAAGTCGTACCAGAGCCCGTCGGGCAGGTACACGTCCCTCTCGCGGGTGGAGGGGGTCGTGACGGGGGCGACGAGCAGGAAGGGGCCGAGCATGAACTCGTCGTCCACCTCCAGCGCTTCGTCGTCGCCGGGGAAGTCCATCGCGAGGTGCCTCATCATCGTGTAGCCCTCGCTGTGCACCTTCCAGGCGAGCGAGTAGATGTAGGGTAGGAGCCTGTACCTGAGCCTGATGAACTCGACCAGCAGGCGCTCGACCTCGGGGCCGAAGCGCCACGGCTCCTTCGGGAAGCCCGTCCCGTGGACCCGGAAGATCGGGCAGAAGGCGCCCCACTGGAACCAGCGCACGAACAGCTCCCTGTAGCCCTCGCTGTCGGGGCTCCCGCTCCAGAAACCGCCGATGTCGGTGCACCACCAGGGCAGGCCGCTCAGGCAGTAGTTCAAGCCGGCCCAGATCTGCGTCCTCAGCGTCGTCCAGTCGCCAGTGATGTCCCCGCTCCAGTTCACGACCCCGTACCGCTGGATGCCGGCGAAGCCCGAGCGCGTCAGGATCAGCACGCGCTTGTTGCTGTCGCGGCGCTGCCCCTCGTACACGGCCCTCGCTTCGAGCAGCGGGTAGACGTTGAGGTACTTGTACATGCGCCCTCCGTCAACCTTCAGGTCGTGCTGCATCGTGACGTACACGAGGCCGGCGCCCACCTCCGGCTCGCTCGCGTCCAGCCACCACCCGTCGATCCCGATCCTGAAGAACGTGTCCCGTATCTTCTCCCAGAACCACCTCCTCGCCGCCTCGCTGAACACGTTGACGAGCCCGGTGCCGGGGATCAGGTGCCCCAGCTCGGCGGCCTCGCGGTAGATCTCGGTCTCCCTACCGAAGAACGGCCAGATCGATATCGCGACCCGAACGCCCAGGTCGTGGAGGTCCCTGACCATCTTCTCGGGGTCCGGGTAACGCTCCTCGTCGAACTTGAACGCGTTCCAGCCGTACTTGCCCCAGTACATCCAGTCCTGGACGATGATGTCGATGGGTATCCCCCTGCGCCTGAACTCCCGCGCGACCTCGACGATCTCCTCCTGGCTGGCGTACCTCTCCTTCGACTGCCAGTAGCCGAACGCGTACTTGGGGGGGAGCGGCGCCGCGCCGGTCAGCCACCGGTAGCCGGCGATCACCCTGTCGAGCGAGGGCCCGTAGATGAAGTAGTAGTCGAGCGCGTCGCCCGCCTCGAACCACACCCTCAACCTCCCGTTGCGGAACTCGAGCACGCCCATCGAGTAGACGTCCCAGAGCAGGCCGTACCCCCTGCTCGACACCATGAAGGGGACCGCGATGTCCGTGTTCCTCTGAGCCAGGTACACCACCCTACCCCTGTAGTTCAAGCCGGCGTGGGCGCTGAAGCCCGCGTGCTGGCCCAGCCCGAACACCGCCTCGCCCTCGGCGAGCGCGAACATCTGGCGGAGGCTCAGCGCCTCCTCGCCGAGCACCCTGACCTTCTCGAGGCTCCTGTCCAGCTCCACCAGCGCGTCCCAGCCCCACCCCAGCTCCACGGTGCATGTGCTCGGGTCCAGGGTGACCACCAGCTCGCCGGTCCGGACCACCGTGCAGCCGCCCTCCTCCTCGACCTTGAACGGCACGCTGCCCGGCCCCCTCGCGACGACGAGGCTCTCCGGCGGCCGAGCGCCGGGGGGCAGGTGGGTGACTCTCACTATGTTCGAGGAGTAGACCGTGACGATGGTCCTCACGGGCCCCAGCTGGACTTCGACGCTGCCCGCCAAGCCCGCCACCGTTCAGCGCTTCTCCTAAGCCCGTAAAAATGGGTTGCCGCGCTAGCGCCGGGAACCGCGCAGCTTGAGCGAGTCGCCGAGGCTCAGCACGACCACCTCCACCGGCGCCCGCCAAACCCTCGCCACGTGCTCGACCAGCTGCGGGTCCTCGCGCGTCGCCTTCCACAGGTCGTAGTGCATCGGGACCAAGATCTTGGCTTTGAGGTCCAGCGCCGCCTTGACCGCCTCGCAAGCGGTCATGTAGTCGCGGCGGCCGCGCGGCGCCCTGCCCACGCTGATGAACGCCGCGTCGATCGCGTAGCGGTCCCCGATCTCGGCCAAGCCGGGGAAGTACTGAGTGTCGCCGCCGTGGAACAAGTTGCCCCCCGGCGTCTCGATCAGGTAGGTGACGGCGCTCTCCGCGTTCGCGTCGCCCGACTCGAGCGCCCTCACCCTCAACCCCTTCACTTCGACGACCGAGCCGGGCTCTACCTCGACCACCCGCGACGCGTCGAGACCCTCCTCCGCCAGCCACCTCCTAACCCTAGCAGCGGACGAGCGCGGGCCGATGAACACGGCCTTGGTCCTCTCCAGAATGGGGATGATCGAGCCCTTGTGGCAGTGGTCCTCGTGCTCGTGCGTCGAGAGCACCGCGTCCGCGACCTTGACCTCGCCCGGGTTCACGGGCACCGCGATCATCCTCAGCCAGTCCCTGGAGGGCGAGCCGCCGAAGTACGGGTCGACGTAGACCAGAGCGCCGCCGCTTTTAACGGCGATTCCAGCCCCGCCCAGGTACCACGCGACTACCTCGTTGGGGGCCGGCTCGCACCCCTCGATCTCGTCCAGCAGGTAGCGGCCCCACACGAGGGGCCTACGCGGTGGTCGGTATTAAAGGCGCGCTCGAGCGCGCTTTAAAGCGCGCCCCGCCGCTCGGGCGAGCCCTATTTCAATGGGGGGTGGCTAAGGGAGCGCGTGAGCTTCGCCAAGTACGCGGCTCTCGTGAAGAATCTCCGCGGCGTCGTCCTCCTCGACCCCGGCGAGCCGGGCGTCGAGAGCAGCTTGAACTGGCTGGTCAAGAGGTTCAGGTACAGGAACCTGGGAGTCACCCCCGCCCTGCTCAGCAAGCACAGGGGCAAGCTCGCGAAGTACCTGGGCGGTAAGCCGTTCAGGGAGCTCGTCCTCCCCGTGCCCAGCTTGGAGGGGGTGCCGGGGCTCCTCGCCGGCTTCCTGGGCGTGCCGGGCGAGCTGGCGGAGCTGCTCGTTTACGCTTCCACCTACGTTTCCCCCGCCCTGCTGATCGGCGAGAAGTACGCGGGGGAAGCCGCGAAGCTCGCCGTGGGAGCGGTTAAGGTGTGCAGGGAGATGGACGCGGCCTCCTGGAAGCTGCACTTGAGGATCGCGGACTACACGGCCCTCGACTTCTACGAGAGGTGCGTCGACGAAGCCCTCTCGGTCCTCGAGGGCGCAGACCCCCAGCCGGTGCTGGAGAGCAGGCGCGAGAGGGTGGCGCGCGACGCGAAGCGGTACTGGAGGATCGCGTGCGCGGAGGGCAGGCTCTTCCTGCTCTACGTCGACAACCTCAAGCTGGCGGTCGACGCCGGCGCCCATGGGCGGCTCGCGCCTGAGGCGGCAGCCGCTCTCTCGATAGTCCCGGTGGTCCTCGTGCCGCCGGGGCTGAGCCCCTAGCGGCGCGGGGCCTCGCGGAGCATTAATAACGGAGCGCGCGCAGCGCCTCCCGTGGATCTGCGCGAGCTGGCGGCGAAGTGCGTCGGTGAGGCTGTGCGCGAATCGAGCTTCATCGCAGGGGTGGTGCTCTTCGGCTCAGTCGCGAGGGGCGAGTGGAGCGAGCGGAGCGACGTGGACTTGCTCGTCCTGTGGGAGGGGCTCGACGCCAGCAAGGCCCCGCGCACCGTTTACGAGGCCGTTTCGAGGCGCTTCCCCGCCGGCGTCCCGCTCACCGTGCTCGAAGCCGAGTACTGGAGCTTCGTGGGCGCGAGGAAGCTGACCCCCCTGCTCGTCAACGTGGCTTGCGACGGCGTCGTCCTCTACGACAGGTACGGGAAGCTTAGCGACTTCCTCCTCAGGATCAAGCGCGGGCTCGAGAGAGTGGGTGTGGTCAGGAAGAGGCAGGGGAGGTTCTACTACTGGGTGCTGCCGAAGCCGGGGGCCAAGCTGGTGCTGGAGCCGTGAGCTTGGAGCTGGACCCGGCGGAGGAGGTGGCGTACAGGCTCGCCCTCGCTCGCGAGCACTTAGACAGGGCCCGGAGGAGGTTCCAGGTGGAGGACTGGGCAGGCGTCGTTGAGGCCGCGCAGCTGGCAGCAGAGAACGCCGCGAAAGCCGTGATCGCGCACTTCCACGTGCCGAGCTGGAGCCACGACCCTTCGCGCGCGCACCCGCATCCCCGCCCCCTTCTGGGGGCGCTCCCTTGCGGGAGCTTCCTTGCCCGCCTCGCGGCGGGTTCATCTGTCACGGGTTGGCCCGCGCGCTGGGCCCCTTCGGGGGACGGGCCGCGATGGCGGAACCCCGCCCCCTCGGGAACGGGGCGCTAGCGCAGCAGGAAGCCGATGTGCCTTTTCAGCCACGCTCGCATCGCGTCTACTAGGCGTAAGGGATCAGCGTCTTGGCACTCCTCCCTGTATAGCGCCTTTAAGTACCGCAAAACCAAGTTCGCCACCGCCGCCCTGTCCCTGTCCCAGGTGGCTCCGCAGCTTGGGCACTTGAACACCCTGTGCCCGTTCTCCACCCCCTCGGCGCCGCAGAAGGGGCAGTACCTCCCGGAAGCCCGCAACTCCGCGAAGTGCGCGCCCTCGTACCTCGCCAGGTTCCTCAACCTCTCCCGCACGCGCAGCAGCGTCCCCTGCAGCGGCGTCCCTTGTAGGCTCTCGCTGTTGATAGGGTCCACCACGATGGCCACGGCGGCGCCCTCTTGGAGCGCTCCCCTAACGAGCTCGCGCACTCCAGCTACAAGTGTTTCGATGAAGGCGTTGTTCAGTCTTTTCTTCCTAGCGAGAGCCGCGCGCGCCAGCCTCTCGGCGTCGTCCGGCGTCGGAGTAAACGGCAGAAGCTCGCGCACGCGCTCGAGCGCCTCAAGCCCAGGCTTGTCCGCGTAGCTCTTAAGCGCCGCTACGATTCCTTCTCTGTGCCCGTGGTTCGGCGGCTTGAAAACCTCGAACCTCGTCAGGCGGCAGTAGCCGCGCTCGTCGAAGTCGAAGACCGCCACCACGAAGCCGTAGCGAGAGTTTTCATCGACCGCGATTATCCGCAGCGGGACCTCGAGCGCGCGCGGCTCCGGAGCCCGCTTCGCGATGATCCGCAACCGACCGTCGCTGCACAGCTGCACGACGAACTCGGGCCTCGGCTCCAACCTGTTCTCCTCCTCCAGCGCCCTCGCCAGCCGCTCCGGAATAGGCACCGCCACGCCGATGCGAGGGATCCTAACCTCTCTCCTGCGCAAGTCCACGACCACAGGGGCGTCTCTGCGACCCCGCTGCTCCCCGCTCGATAAGATGAAGCGCGCTGTAAGCAAGAACGGCGGCCTCTTCGGGATGCTGCTCTTTCTCTTCACCCTCTTTCTCCTGTTCTCCCTCTTCTTCGCCGGTCTCAGCCACTTGCCGGTGGCGAGGCGGCTGTGGATTACCTCTATGAAGCTGTTCTCCCACTCCCTCCTGTACCTGAACGCGCTCTTCGGCAGTTCGTCCCGCGGAAGGAGAGATGTTAACATATCGTAGAACTCCTTCAACTTCCCTCTTACACTCTTAGTTTTCAGTTTGAAGACTCTGACACCTGGCTCGCCTAGCTCGGCCCCGGAGCGGTTGTTTTGGAGCTTACCCACCCCTTTAGGCTCCGCCCCTCGCTCGAGGCAGGGGATCTCCAGCTCGGGGACCCGGGGCTCCGGCCCCTTCACAGCGTGCGCTACCGCCCCGCTTTCCCCGCGGTTCACGCTCGGGAAAGCGGGGCGGGGTTTATAAATTCGATGTTGAGAAGCCTGAAAGTGATCTTTTCTAACTGGAAAGTTAAAGAAAAGAATAGAGAATACGCAGGAGCGCTATAGAGAACGCTCCAGCGGAGCTAGGTTGGCGAAGTCGCGAGAGAGGATAAGCGCGCGCATGACCCTTCGGGGGAGCTCGAGGAGCTGGTGCCGCACCTGCCTCCGACCGTCGTGGAGAGCGCGCTCAAGCTCGCCGCCGCAGCTAGGGCGCTAGCGCCCGAGCACGGCTGGCGACGTACGGGAAACCGCAGGAGAGGTTGACGCCCGCTCAGCTGTACAACGCGGAGAAGGCCTCGGAGGCGCTCAGGATTGCCGAGGAGGCGCTCCTCGCGGCCGAGCGGATCCTGAAGGGGCTGGGCTACGGGCTGTAGCGCGCCGCGAAATTTTTCCAGCGCGCTCTTCCGCTCGTGAGGCGCGGCTGGTCGATCGCGCTGGCGGCTGCCGCAGCGCTCGCGGTTTTCGCCGCGTGGCTTCTACATACTTACTGCACCAGCAGCTTATATACCTCCAGGCCCTCCGGTAAGGGCGTGACGGGCGCCGGGACGCGCGAGGCGAGCCCCGAGGAGCTGTTCAAGTCGATGACGCTGGAGGAGAAGGTAAGCCTCGTCGTCGGCTGGGGGCCAGCGAGGAGGGTTCCGGGAGCCGCCGGCGAAACCAGGCCCGTGAGGGTGCCCTCGATGGTCACAGCCGACGGCCCCTCTGGGCTGAGGATCGAGCCCACGAGGGAGCGCAGGTGGTACGCCACGGCCTTCCCCGTCCCCACGATGCTCGCTTCGACGTGGAACCCCGGGCTCGTCGAGAAGGTCGGGAGAGCGATCG
This sequence comes from Thermofilales archaeon, assembly GCA_028275925.1. Taxonomy (GTDB): domain Archaea; phylum Thermoproteota; class Thermoprotei; order Thermofilales; family Thermofilaceae; genus JANXEW01. Next base: position 8,520 of record JAPWTS010000031.1, read on the forward strand.
GCGAGGAGGCGAGGGAGTACGGGGTCGACATCTTCCTGGCGCCGGGCGTCAACATCCACAGGCACCCGCTCTGCGGTAGGAACTTCGAGTACTTCTCCGAGGACCCGCTGCTCTCCGGGGTCATGGCGGCTGCCTACGTGAGGGGCGTGCAGTCCGCCGGCGTCGGCGCCACGCCGAAGCACTTCGTCGCCAACGACCAGGAGACGAACCGGGTGGTGATCGACACGGTAGTGTCCGAGAGAGCCCTGCGGGAGATATACCTCAAGCCGTTCGAGATCGTCGTGAAGGAGGCGAAGCCCTGGGCGATCATGAGCGCCTACAACAAGCTGAACGGGAAGTACTGCTCGCAGAGCGAGTGGCTCCTCACGAAGGTGCTGAGGGAGGAGTGGGGCTTCGAGGGGATCGTGATGTCCGACTGGGGCGCCGGCGACAACCCGGTCGAGCAGATCAAGGCTGGGAACGACCTGATCATGCCTGGGAGCGACCAGATCGTCGCGAGGCTCCTCGACGCGGTGAAGAGGGGTGAGCTGAGCGAGGCCGAGCTGGACAGGAGCGTGCTCAGGATCCTCGAGGTCGCGCGGCGCTCGCTCTCCTACAGGGGCTACAAGTACTCGAACCAGCCGGACCTCGAGGCTCACGCGCAGCTCGCGTACGAGGCGGCGGCGGAGGGGGTCGTCCTCCTCAAGAACGAGGGCGCGCTCCCGCTGAGGGAGGGCTCCCGCGTCGCCGTCTTCGGAACTGGACAGGTCGAGACGCTGAAGGGCGGGATGGGCAGCGGGCACACCCACCCCAAGCGCGTCGTCACGATCCTCGAGGGCTTGAGGGAGAGGCTGAGGGTGGACGAGGAGCTCTCCTCCGCGTACGAGAGGTACGTGCTGGAGAAGCGGGGGAGGGAGTTCCTCGAGAAGCTCTACTACGACGAAGCGTACCCCGAGCCGCTGCCCCAGGACATCGTGAGCGAGGAGCAGGTGGCGAAGTTCGCGGAGCGCAACGACGCGGCGATCGTCGTTATCACGAGGATCTCGGGGGAGGGCTGGGATCGGAGGCTCGAGAAGGGCGACTTCTACCTCAGCGACAGCGAGCGCAGGCTCATCGAGATGGTCTCGAGGCAGTTCCGGGCGAGGGGCAAGCCGGTGGTGGCGGTGCTCAACATCTGCGGCCCGATCGAGGTGGTGAGCTGGAGGGACCTCGTGGACGCGATACTGCTCGTCTGGCTGCCCGGGCAGGAGGCCGGTAGGGTCGTCGCGGACGCGCTCGTCGGCAGGATCAACCCGTCCGGCAAGCTCCCCACCACGTTCCCGAAGGACTGGCCCGACGTCCCCGCCGCGAAGTCGCCCGAGTGCTACCCCGGCGTTCCGCCCGAGAACCCGAGGACCGTGAAGTACTGCGAGGGGATCTACGTCGGCTACCGGTACTACGACACGTTCGGCGTTGAGCCTGCCTACGAGTTCGGCTTCGGGCTCAGCTACACGAAGTTCGAGTACAGGAACCTCACCGTGGAGAAAGCGGGCGACGAGGTGAGGGTGTCCTTCGAGGTCGTCAACGTGGGTAGCTACCCGGGTAAGGAGGTAGCGCAAGTGTACGTCAGGGCCCCGAGGGGCAAGCTGGACAAGCCCTTCCAGGAGCTGAAGGCGTTCAAGAAGACGAGGCTGCTCAAGCCCGGCGAGAGCGAGAGGATCGAGCTCGCGATCAGCGTCGAGGACCTCGCGAGCTTCGACGAGAGCGAGGGCGTCTGGCTCGTGGAGAAGGGGGTCTACGAGGTCAGGGTCGGAGCCTCCTCGAGGGACGTAAGGCTCACCGGGACCTTCACGGTGGAAAACGATATAAAGTTCAAACCTTAAATTTTTCTTTCTGGTCCCTTCTCGCTCACACGAGCTCCGCCAGGCGCCTGTAGAGGTTCTTGAGCGCCGGGTAGAGGTCCCTGTACAGCGCGTAGTACCGGCTGTACAGCTCGTGGTTCGCCGGGTCGTGCTTGACGACGTCCCTCGTGCGCACCATGCTCCTCACCGCGTCGCGGACGGTGGCGTAGGCTTTCGTGCCCACGCTCGCCAGTATCGCGGCGCCGAAGGAGGAGCCCTCGTCCACCTCCATCGTGTAGACGTCGGCTCCGAACACGTCGGCCAGTATCTTCCTCCACAGCAGGCTGCGGGCCCCGCCGCCGAGCACCCTGACCTCCCTCACCTTCAAGCCGAGAGCCAGCATCAGCTCGAGGGAGTCCCTCAGCCCGTAGCACACCCCCTCGAGCACGGCCCTCACCATGTGGGCTCTACCGTGCTTCAGCGAGAGCCCGAAGAAGACGCCCCTCGCGTATGGGTCGGCGTGGGGGGTCCGCTCGCCGGCGAGGTAGGGTAGGAAGATGAGCCCCTCGGAGCCGGGAGGAGCCTGCTCGGCCTCCCTGCACAGGAGGTCGTACGGGTCCACGCCGATGAGGTCGGCGAGCCCCCTCTCGAGCTGGCCGAGCTTGTCCCTGAACCAGCGCAGGCTGCCGCCGGCGGAGAGCATCACGCCCATCAGGTGCCAAGCCCCGGGCACGGCGTGGCAGAAGGCGTGCAGCCTCCCCTTCGGGTCGTAGCGGTACACGTCGCTGTGCGTGAAGACGACGCCCGAGGTCCCGATGTTCACCGAGACGATCCCCTCCTCGACGACCCCAGCCCCCACGCCGGCCGCCCCCTGGTCGCCCGCTCCGGCAACGACGGGCGTGCCCTTCCTCAGCCCGGTCTCCCCGCTAGCCTCCGCCGTGACCTCCCCCCTGACCTCGGGGGACTCGAGGACGTCGGGTAGCGCCTCCGCCGGCACGCTCAGCTCCTCGACGAGCTCCAGGGACCACCTCCTGTTCTTCACGTCGAACAGCGAGGTCCCCGAGGCGTCGTTGACGTCCGTCTTCACCTCGCCCGTCAGCCTGAAGCCGACGTAGTCCTTCGGCAGCATGAACTTCCACATCCGCTCGAAGTTCGCGGGCTCGTGCCTCTTCACCCACAGCAGCTTCGGGGCCGTGAAGCCCGTGTGGGCGATGTTCCCGGTGATCTCGATGATCCTGTCGCCGAGCTTCGCGTTTATGTACTCGGCCTCCTCCCCCGTGCGCTGATCGTTCCAGAGGATCGCCGGCCTGATCACCCTGCGCTCGCGGTCGAGCATCACGAGCCCGTGCATCTGGCCGGTGAGCCCGACGCCCTCGACCTCCTCGGGCTTAACCCCCGACTTCTCCAGCACCGCCCTGATCGACTTCACCGTCGCCGACCACCAGTCCTCCGGGTTCTGCTCCGTCCAACCCACGCGCGGGGTGTAGAGCGGGTACTCGGTCGTGTGGGAAGCCACGACGCGGCCGCGCTCGTCCACGAGGAGGGCTTTGGAGCCGGTGGTCCCCACGTCGATGCCTAGGTAGTAGGGCAAAGCCCTCCACCGGGCGCGAGGAGGGGGCTTAGGTATATATTTGTGCGCCCGCAGCGAACCCCGTGAGGAGGGTGCTGCTCTCGGGCTCGATACTCGACGCCGACTTCTCCGACCTGGGCCGCCAGGTTAGGGAGGCCGTGGAGGGAGGGGTGGACCTGCTGCACTTCGACATCGCCGACACCAGCTTCACGCCCACGATCAGCTTCGGGCCCCGCGTCGTGGCTTCGGTGGCGAAGTCGGCTGGCGTCCCGGGCGAAGCCCACCTGATGGTTGGGGAGCCGGAGCCGATCGCGCGGCAGCTGGTGGGCAGCGGGGTCTCCAGGGTGTACTTCCACGTCGAGGCGTCGAGGACCCCCTTCAGGACCCTCCAGGCGCTGTCCGACATGGGCTTCGAGCCGGGCGTCGCCCTCAACCCGGCCACGAGGGTGGAGAGCGTGGAGCCGCTTCTGCCCCACGCCCGCGCGGTGCTCGTGCTGCTCGTGGAGCCGGGGCTCGGCGGGCAGCGGATGATAAGGGGGGCGTTGAGCAAGGTCGCAGCGCTGAGGAGCCTGAGGGAGAGGGAGGGCTACTCCTACCTGATAGCGGTCGACGGCGGGGTGAAGCCCGAGAACGTCGCCGAGGTCGTGGCGGCGGGCGCCGACATCGTGGTCGCGGGCTCCGCGATATTCGCCACCGGCGACCCCCGCGGAGCGGCGGGCGAGCTGAAGAGGAGGATCCTAGCAGCCCTCTCAAACCAGCCTGGCGGGGCCCCACTCGATCCGTGAAACGAGAGCCCGCGCCCCCAGCCCCTCCAGGGCCTCCCGCACCCTCTCCGCGTCCTCCTCGTACGCGAGCGCGAACACCGTTTCGCCGATCATCGCCTGGGAAGCTCCCAGCGCCCCAGCCCGCTCGGCGGCCGCGATCCCGGCTCTGACGCGCTCGCTCGCGTAGCCGCTGCGCTCCGCGAACCACTTGCACTCCCTGATGAACGCCTCGACCGTCGGCTCGCGCTCCAGCCTCGCGAGCGCCTCGAGCCCCAGCCGGTCCACGACCCTCAGGTCCGCCCTGTTGAGCGCCTCCCGCTTGTCGATGGGCCCGAAGAAGCCGATCACCACGAGGAGGTCGGGGTCGGCGAGTATCCTGTCCACCCTGTCGTAGCCCGGCGCCCCCGGCTCCAGCACCATCACGATACCGCCGGCGACGAGCCCGGACACCGTGCCGAGGCCCGTCCCCTCCTCGATCTCGGCGGCGTGCGCTTCACGGGCCAGCTCGTAGTAGCTCATCTTGGCGCCGAGCGCCTTCGCGAGCGCGAGCGCGGTCGCGAGCGCGCAAGCCCCGCTGGTCCCCAAGCCTCCCCCCATCGGCACCTCGACCTCCTGCCTCACGACCACCCTCCAGCCGCGGTCGCCGGCCCTCTGCAGGATCCTGCGGAACAGCCTCTTCACGAGCCCGAGCTCGGCCCTCGCGCCGTTCAGGTAGCACTCCAGCGAGGTCCGGTCGCTCTCCTCGGCCTCGACCGTCACCCAGGCCCCTTTCGAGAGGGCGACGCCGGCGCCGCGAGCGCCCTTCCTGTACGGATCCTCGGGCTCCGTGTGCGTGGAGAAGAGACCGGAGAGGCCGGCCGGCGAGTAGGCTCTAGCCCTCCTCATCCCCGAACCCTCGGCAGGACCCGCTCGGCGGCCCTCGCGAGGGGCGGCACGAGCGCGACCATGAAGGGTATCTCGGTGACGTAGGTCCAGAGGAACCAGAGGAGCGCGGCGTCGAGCGGCAGCTTGCTCGCGCCCGTGGGCAGCGCGAAGAACTGGCTGAACGCGTAAACCCCGAAACCTATCACGGCCGAGCCCAGCATCAAGCCGGTGCTGCAGGAGAAGGTGATGAGCGGGAAGCGGGAGCCGCCGTAAGCCAGCGTGAACGCCGCCGCAATAGCCATGCCCACGAGGTAGGCGAGCGCCACCGGCCAGTCGAGGGCGCCGGCGGAGTAGGCGGCGAGCACGAGCGCGGTCACCAGCGCCTCCTCGGCGAGCGCGGCGGCGAGCCACCGCCTGCCGTCCTTGAGCCTCTTGTGCAAGACCCCGACCGTGTAGAAGCCGAGGAAGTTGGCGGGCACCCCCACCGTCAGGCTGAGGAGCGCGTTCCCGTGGATGAGCATGTCGCTCACGAAGATCCCGATGGCGGCTCCCAACCCTCCCACCAGCTCGCCGAAGAGCACGGAGAACAGCGCCGGCACGAACACCGAGGGCCAGAACCTGACAACCCCGATCGCCGGCGCAAAGAGGCCGAGGTAGCTCGCGTAGCCGAGCGCCGCGTAAAGGGCCGCGTTCAGAGACACCAGGGCCACGAGCTGGCTAAGCCTCATCGGGAGGGGGGCCTATCCTCGCCGTTTAAGGGTTGGGTTTTAGAAGTTAAACCCGCTTAGCTAAGCCGGCACGAAGCGCGCGGCCCTCGGAGCCCTCTCCGGCGGATCCACCGGCGCCTCCTCGGCCAGCGCGATGGGCGGCCTAGCGGCAGCGGCTTTGAGCAGCTGGAGATACACCGACTCGCCCCTCACCCCGAGCAGCTTGAGGATCGCGAGGGGGAACTCCGGGTAGTTGAGCGCCTGCAGGTAGCAGAGGGCGCCGCTCGCGGGGTCGAAGAGCAGGCTCACGCGCCCGTCGAGCTTGGCGGAGTAGAGCTCGAGCCGCTCAACCCCGAGCGCGTCGAGGAGGTCGATGAGCCCCGGCCAGTACTCGCGCGTCGGGATCTCCCTCGTGAAGTTCCCGACGGAGATCCGCAGGTAGTCGCGGTCGGCGACAGCGACGCGGGTGGCGTTAGCGGCCGCGAGGGTTACGACGCCGGCAGCGGTGGCCAGGGAGGCCGCCGGCCCGCCCGGCTTGAGACCGTAGAAGGGGAGCCTCCCCGCGTAAACCCCGTTCACGTACGCGCTCCAGTCCCTCCTGTCGACGGCGAGCAGCAGGCTGGAGGCCTCGCGCGGCCTGACGAAGACGAAGTCCCTCACCCTCACGAGGCTACCCCTCGCGAAAGTGACGTTGACGAGCAGGTGGCTGGAGTTACCGCCGACCACCTGGACGAAGAGGTAGCACTCGTGCGAGAGGCACGCTTCCTCCGGCCTCCCGAAGACCACTACCTCGTAGACTAGGTGGGGGGTGGGCGCCCCCTCGGCGGAAGCCGGCGGGGTAGCTAGCGGGGCAGCGAGCAGCAACAGCGCCAGCAGGTAAACCCCAACCCTCACGGCCCTCGTTTCATCATCGAGCGAGCGTATATAAGCTTAACCGACAGCAAGAGTTAAGCCGCGCCGCGCCCCCAGCCCCCGTGCGAGCTTCGGAGCAGAGACTTATCGCCAAGCCCTCCCCTCTCGGGTTCGCTAGGAGGTACTTGCTGGCGCTCTCGCCGCTGCTGCTGTGCGCTGCCGCTCTCGCCGCGCGCCCGCAGCTGGCCGCGCTGATCCCCTGGCTGCCGGGAGCCCTCCTCGACCTGCTCGCCCCGCTGCTCCTGGCCGCGGCCTTCGCGCTGTCGTGGGTCCTGCGCAGCCCCGAGGCCGCCGCCTCCACCCTGCTTGCGCTCGCGCTGCCCATACCCCTGTCGCTGCTGGGCACCCCGCCCCCCGGCGAGCCCCTCACGCTGCTGCGGCTGCTCGCCTCGAGATACGCCCGCCTGCTGCCCCCAGCCTCGCTGGCCGCCAGCCTGCTGACGGCGCTCGCCGTCGAAGTGAGGAGGAGGTTGACGGTGTACGAGGTGGGCGATGTCGGCGTCGTCATAAGGACCGGTGTATGGAGGAGGCAGGAGCAGACGATACCCTACGCTTCGATCGGGCGCGTCGTCCTCGAGCAGAGCCTCTTCGGCAGGCTCCTCGACTACGGGACGGTGATCGTCGTGAGCGCGGCCGAGTGGGGTGCGGAGTACTACACGAGGAGCGTCGCCTTGGGGGCGGGGAGGGGAGGCGGCTCGGTGAGCGTCGGGTACGCGAGGACCTTGAAGGAGGTCAGCAGGGATCCGGGCAAGTGCATCTACGGCGTGAGGAAGCCCAGGCGGGTAAAGGAGGCGATAGAGGCTAGGCTCCGGGCGGCCGGCGGCTAGCCTAGCGCCCGGAGCTCCTCCAGGACGCCGAAGCGCAGGCCCCGCTCGCTCGCGAAGCGCTCCACCTCCTCGAGCCGCGGGAGCCCGGCTTGCGCGCCCCTCTTCGTGACCTTCAGGGAGGCCACGAGGTTCGCGAACGCGACCGCCTCCTCCACCGGAGCGCCCAGAGCGAGGGCCACCGCGAGCGCCCCGTTGAACGCGTCGCCCGCTCCCACGGTGTCGACGACCGGCACGTCGTAGGTGGGGACGAGCTTCGAGCCCTCCCCTCCAACGATCAGGGCCCCCCTCTTGCCCAGCGTTACGATCACCGTCCGCACGCCGCGCTCCAGCAGGACCCCAGCCGCCCTCTCGGCGTCCTCCACCGACTCCACCCTCACCCCCGCCAGCGCCTCGAGCTCCCTCGCGTTGGGCGTGATGACGTCGATGCAGGAGTACGCTTCAGGCGGCAGCGGCTTCGCGGGCGCCGGGTTGAGGATCGCGAGCTTGCCCCAGTCCTTTGCCAGCTTCATCGCCCGGAGGGCCGTCTCCACGGGGATCTCCAGCTGCGCGACGACCGCGCGGGAGCTGCGTATGGCGGGGAGCGCGCTCTCCACGTCCGCCGGCGACACGCGCTCATCGACGCCGGGCGCCACGGCTATCACGTTCTCGCCGCGCGCGTCCACCATTATCAGCGCCACGCCGCTGTGGGACTCGGGGTCCTCCCTCACGTGGGAGACGTCGACCCCGTTGCGCGCGGCGTTCTCGAGGAGGAGCCTGCCCACGTAGTCGCCGCCCACCCTGCTCACCAGGAAGCTGCGCGCGCCGAGCCTCGCGGCCGCGACCGCCTGGTTCGCGCCCTTGCCGCCGGGCTGCATCTCGAAACCCCTCCCGATGACGGTCTCCCCGGGCCTCGGCAGCCGGTCAACGTACACTATGAAGTCCATGTGCATCGTCCCGACGACGCAGACGCCCGGCCTCGCCACGGAGGGAAAACTCGCTCGGTGGTAAATAACGGTGGCGCCAGCTCCACGAAGCTTTAAGGGGGGTTGAGCGAGGGGGGTGCGTGGAAAAGTGCGACTTCTTCGCCCTCTATTACGACTTGCTGTACTCGCACAGGGATATCAAAGCCGAGACGGACTTCCTAGAGGAGGCTTTCAAGAGCTACTCGCTGGTGAGGGTGAGGAGGGTCCTCGACGTCGGCTGCGGCACGGGCCTGCACGCGATCGAGCTGGCTAGGCGCGGGTACGAGGTGGTGGGCGTCGACCTTTCCCCGCAGATGGTGGAGATCGCCCGCTCGAAGGCGAAAGGTCTCTCCGGCGTGAGCTTCGTCCAGGCCGACGCGAGGAGTCTCGAGTTCGCCGAGGAGTTCGACGCGGCGATCGCGATGTACGGCGTGATCAGCTACTTCGTCTCGGACGAGGACCTGCTCGGCTTCCTCCGCTCGGTGCGGCGCTCGCTGAAGCCGGGCTCCGTCTTCGTCTTCGACACCTGGAACCTCATCGGAGTCCACGGGAAGAAGGTGTACTACGAGACGCCGTTCGCCAGCTTCCGGAAGTCGGGCTCGATGCTGGCGGTGAAGGAGGAGCAGTGGAGGGTCGACTTCGTTGAGCAGGTGGCTGACGCTGAGATCGACTGGTCGATCATCGACCTGGCGAAAGGCTCCGTTGACGTGTTCTCCCACAAGCTCAAGCTCAGGCTGTTCACCGTGAGGGAGCTCGTGCACGTGCTGCGGGAAACGGGCTTCGAGCTCTGCAAGGTCTACGAGGACTACTCGAA
>JAPWTS010000032.1 GCA_028275925.1 Thermofilales archaeon
TCCATACTAATCTCCTTTCTTGCCAGTCTTTTTAAGATCTCGCAGTGCTCGCCTTCGCAAAGTATCGAGGCATTGAATAGCGTTATTGTGTAATTTATAAGGCAGACATTACCTTTTACCTCCACAATGTTCACTTCCACAAACACCTTGTCGGCGCCTCCCCTGCCTATTCCGTGGAATAGGATAGAGGGAACTTTCCCGAACAACTCGTTCAATTCTTTAGTTAATGAATCTATTGAAAGTTGCTCCGTTTCGCTCGTTGCTTCTCTATCTACAATAGTGATCTCATATTTTTAGGTATAAACCCTGCTGCGGTTGCGCTAAAGCGCAGGCGGAGAGAATCAATGCAAAGTTCATAAATAATATCGTAATAAAAAATTTTAATCATTTTCTTACCTCAGCAAGAGCAAGGATACTCGGACCTGTAACGTGTGTAGGAGCAGGTTACAGCGAGCGCGAGGAGCACGAGCGCTAAGGCGGTTGCAGCGATTGTTGCCGCGATCCTCAGCCTTTTCATAAGCCTCTCACCTTATAATGAACCAGCCAGCTATTTATTCTTTTTTCAGAGCTAAAAGTTTCAGACCTCCTAAGCATCTTTAATTAACAGCCATAACTCCTCTAAGAACTTCCTAGTGCACGCTGTGGAATTTCTAAACTTCAATTACTTCTGATCGCCAGCTCGCCGCCCACGTAGGTCGCTAGGACTCTGACGTTCCTCAGCTCCTTCGCGGGCGCGCTGAGCGGGTCCCTGTCCACGATCACGAAGTCCGCCGGGTAGCCGGCGCTCAGCCTGCCCAAGCGCTCGCCCAGCAGCTTGGGGGCGGTCTCGGTGTAGCAGCGGATCGCCTCCGCGGGGGTCAGCGCCTCGCGCGCCGTCAGCTCGGCGATCTCCAACCCCTCCAGCGAGCCGCGCGCCACAGCGGCGTACACGCCCTCGAACGGGTTGCACGGCTCGACGGGCGCGTCGGAGGAGAAGGAAAGGCTGATCCCCCTCTCGAGGAAGCTCTTGAACGGGTAGGCCCACCGGGCCCTCTCGCGGCCCAGCCTGGAGATGATCCACCAGTCGCTGACCACGAAGCGCGGCTGGGCGCTGACCCAGAGGCCGAGCTCCGCCAGCTCGTCGAGGAGGTCTGGCGGAGCCAGCGAGGCGTGCTCCACCCTTAGACGCGCGCCCGAAGCCTTGGCGGCGGCGAGGACCTCCTCGAGCGCCCTGTCGCCGATCGCGTGGACCGCCAGCTGGAGGCCGGCCCTCCCAGCCTTCTCGAGCAGTCGCGATAGCGCCCCCCTGTCCGCGAGCAGGACGCCCGCGTTGCCGGGGTCGTCGGAGTAGGGTTCGCGCAGCGCCGCCGTCCGCGCGCCGAAGCTGCCGTCGGCGATCACCTTCAAGCCGACCACCTTCAACGTCCCCCAGCTCTCGGGCTTGGGCTCGGGTGCTTCGGGGTCGAGGTAGGCTCTCACCCTCAGCTTGAGCTTACCTGAACGCGCGAGATTCCGCAGCGCCTCCAGCTCCTCGCGGTCGACGGACATCGCGTGGACGCAGGTGACGCCGCTCGACAGCATCGCCCTCTCCGCCTCCCTCACCAGCTCCTCAACGCCTCCCCTCCGCGCGGCCGAGAGGACGAGCTGCACGGCCGCCTCCTTCAGCACGCCCGTAACTCTTCCGCCGGCCCTCTCGATGCTGCCGCCGGGAGGGTCGGGCGTGGAGTCCGTGATGCCGGCGAGCGAGAGGGCGAGCGTGTTGGCGACGGCGGCGTGGCCGCAGACGCGCACCAGCACCACGGGGTTCCCCGGAGCCGCCTCGTCGAGGTCCCAGCGCGTCGGCCAGCGCCCCTCCTCGAACAGCTCCTGGTCCCAGCCCCTGCCGACGACCCACTCGCCGGGCCCGAGCTCTCCCGCCTTCTCGGCGACCCTGCGCTTCAGCTCTCTGATCGAGCGCACCCCCCTCAGGTCGAGCGTCCTCAGCGCGAGGCCCAAGCTGGCGAGGTGCGCGTGCGAGTCGGTGAAGCCCGGCAGCACCACCCCCTCTCCGACCTCGACGACCTCCGCGCCCGGCCCCGCCCGCTCCTCCGGGTGGGGTCCGAGGTACGCCACTCGCCCCTCCTCGACCACCATCCCGTCGTGCCAGATCGGCTGCCCGCTCCCGTCGAAGCCCTCCAGCACCCTGCCGACAACGGCTAGGGTCCGCACACCCCCTTCGCCGGCGCCGCACTAAATATTTAGAGGAGGCGGCGTCACGCGGAACCGTGGTGCGCCCGGCGAGGAGGGTCGGCTTCGTGGAGTACGCGATCCGCGAGATCGACGCGCTCGCCCGCGAGCTCGAGCGGAGGGGGCGCCGCGTCATACGCCTCAACATCGGCGACCCCGTCGCCTACGGGTTCCAACCCCCCAAGCAGCTCCTCGAGGCTCTCGCGAGGGCGGTGGAGGAGGGCTTCAACGGCTACTCGCCGTCGGAGGGGTTGCCCGAGCTGAGGGAGGCGGTCGCCGAGCGCGAGCGGAGGGTGAACGGCGTCGAGGTCGAGGCCGAGGACGTCGTGATCACCGCCGGCGTCTCCGAGGCGATCAGCATGCTGATGGCCGCGCTGGTCGACGAGGGGGACGAGGTGCTGCTGCCCAGCCCCTGCTACCCCGTCTACGTGCCCTACGTCCGGCTCTACGGCGGCATCCCCAAGTTCTACAGGCTGGTGGAGGAGGGGGGCTCGTGGAGGCTGGGGGAGGGCTTCGAGAAGCTCGTGACGCCGCGCACAAAGGCGGTCGTGGTGATCAACCCGCACAACCCCACCGGCGCAGTGCTGGGGGAGGGCGAGGTGAGGAGGCTGGCGGAGGTGGCAGCTTCGGTCGGCGCGGTCGTGGTCTCGGACGAGATATACGACGCGCTGGTGTTCGAGGGGCGCTTCCGCAGCACCGCCGCCGCGGCCAAGGGCGTCCCCGTCATCGGCTTGAACGGCTTCTCCAAGCGGTGGCTCGCGACGGGGTGGAGGCTCGGCTACGTCTACTTCAGCAGCCCGGGCGGCGAGCTCGAGGAGGTGAAGGAGGCGGTGGTGAGGCTCGCGCGCACGAGGCTCTGCGCCCCGACGCCGGCCCAGAGGGCGGCCGCGCTGGCGCTCAAGCAGGGAGAGGGTTTCGTCGAGAGCGTGAGGGAGGAGATGAGGAGGCGGAGGGACCTCTTCGCCAAGCTGGTCGGCGAGGTCGAGGGGCTGGAGCTGGCGAAGCCCCAGGCGACCTTCTACGCCTACCCGAGGCTCGCCGCGAAGGGCGACTGGGGCGACGACCTCGGCTTCGCCAGGGGGCTGCTCGAGGAGGAGGGGGTGGCGGTCGTCCACGGGCGCGGCTTCTACGACTGCAGCGGCGACCGCTTCAGGGTCGTCTTCTTACCGCCGCCCGATGTGCTGGAGGAAGCCGTTGAGCGGATTGGCCGCTACATCTCTAGGCACGCTGCCAGGTAGGCTCACAGCCAATCGGTAGCTCTCCAGAGCGGGAGTCTCACTCCTAAACTCCTTTTCTCAGCTTCGCGGTAGAGGCGGTTGGCGACCACGATGTCTTCGCACGCCATGCCGATCGGGCTGAAGACGCGCAGCCCGCCCCCGCCCAGCCTGCCCCTGCTGACGATGGGCGCGATCTCCTCGACCCTGCTCTCGGGGAGGAGACCCTGCCTCCACAGCCTGGCGAGCGACACCCACTCCCTCGACTTCACCTGTTCCCAGTAGTCGACCACAACCCTGTCGGCGCGCAGGATCACCGCGTCCTCGAGCTCGTTCTTGCCTATCTCCACGCACAGGCAGTCGCGCTTCAGCCAGCCCAGCTTGACGAACTGGCTGTGGGAGGTCGTCGCGGTGACGACGATGTCGCTCCCCCTCACGGCCTCCTCGAGGCTCCCCGCGACCCTGCCTCCGACCTCCCTCGCGACGGCCTCCGCCTTCTCGCGCTTCAGGTCGTACACCCTCAGCTCGGCCAAGCCGGGGAGCGCGGCCCGCAGCGCGTGCGCAGCAGCCCTCCCCACCACGCCGGCGCCGATCAGCGCGGTGACCTCGGCGCCGTCCGGAGCCAGGTACTTCGCCCCTACCGCCGCCACGGCCCCCGTCCTCACGGCCGTGACCAGCGCCCCCTCCATCACGGCGAGGGGCCTGCCGGTCTCCGGGTCGCTGAGCACGATCACGTCGAGGCCGTGGGGCAAGCCGCGCTCGGGGTTCCGGAAGAAGCCTGCGGCCCACTTCACGCCGGCCACGCCCAGCGGCTTGACGTAGGCCGGCATCGCGACGAGGTGCCCCTTCGGGCTCCCGTCGTCGAAGAACAGCTCGATCGCGACCTTCGGCGGCATGACGACCTCGCCCGCCGCCAGCATCTTGAGCACGCTCTCCACGTCCTCCACCGCCTTCCCGAAGTCGAGGAGCCCGGCGCTCACGAGCGCCTCCCTATCCAGGTAGAGGATCTCGAGCATCGCCGCGGGACCCCGCCAACCCTACTTATTTTTACCTCTCCTCGATGCTGCTAGCGATTTTTTGATCAGAGGAGCGGTCTGCCGAAAAAGCTGCGGCGCGCGGCAGGAGCCGGAAGGCGCCAGCGTGCTCCGCCGCGGGGAGGCGGCTAAGCTGTGCGGGGGGCGCCGCAGTTGGGGCAGCGGTCCAAGCTTTGGGGGTATACGGCGCCGCAGTACTTGCAGGTGACGGTAGCGGGTTGGGGCTGTTGAACGAGTTCGCGCGAGACTACAACCAGCTCCAGCGTCTTGCTCGTGGCGTCGGGCCTCCCCCTAACCGCCACAACGCCCTTCAAGCTCCACTCCGCCCTCCTATCGAGGGTCTTCATGGAGGGCGGGAGGTGGGGCGGTAGCGGTACGGAGAAGGGGAAGCTCAGCGCCACCCCCTCGGAGAGGTGCATGGGGCCGGAGAGCTGGGGTTTTGAGGAGAAGAGGACGGCTGACTCCCAAACTTCCTGTTCCACCTCCCTCTTCAGGGATTGGCTGTAAACCCTTTTCACCTTGCGCACTCTCTCGATGCACGCGATCTCGCACCTGATCTCGTCGCAGTCCACCTCTTCGCCCGGCAGGATCTGGACGGTACCTTCGAGGTTTTCTCCAAGGGAGAAGAACTGCTTCTTTAAAGCTACTGTAACGTGAACGTTTGGGGGAGTTACCTTCTCTTTCAGCTTTCCGAGAAAACCCACAGGTTGCTTGCCCTCTCCCTCTTATAAGCTTTCCCTTTACGGCGCTAGAGGGGTGGCAGCAGCCTGTTGTACATCACCGCGACCCTGAGCGCGGGGACGCGCTCGACGACCTGGGCCATCAGCGCTTCGACGTCGATCAGCCTCATCCGCGCCTCGCCCTCGCCCCGCACGAGCAGCAGCCGCCTAGCCCTCGTCTCGGCGCGGGCGAAAAGCCTCTCGAGGCGCTGCATGTACTCCCCCACGTACTGCGACCTCTCAAGCTCCCTCTCGACCACCTCGGGGTCGAGGCCGGGGACCTCCACATCGACGACCTCGAAGTCCGTCACCCACTCCAAGCTCGCAAGCGCTTCGCCCCGCACGTCCCCCTCGCCCAGCGGGACCGCCGCCTCGAAGAGGAAAGCCCTCAAGTGCTCCCCGACCCCCTCCAGCTCCTCGATCACTTCGGGTGGGGCCAGCCGGTGCAGCGGAACCCCCCTCTCCAGCGCGCTCCTCAGCACCTCGGGGCTCACGCCCAGCTTCCCCGCCAGGCTGGAGGCGAGCCCCTCCTCGTCCGCGTAGAACTCAACGAGCGCGAGCGCGCCGTGCGTAGCCGGTATCGGCGTCAAGCTCTCGAGTTCCACCAGCTTCTCCGCCTCGAGGGCGGCGCTGGGCGAGAGGGCGAGCGGCCAGTCGCCCCTGAACGATTGGATGACGTCGATGTAGTCGAACGCCTCGGCCACGCTCATGCCCCTAACCCTCTCGCTCAGCAGCAGCCGGTACACTCCGCCGCCCGCCGTCCGGTGCCGCTCGCCGGCAGAAAAAACTAACGAAGCGTTTCACCGGGCTAGGCGCTCAACGCCGCTGGAGCTCGCGGCGATCGCCGTCACGCTTCCTCGTCTCGTTGCGCTCGCCGCCTACGGCGTCGGCGCGATGCCGGGCACCTTCGGGTAGGGCCTCGCCTCCCAGATCGCCGGCAGCCCGCAGACGTACCTGGTGAGCCTCTCCACGCCGATGCCGAAGCCGGCGCTCGGCGAGACGCCCTCCTTCAGCATCTCGAGGTACCACGCGTACTCGCTCGGGTCCTCGCCGCCCTCCTTCAGCCTCCTCAGCACCTTCTCGTACTCGTACTCGCGCTCGGCGCCGGAGGCGGCTTCGCCGAACCCCTCCGGGTAGACGAGGTCGAAGTCGCGCAGCACGCCCGGCCGCTCGGGGTCTTCGCGGTCGTAGAAGCCCCTAGCCGTCTTCGGGTAGTCGGTGACGAAGAAGGGCTTGCCGAAGGACGCGCTCAAGACCACCTCCTGGTCCCACGGGATCTCCTCGCCGGGCCTAACCTCGAAGCCCATCGCCTTCAACCGCTCGAGCGCCTGCTCGTACGTCAACCTGGGGAAGGGGGGCCTCGCGGGCTCGAGGTGCCTGCCGAGAGCTTCGAGGTCGCGCCAGTTCTCCTCCAGCACGCGGCCGACCACGTAGCTGAGCAGCCCCTCCGCCACCCTCATCGCGTCGTGGTAGCTCGCGCCCCTGATTTCCACGTCCACCTGGAAGAACTCGGCCAGGTGCCTGCCGGTGAGCGCCGCCTCCGGCTTCTCGAGGCGGACGTTGGGCGAGACGAAGTAGATCCTCCCCAGCACGTCGGCCATCATCTGCTTGTAGAGGATCGCGCTGCTCATCAGCTTGTACTTAGCCCCGTAGAACTCGACGGAAATCCGGCCGGCGCCCCGGATGCCCGGGTCGGTCGCGGGCCCGAGGATGGGCGGGAGCAGCTCGACGAAGCCCCGCGCGTCGAGGTACTCGCGGATCGCCTTCAAAACCGTCGCCTGGACCCTGAACACGCGCGCGTACCTGGAGTCGCTCCTGTACAAGCTGTAGCACCTCGCCAGCTTGGACGCAACCTCCTCCAGCAGCCTCGACCCGTCGCTCCTGACCAGCCTCTCGAACGCCTCGACCGAGGGGTGGAACCTGACCCCCTCCACGCCGAGCTCCCCGCCGGAAGCCTTTAAGAGGCTGCCTGTCAAAACGACCGGAAAGAGGATAATTGTTGGATGCAAATCGATGCAGCACGTATAATTTGGGAAAAACGCCGCAAGCTCCCGGAGCCTGATCGGCGGAGCGACGGACGATGCATCGGTCAGCGCGCCGACCCGCCGGCTCGGCGAACGCGCGCCGCGCCCCAGGCGCCTCCCCAGCGCCGCATCGGAGGTCGGCGCACGGTATGAATGAAAGTTTAAAAAGTATGACGCGTGGGGAGCGGCGGCTGGGAAGGTGCACATCCCGGACGGTTTCCTCGACCCGGTGACCGCGGGCGCCACGTACCTGGTTTCGGCGGCGTACGCCGCCTACGCGTTCAGGAGGCTGAGGGCGGAGAGGGGGAGGCTGGAGCTCGTCACGCCGCTAGCGGCTGGGATCTTCGCCGCCCAGATGCTGAACTGGCCGCTGCCGGGCGGCACGAGCCTCCACTTCGTCGGCGGCGCGCTGTCGGGGATCCTGCTGGGGCCCTGGCTCGGATTCCTCCCCATGCTCCTCGTGCTGCTGGTCCAGTGCCTGCTCTTCCACGACGGCGGGATAACCGCCCTCGGCGCCAACTTGCTCAACATGGCGATCATCGACGTCCTCGCCGGCTACGCGGCGTACAAGCTGGCGCCCCCGCGCCGCAAGATCCTCGGCGCCTTCCTCGGCGGCTGGCTCGGCCTCGCGCTGGCCGGCTTGGCGTGCGGCGTCGAGATCGGGGTCTCCAGCCAGCTGCCCTACGGCCTCGCGGTGACCGTGCCCGTGATGGCCGGGTGGCACGCGGCGCTGGGGGTCGTCGAGGGGGCGATCACGGCCGCGGTCGTCTCGTACATCTCGAGGAGGGCGCCCCACCTGCTCGAAGGGGGTGGTGGGCGTGAAGCTGCGTAAGGCCTACCTGGCGGTGGCGGTGCTGCTGGCCGCCAGCCCCCTCTTCCTCGTGCTCTCGGACATGGTGGGCTACCGCGAGCCCCTCGACCTGGCAGCCGAGCTCCTCGGGCTCAAGGACCTCAGCGAGGAGGTGAACTGGACGCCCTTCTTCGACTACACGGTGCCCGGGCTCCCGCCAGCGCTCGGGTACGCGGTCGCGGGGGCTATCGGCGTCGCAGCGGTGGTCCTGCTCGGCGAAGCGCTCCGGAGGGTGCTGAAGTGAAGGGGGTCGGCGGGCTCGCCGGCAAGCTCCTCGCGGGCGCCTCCTCCGTTTTCGAGGAGCTGGCGCCGGAGCGGGAGCCGCTGTTGTCCCCGCCCCTCGGCTTGGCGCTCGCGGCGGCAGCGGCTGCAGCAGCCTCCTTCGCGAAGGGGGTCGCCGCTTGCGCGCTCGCGCTGGCGGGCGGGGCGGCTCTGGCCGCTTGGGGCGGGGGCTTCAGGGCTTGGCTCGGCGTGGTCGCCGCCTCCCTGCTGTTCTCGCTGGCGGTCACCGCGCCCCTGCTGGCGCTCAGCGCAGCCCCCTCCCTTGCGGCTCCGGCGCTCCTCGCCGCTCTGAGGGCGGTTTCCGCGGCCTCCGCGCTCACCGGCTTCACTGTGTGCCTCGGCTGGAGGGGGGTTGTGGAGGGCTTGCGCGGCTTGGGGATGCCGGTGCTCGCCGACTCGCTCGGGCTCCTGCTCAAGTACATCCCCCTCTTCCTCAGGGACCTGGCCGGCATCCTGGCGGCGAGGGAGGCTAGGGCCTTGCGCGGCGGCCTCAAGCTCTCCTGGGCGCTGCTGGCGAGCGCCGCGGGGGAGGTGCTGGTCAGGGGCTACGCGAGAGCCGGCGCGCTGAGGATGGCTTTAGAGGCCCGGAGCTTCGGGGGGCCCGGGTCGGCGGTGAGGCGGAGTGCGCGCTTCTCGGGGGTTGAGGCGCTGCTCCTAGCGTACACCCTCGCCGTCGCTCTCGCGGCGTGGTGGTCGGCTTGAGCAAGCTTGAGGTGGTCGGCGCGCGCTTCTCCTACCCGGGGGGCGTCGAGGCGCTGAAGGGCGTGTCCTTCAGCCTCGAGGGGGGAGAGGTCGTGGGGGTGCTGGGCCCCAGCGGCTGCGGCAAGACCACCCTCCTCCTCGTAGCCGCCGGCCTCCTCGAGCCGCGAGAGGGCGAGGTGCTGCTGGACGGCAGGCCGCTCAAGGGCCAGCTGCCCGAGGCGAGGAGGAGGCTGGGCATCGTGTTCCAGGAGCCCGACGACCAGCTCTTCAACCCGACGGTGCGGGACGAGCTGGCCTTCGCCCTGCGCCAGCTGGGTTTGAGCGAAGCGGCCATCGAGGAGAGGGTTGGAAGGGTGGCCGCCGCGCTGGGGCTCTCCCACCTGCTGGGCAAGCCGACCTTCGCGTTGAGCGGCGGGGAGAAGAAGCGGGTCGCCATCGCCTCCGTGCTCGTCTACGAGCCCGAGCTCCTCCTGCTCGACGAGCCCACCGCCTACCTCGACTCGCGCTGGAAGAGGACGCTGGAGAACATCATCCTCGAGCTGAAGGCCGCCGGGGCGGCGGTCGCCGTAGCGACCCACGACGTCGACTTCGCGGCTAGGGTCGCCGACCGCGCCTACCTGATGGTCGACGGGCGCGTGATAGCCGAAGGATCCGCGCGCGAGATCCTCTCGGACGACCGCCTTCTCTCGGAGGCCGGCCTCGAGCCGCCGGGGCCCGTAGCGGCGTTCAGGGCCGTTGGCGGCGTCGGCAAGCCGCCGGTGAGGTTCGAGGAGCTCCGCGCCGCGCTAGCGGCAGCCCTCGCCCGGCGCCGCCCCCTCCCCGCCCGCTCGAGGCGGGCCCGCCGAACCCTTCCGCAGCGCCCCTAGCGCCTCCTCGCGGAGGAGCCTCAAGCTCCTCCCCGTCTCCCGCGCGATCCTCTCGAGGTCGGCGTGCTCGGGCTTCGCCCTCACGACCTCGCCGCTCTCGTCGTAGGCCACCTTCACCCTCACCCTGCCGCCCCCCACCTCGACCTCCCGAACCTCCCGGCGCAGCTTCACCCTCCCGACCCTCTGCACGCGCACGCCCAGCGTCCCCAGCTCGCGCATGAGGAGGCGCGCCAGATCGAGCGCGCGCTCCGGCTCGGCGATCACCTGGACGAGGAAGGCTGGCCTCCCCCTCTTCCCGGTCGCGGGGATGGCGTAGAAGTCGAGCGCCCCCCTCTCCAGCGCGAGCTCCCTCACGTAGGCCAGTAGCTCCCCGTCCACGTCGTCGACGTTCGTCTCGAGCACCGCCACTAGGTCGCTCTGGAGCTGCTCCACCAGCTCGACCTCGGCGGCGGAGAGCGGCTGCACCCCGTAGTCCCTCCAGCCGGCGCCGTAGCCGAGCCTCAGGATCCTCGCCGGAGGGGTTTCCTCCACGAACCCGTCGACCAGCGCCGCCAGCACCGCGAGCCCGGTCGGGGTCGCGAGCTCGCCCTCAACGGGGCCGAGGCGGAAGGGGATGCCGCGGAGCGCGAGCAGCTGCCTCGCGGCCGGCGCGGGGACCGAGACCACGCCGTGCGCGATCCTCACGGAGCCGCGGCCGACCGCGACGGGGGTCGAAAGGACCCTGCAGCCGGCCAAGCCGGCGCGCTCGACGAGCAGCGGAGCGGCGACCACGTCGAAGAGCGTGTCGGCGGAGCCGAGCTCGTGGAGGTGCCCCTCGGCGCCCCCGTGGACCCTCCTCTCCGCCTCCTCCAGGAGCTCCAGGGCCCTGCGGGCCCTCCCGTACACGTAGTCCGAGAGGCCCAGCTTGGCCCTCACCCTCTCGAGCGCCGCGTAGAAGTCCCGGAACCCCCTCTCGACCTCCTCCTCGTCGAGCTCCAGCTTGAGGGCCGCCGCCTCCACCCCGGCCCTCCTCACCCTCTCGACGCGCACTTCAGCCCTCCTCACCCCCTCCAGGCACTCGGGCAGCGCGGCCGCGAGCCGGCGCAGGGGCTCGGCGTCAACCCCCATGCCAACGAGCGCGGCGGCGATCATGTCCCCGGCGACGCCCGAGGCGGAGGGGTCGAGCAGCAGCGCTCTCACGCGCCGCCGAGGCCGCCAAGCTTTTTCAGCCTTACCTTCCAGGCCCCGCCGTGAGCTTGAGGGCTCTGCTGGAGGCCGTCGCGAGGGGCGAGCTGAGCGTTGAGGAGGCGGAGAGGAGGCTGAGGCTGCTCGCCATCGAGGCGGTGGGGGACTACGCCAGGCTCGACGTGGGGAGGGAGCTGAGGAGGGGGGTGCCGGAGGTCGTGCTCGGCGACGTGAAGAGCGCGGAGGAGCTGGTCGGGATCGCGAGGAGGATGCTCGAGAGCTCGGGGAGGGCGATCATCAGCAGGGTCTCCGGGGAGAAGGCCGAGCGCGTCGTCGCGGAGGTGAAGCCGGACCGGTACAGGTACGAGGGGAGGGCGCGCATGCTCGTGCTCTACTCCGAGGGCTTCAAGCTGGAGAGGACGGGCGGCAGGGTGGCGATCCTGGCGGCGGGCACCGCCGACGTGCCGGTCGCCGAGGAGGCGCGGGTGGTGGCGGAGGAGATGGGGTGCGAGGTCAAAACCATCTACGACGTGGGGGTCGCCGCGCTCCACAGGGCGCTCGCCGCGGTTAGAGAGGCTTTAGAGTGGGGCGCCGACGCGATCGTCGTGGCTGCCGGGAGGGAGGCCGCGCTGGCCTCGCTCGTCGCGGGCTTGGTTGATGTGCCCGTGGTCGGGCTCCCCGTCTCGGTCGGCTACGGCTTCGCGGGCGGGGGGCTCAGCGCGCTCGCCGCGATGCTCCAGTCCTGCCCGCTGGGGCTCGCGGTCGTGAACATCGACGCGGGCGTCGCCGCGGGGGCTTTCGCCGCCCTCATCGCCAACCGCGCGGCGGCCGCGAGGCGGAGCCGCCAGCTTTAAAGCGCGCCCTCCGCCGGCATGCCTGTGGCATACGAGAGCGACCCCGCCACGGAGAAGCTCGCGAAGCTCGAGGAGTGGTTCAAGGCTGTGGGGGGACCGGTCGTTGTCGCCTTCTCGGGCGGCGTCGACAGCAGCGTCGTGCTGGCAGCCGCCGCCAGGGCTCTCGGCCCCTCCCAGGTATACGCGGTAACCGCCGACAGCCCGATCCACCCCCGCAGCGAGCTCGAGTGGGCTAAGAGGGTGGCCGCGCTGCTGGGCGTCAACCACGTGATCATCACCACCAGCGAGCTGGAGGACGAGAACTTCGCCAGCAACCCGCCCCTCCGCTGCTACTACTGCAAGAAGGCGATGGTCCAGCAGCTGAAGAGCGTGGCTGAGCGCGTTGGCGCCAAAGTCGTCGTGGACGGGACCAACAGCGAGGACTTGGGCGGCCGCAGGCCCGGCTACCTGGCGCTCCGCGAGGAGGGGGTCCGCAGCCCCCTCGCCGAGCTCGGTTTCACCAAGAGCGAAGTCAGGCGGGCGGCCAAGCTGCTCGGGCTGCCGAACTGGGACAAGCCACCCATGGCGTGCCTCGCGACGCGGATACCCTACGGGCAGAGGATAACGCTGGAGCGGCTCAAGCGCATCGAAGCGGCGGAGGAGGCCGTCAGAGCGCTCACCGGCGCCAGGCAGGTCAGGGTGCGCGACCACGGCGACATCGCGAGGATCGAGGTCGGGAGGGGGGAGAGGCGCCTCCTCTTCTCGGAGGAGGTCATGGACGAAGTCGCGAGGAGGCTGAAGCAGCTGGGTTGGAGGTACGTGGCGCTCGACCTGGAGGGCTACAGGAGCGGCAGCATGGACGAGGGCCTCGCGGACAAGCTGTCACCCAAAGCGCAGCACGCCGTGTGACCGGTACCGATAGCGGTTCGGGCTAGGCTGGGTGCGGGCGGAGCTTTCCCTCGGAAACCCGGAGATGCTCAACTGCATCCCTCCCACAAGGTGCGCAGCTACATCAAGCAAACGTTAAAGAAGGCCGAAACGCGCGCCCGGGTTTGAACTTGTCCTTGAGCTCCTTAAACGCGCTATCGTTCGGCAGGCTCCGATCTCAAGCCATCGCCGTGAGACGTATTAAGGCGGCAGCGTCCGGCAGGCTGACGCTGTCTCGCTCGCGGACTGCAAGTGTTTCGGAGGGGCTCTACGCTTTCTAAAGGACGCTATTTTAAAAGCGGGTATCGGGCGAGGCCGGAGGATGCTGAAAGCGGGTGTCGACGTAGGCGGAACGTTCACCGACGTGGTGGTTTACGCTGGCGGTGAGCTCAAGTCGGTCAAGGTCCTCACAGACCCCCGCAACCCCTGGACGAGCGTGCTCGAGGGCCTGTCCATAGCGTGCGGCGACCTCGCCGCCCTGAGGGAGGTTGTGCTCGCGACTACGCTCGGGTCGAACCTGTTCATAGGGCAGGTCAACCTCGACGCGCCGCCGGTATTGCTGATCACCAACGAAGGGTTTAGAGACGTCATCGAGATCGGCCGCCAGAACCGGCCCGAGCTCTACAACCTGTTCTTTGAGAAGCCGAAACCGCTTGTGCCGAGGAGCATGCGCTTGGGCGTCCGCGGCCGGATCGACGCTAAAGGGAACGTCGTGGAGGAGTTGGACGTCGAGGCGGTGAGGGGCATCGCGAAGCAATGGTGCGGGAAGGTCTTAGTCGCTGTGGTTTCGTTCCTCCACAGCTACGCCAACCCGATCCACGAGCTGGAAGCGAGGAAGGCGATCAAGGAGGTCTGCCCCGACCTCGACGTTGTTCTGAGCCACGAGGTCGACCCCCAGCCCGGCGAGTTCGAGCGCACGAGCACGGCGCTGGTCAACGCGATCCTGCGCCCCGTCGTCTCGCGGTACCTGGCGGAAGTGCGCGAGAGGCTGGAGCGCTCAGGCTTCAACGGCAGGATCCTCGTCATGCAGAGCAGCGGCGGCGTCGCGGACATCTCCCTCGCCGTCGAGAAGCCGGCGATGTTCATCGAGAGCGGGCCAGCGGCTGGGGCGATCGCAGCCGCCCACCTGTCGAAGGCTCTGGGGCTCGAGAACGTCCTCAGCTTCGACATGGGCGGGACGACCGCTAAGCTCGCGGCTGTCGTCGGCGGAACGCCGCTACTGACCGAGGAGCTCGAGCTGGGAGCTAAAGCGGTTATGGGCAGGCGCGTGCGGGGGAGCGGGTACCCGGTGAGGCACCCCAGCGTCGACCTCGCCGAGATAGGGGCGGGCGGGGGCACGATCGCTTGGGTAGACGCCGGCGGCTCGCTGAGGGTGGGGCCCATGAGCGCCGGCGCGGATCCTGGGCCAGCCTGCTACGGGCGCGGGGGGAGGGAGCCGACAGTGGCGGACGCGAACTGCGTCCTCAACAGGCTCCCCGAAGCTCTCGCCGGCGGGAGGCTGAAAGTGAAGAGGGAGCTTGCGCTCGAAGCTGTACGCAAGCTAGCCGACCAGCTGGGGATGAGCGTCGAGGAGGCGGCGAGCGCGGTGGTCGAGGTTGCGGACACTATGATGGCGAAAGCGGCGAGGCTCGTCACGGTCGAGCGGGGCTACGACCCAAGAGACTTCGCACTGTTGGCCTTCGGCGGCGCCGGCCCCCTGCACGCAGCGGGGGTTTCGCGCGAGCTCGGCATACCCAAATTCGTCGTGCCGCCGATGGCCGGAGTCTTCTCAGCTCTCGGCCTCCTCTTCTCGGACTACAGAGTCGATCTCGTTAGGAGCGTGCTCAAGGCAGCGGACGAGGTGGACGACGCCTTGCTGGAAGAAGCTTACGCGGAGATGGAGGCCGAGGCGGTGGAGAGGCTCAAGGGATGGGGTGTGAGGGGGGATGGAATCAGCCTCGTGCGCCTCGCGCGCTTGAGGTACAGGGGGAGGGGAGGCGAGCTAGAGCTCGCCTACCGCGGCGGGGTCGGCGAGCTCGTCGAGAGCTTCCATAAGGCGCACGAGCTCAGGTACGGTTTCAGGCTCTCGGACGAGGTTGTGGAGGTGGTGAGCCTGCGCGTTGCGGCGGTGGGCGAGGTGGAAAAGCCGCGGCTACAGAGGAGCGATCCGGTTGAGCACAAGCCCGAGCCGGAAGGGTACCGCGAAGTGTTCTTCGAAGATTGGGAAAAGACGGCGGTGTACGCGAGGAGCGTGCTCAAACCGGGCGCGCTGATCGCGGGGCCGGCCGTTGTCGAGAGCGAGGATTGCACAGTGCTGCTACCGCCGGGATCCGAAGCCCGTGTCGACGGGCTCGGCTGCCTGGTGGTCGAGGTAGAGGTGTGAGGCTTTGCCGGGTGTAGCTAAAGCGGAGGTCGTGAAGTACGCTACAATCGCGGTCGCCGAGGAGATGGGCGTCGCGCTGAGGAACACGGCGTTAAGCCCGAACATCAGGGACCGGCAGGACTTCTCGTGCGCGGCTGCCACCGCGAAGGGCGAGGTGGTCGCTCAAGCCGAGCACATACCGGTGCACTTGGGCAGCCTCTACGTGGGGGTGACCAACCTGCTCCGGCACCTGGAGAGCCGCGGAATCGAGCTGGAGCCCGGCGACGTGGTCGTGACAAACGACCCTTACATCGCGGGGACTCACCTGAACGACGTGATGGCGCTGAAGCCGGTCTACCGGTCCGGCGAGCTGATCGGCTACGTGGTCTGCAAGGCGCACCACGTCGACGTGGGCGGCTCGACCCCCGGCTCGATATCGGTCGACGCCAGCAGCCTGCTGGAGGAGGGCTTGGTGCTGCCCCCCGTCAAGCTCGTGGAAAGGGGTAAGCTGAGGGAGGACGTGCTCGCGATAGTCCAGAGCAACGTGCGCACGCCCCGCTACGCGAGGGGCGACCTGCTCGCGCAGGTGGCCGCGCTGAACGTAGGGGAGAAGAGGCTGCTGGAGCTGGCGGAAAAGGTGGGAACTGAGGCGCTTGAGGGGGCGTGGGAGGAGGCGTTGCGCTATGTCGAGAGGTACGCGAGGAAAAGGTTGATCGAGCTCGAAGAAAAGTTCTCGGCGCGCGGCGCCTACGAGGCGGAGGACTTCGTCGAGCTCTCGAGCGGCTATCCGGCGAGGATACGGGCTCTCGTCGAGCTGCGCGGCGGCTCGATCAACATCGACTTCTCGGGGAGCCACCCGCAGGTTCCCGAGCCGCTGAACGCGGTCTACGGCGTCACCGTGGCTGCGACGACGTTCGCGGTGAAGGCGGTCGTGGACCCCGAGATGCCGATGAACCACGGCTTCTACAGGGTCGTCAGCGTGGATGCTCCCGTAGGCTCGATCGTTAACCCCCTCCCGCCCGCGCCGGTCGCCGGGGGCAACGTCGAGACCGCTCAGAGGATCGTGGACGTGGTGCTCAAAGCGCTGTCGAAAGCCCTGCCCGGGAGGGTTCCCGCCGCCAGCTGCGGGACGATGACCAACGTGCTTTTAGGCGGGAAAGGGTGGGTCTACTACGAGACCGTAGCCTGCGGGAGCGGCGCCCGGCCTTTCGGCGATGGGGTGGACGGAGTCCACACGCACATGACAAACACGCTGAACACGCCCGTTGAGGTCGTGGAGCGCGAGACGCCGCTCCTCTTCGTCGCCTACGAGCTGAGACCGGACAGCGGGGGCGCTGGCCGCTACCGTGGAGGGTTGGGGATCACCCGCGCTTTCAAGGTGCTGGAGGACGGCGTCACCTTGGTCGTGTACTCGGAAAGGCATCTGCTGAGACCGTGGGGCTTAGCGGGCGGGAAGGAGGGAGCGCCCTCCGACCACTTCGTGGTCAAAAGGGACGGCAGCATCGTCAGATTGGGTGCTAAAGCGAGGGTGACCCTATCGAGGGGCGACCTTGTCGTGATAAACACGCCGGGCGGCGGAGGCTATGGGAACCCCTGCGAGAGAGCTAGGGAGGCCGTTCTTCGAGACCTAGCCGAGGGGAAGGTGAGCCGCGAGAGGGTTGCGGCAGACTACTGCCAAGAGGACCAATTATCGTAGACGGAGCATCTGCATCTCTTCTGCCTGCGGTCCCGCCTTTCGAACCTTTAGCGGAGGGGCCGCGCGCTCAGCTGAAACCCAGTAGCTTCTGAGCCGCTCTTACGGGTTGGCTGCGCTCAAGGGGTTTGAGGAGGAGGGAGGCGAGAGCTACGGAGACCAAGGTTTGCCCGAACACGTCTCGAGCGAGGGATGCGAGCGCGGGTCCCAAGCCCTTTACGAACACGTTCACGGCGAAGTACGTGAAGCTCATCACCAGGCCGCCGAGGATCATCGCAGCCAGCTGGAGCGGGAACCTCTTCCCCCTACCCAACCCCGCGATCAACCCCTGGAGACCGTGCGCCGCGAGCGTGACGAACCAGCGCGGGTAGCCCACCAGCAGGTCCGCGACGACCGGGCCGATCAAACCGACGGTCAGCCCCATCCAAGGGCCGAAGAGGAGGGCGGAGAGGTAGATCACCGTGTCGCCGACGTGCGTGTAGCCCCCCGTGGGCGAGGGGAACGCGAGACCGGGCAGGTAAGTTAGCACGGCTGTGAGAGCGGATAGAACGGACGCGAGAGCCACGAACACGCTCGGTTTCGCGAACACCATCCGCACGCGGGGCGTGGCTGAGCCTCGTTTTAAAAGTTTTACCGCTGAGCTAGCGTTGTCACCTGCGGAGGAGCTTGCCGAACTCGCCCCTGCCGTAAACGCCGGCGACCCGCCCGTCGACCAGCCTGACGGCCCTGTCGCAGTAGTCGAGGAGCTCGAGGTTGTGGGTCGCCATCACGATCGTGATCCCCAGCTCGTCGATCAGCTTCCTGAACAGGTCCATGACCAGCTTCGCGTTCGCCGAGTCGAGGTTGCCGGTGG
>JAPWTS010000033.1 GCA_028275925.1 Thermofilales archaeon
GGCGGGCCAGAGGGGGCAGAAAAGCGCGGGCCTACCCGCGCGGGCGCGCGCCTTGCCTGATTCCCCGCAACCCTTAAGAGCGGCGCCCAAGCGGCTCTCCCGTGGCCCGCCTCCGGGCGCTACCGGTCCTGCTGCTGGCGGCGTGCGCGCTCGCTGCAGCTGAGCGGCCGCAGCCCCTCCTCGCTATCACTCTCTACGAGGGTGGGTTGGCGCGTGTTGACGCTTTTGTTCCGACGGGCGGCAGCGTGAGCGTCGCCGTCCCGCTGCTGGGGCGGCCGGATCCCTCGCTCGGCGTCCTCGTGGTCGACGAGTGGGGCGAGCCTCTGGCGTACGCGGTGAACGAGACGCTCGGGTTCATCTTCGTCGCGAACGTCAACTCCAGCCTTGTGCGCGCCTCCTACTACACGCAGGACTTGACCTCGAAGGTGGGGGCGGTGTGGAGCCTCAACTTCACCTCGCCCTACAGGGTCAGGGTCGCGCTGCCCGAAAACGCGACCGTCACCTGGCTCGGGAGGCTCCCGCAGAGGGTGTACACGGTGGGGGCGCGCATCGTCCTCGAGTACGAGCCGGGCCCCGTGAGCCTCAAGTACGTGGTGCTCTACGCGCCCCCGCCGGCGAACCAGACCGCACCCAAGCCGCAGCAACCGGCGCAACAGCCTCCGAGCCAGCCGGGGGCTCAGCAGCCGAGCGCGCAACCCCAGCAACCGCCACCCCAGCAGCCGAGCGGCTGGAGCCAGCTGCTCCAACCGCCCCTCGTCTACGCGCTCGCGGCAGCTGCCGCTTCGGCCGCGGCGGCGGTTGCGCTGGTGGTTGTCGCTAGGAGGAGGGGTGCGGAGGAGGCTCTCGCCGAGCTGAGCGAGGAGGATGTCAGGATCCTCGACGCGCTGAGGAGGCTCGGCGGAGGGGCTCTCCAGAGCGAGCTGCAGAAGGCCGTGGGAATGCCCCCGACCACCTTGTGGAGGAGGGTGAAGAGGCTCGAGAGGCTCGGCTACGTGGTCGTCGAGAAGAAAGCGGGGAGGAACTACGTCAGGCTCGCTTGACCGCCGCCAGCTTCGTCAGCTTGCTCGCGTCCACTTTCACGCCGAGCCCGGGGCCTTCGGGGACCTTCCTCGCACCCTTCTCGATCGCGGAGCCGCCTTCGGCGTAGTCCTCGGCTAGGAGGACGTCGGAGTCGAGGTCGACGTACTTCACGTTGAGGGCGCTGGCCGCGAAGCAGACAGCACCCGTGATCCCCAGCCTCCCCTCCCCCATGCAGCCGACCATATTGGCGAGCCCGGCCGCCTCGCTGGCGTGGGCGACCCTCAGGGCGCCCAGCAGGCCGCCGCTCTTCATGACCTTGATGTTGACGATGTCCGCGGCCTCCGCCCTAGCCACCTTGAACACGTCCGCCGGCTTCTTGACGCTCTCGTCGACCGCTATCGGCAGGGGGCTCTCCCTCCTCACCCTCGCGAGCCCTTGGAGGTCGTCCCACCGCACCGGCTGCTCCACGTACTCGACGTCGAAGCGGGCGATCCTGTTGATCACGCTCACCGCCTGCTCGACGCTCCAGCCCTGGTTCGCGTCCACGCGGATGCGGATCCCCTCGCCCACCGCGTCCCTCACCGCCTTCACCCTCTCCACGTCCTTCTCCGGGTCGAGGCCCAGCTTCAGCTTGAGCACCCTGAAGCCCATCTCGACGAACTTCAACGCGCGCTTCGCCTGCTCCTCCGGCTCCATGATGCCGATCGTAACGTCCGTCTCCACCGCCTCGCGGTAGGGGCCCCCGAGCAGCTTGGCCACGCTCACGCCCGCGCTCCTAGCCCAAGCGTCCAGCACTGCCTCCTCCACCGCCGCCGCGGCGCTCGGCGAGGGGCTCTGGGAGCAGAGCTCGTAGAGGCGCTCGGGGCTCAGCTCCCGCTCCGCAGCGAGCAGCTCGGCCAAGCGCCTCGCGCTCGCGACGACCGAGCCCCTCGTTTCGCCGAGCACGGTGTAGGAGGGGGACCCCTCGCCCCACCCCTCCACCCCTCCCTCCACCACAACCTTCACCACGAGGTTCCACGAGGCCGTCGAGGTCCCGGTGGCTATCGTGAACGCTTCCCTGTACGGGAGCTGCACGCAGAATATCTCCACGGATTCGACGCGGGGCCAGCTCACGGAGCCCCCCTCGCGCAGCCGCGTTTAAAGCCTCTCCTGAGCGCGCGCACCAGGTTGGCGAGCGCCAGGGCTGTCGCTGCCGCGTTGAGCGCTGAAAACACGGGGTCGCCGAGCGCCACCGAGTGGATCGTGAGGAGCGCGCTGCCCGCGCCGTACAGCGCGCTCATCCGGGGGCTCGGGACATCCTTCAGGCTCAAGAGCCAGGCGGTCACGATGAGCGCCATGCCGGCAACCCCCACTGGCAGGCTCCACGCCGCCACGCGCTCCGCCACCGCGCAGCACGGCAGGCAAGCCTAATATAGCGTTCGTTATTTTCCAAACTCTTTCGGTTCGTAAATATGCTTTCTTTCCCTCGCGGTTTGCGATACGCACGTCGAAGTAAAATAATACTGATGCCTCGCGAGCTGCCGGGCTCCGCTCCCCCCTTTCTCCCGCTCAGCAGCTCGGCTTCGAGGGTAGTAGCGGCGCGTAGCGCTAATATCCTTCGCTGGTATAGGCGGTTGCGGTGCTCGAGCCCTACACGGTTCCCGACGAGCTCATAGAGGAGATCCGGAGGGACAGCGCGCGGAAGGTAGTCTACGTGGCTGTGGAGAAGCCCTCGCCGCCCGAGCCCGGCCCTCCGGTCGAGGAGGTCGTGAGGTCGGAGGTGCTCAGGGAGGCGCTGAGGAGGAGGGGGGTCGAGAGGCTCTACCGCTTCCAGGCTGAAGCTATCCGCCTCATCGAGTCCGGGAGGAACACGGTGATAGTTGCCGGCACCGGCACGGGGAAGACGGAGGCGTTCCTCATCCCCGTGCTCGAGAGGGTCCTCGAGGACCCGCTCCGCCAAGCAGTGAGGGCGATCCTCGTGTACCCGACGAAGGCGCTGGCGAGGGACCAGCTGGCCCGCGTGAACTCGCTCGTCGCGTCGGTGTTCGGGGTTCGGGCGCTCGTGTTCGACGGCGACACGAGCGAGAAGGAAAGGGAGGCGATCTACGCCCACCCGCCCCAGATACTGGTCACGAACCCCGACATGCTCCACTACGGGCTCATGCGCTCCGAGCGCTTCCGCGAGCTCTGCTCGACCGCCGAGTACGTGGTGCTCGACGACCTCCACGTGTACAGCGGGGTTCTGGGCGCGCACGTCCACTACGTCCTGCGCAGGCTGCGGAGGGTGCTGAGGAGCGAGCCCGTGCTCGTCGGCACCAGCGCCACCGTCGGGAACCCCAGGGAGTTCGCCAGCGCGCTCTTCGGCGCCGACGTCGAGGTGGTCAACGCGGGCTCGGGGCGGCGGGGGCTCGTCTACCACGCGCTCGTGAAGCCGGTCGCGCGCCCCAAGCTTGCTGAGGTCGCGAGCCTCGTCGCAGCGTGCGTGAGGAGGGGTTTGAAGACGATAGCCTTCGCCGACAGCCACAGGGCCGTGGAGCTGCTCCACAGGCTCTGCGCGAGGATGGGGGTCGACGTGCTCGTCCACAGGGCCGGCCTCCTGCCTGAGGAGCGGAGGAGGGTCGAGAAGGCCCTCGCGAGCGGGAGGACCCTCGCGGTCGCCGCGACGCCCACGCTGGAGCTGGGCATCGACATCGGGGACCTCGACTGCGTCGTTCTCGCGAACGTGCCGCCGGCCTACAGCAAGTACGTGCAGAGGACGGGCAGGTGCGGCAGGCGGGGTGGCAAAGCCTACGTGCTGACGGTGCTGGGGAACGACCCGATCTCGCAGTACTACGAGAGCAACCCGGAGGACTTCTTCGGGAGGAGCGTCGAGCCGGCGGCCGTCGAGCCGGAGAACGAGGAGGTCGCGAAGGTGCAGCTGCTCGCCGCGGCCTTCGACAAGCCGCTCCGCCCCAGCGAGCTCCGGCCCTTCGAGGTCAAGCTGGTGGAGGAGCTGGCTTCGCAGGGCTTGCTCCGCTTCGTGAAGAGCAGGGGCTACTACCGGGCCACGGCTGAAGCTGCTAGGTACCTGAGGTCGAGGCCGGGGCTGCGGGGGGTGGGCGAGGTGGTCCGCATCTACGACGCGAGCGGCAGGCTGATCGGGTTCCGGGAGATGCCGATGGCTCTCAAGGAGCTCTTCCCGGGGGCCGTCTACCTGCACGGCGGCGACGTCTACCTCTCGCTCGAGCTGGAGGAGGGGAGGGCGACCGTCGCCAAGCTCCCCCGCGACTACCGCTTCGTGACGAGCGCGCTCTACTACTCCGAGCCCGTGGTCTTCGCCGCCGAAGCCTCGCGGGAGGTGTGGGGCGTGAAGGTCGAGTACGGGAGGTTGAGGGTCAGGGAGGTCGTCTACGGGTACGTGGTGAAGGACTACGAGAGCGGGGTCGCCGTGAGGGAGGCGCCGCTCGACAGGGATTACGCGTACGAGTTCCCGACGCGGGGCATCCTCATCCGCTTCCCAGTCAACGCGGAGTGGGGCATGCTCGGCAACGCGGAAGCCTTCCACGCCGCCGAGCACGTGCTGATCTCGGCCGCGCAGATGGTCGCGGGCGCCGCTCCGACCGACCTGGGCGGGATCAGCTACCCGTCCGGCCACGTCTTCATCTACGACAGCTACCCCGGCGGCTCCGGGTGCTCGAAGACGCTCTTCAGCAGGCTGGAGGAGGCGCTTGCGAGGGCCCTGAGGATCGTGGCATCGTGCACGTGCGAGGACGGCTGCCCGAGGTGCGTCTACTCGCCCTTCTGCGGGAACAACAACAAGGTCCTCTCGAGGAGGAAGTCGCTCTACCTGCTGAGGAGCTTGGCCGAGGGCAGGGTCGAGGGGCTGGAGCTCCAAGCCTCGATCGGCGGGAAGCCCTTGGCTTAGCCGCCCGGCCCCCTGCTAGCCCGTGGCTTCGAGGATCTTGCTGAGCGCCTCCCTCCTCCTCCCCGCCTTGTAGGCTCTGGCCGCCTCGAGCGCCTCCTCCCTCGTCACGCCCAGCGCGAGCCTGAACCTCCTCGAGACCTCGCTCTCCCTCACGAAGAGCCCCTGGAGGATCTGGGTGACGTTGCTCTTCGAGCTGGCGGTGCTCGCCGTCTCGAAGTCGAAGATCACGACGCCGAGCGTGGGGGTCACCAGCACGTGGTCGCCAAGCCTCGACAGCTCCATGTGCACGAGCCCGACGCTGTCGAGCGCGAGCGCCTGCTCGATCAGCTTCCTAGCCACAGCCCGCAGCTCGTCCGGCTCTGCCCCGAGAGCCCACTCCTCCAGCGGAACCCCTTCAACGTACCTCCACACGAGGAAGTTGCGGGACGCCGCGAGCAAGCGGGGCCCGACGCCGACCCTGTTCGCCAGGCGGAGCCTCTCGGCCTCGGCCAGCAGCGAGGGCCTGTTCGCGTCCAGCCTCCTCGCCTTCACCGCCACGTCGATTCCGAAGGCCTCGCCCTTGACGACGACGCTCGTCGTCCCCTTCGCGAGCACCCGCAACCCCCACAGCTCGACGGGCCCCTCGAACGAGAGCCTCCTGACGCCGAGCAGCGCCAGCTCGACGATCCTCCTCCTGGCCTCGCCCTCGTCCGCGTAGGGGTATGTGAGCACGAGCTTCTGGCGCGTGCTCAGGCTCCAGAGCTCGACAGCCACGGCGGCCTCCGGGCTAGCCACTCCGCGAGGAACCTCTTGTACCCTGCGCTGGCCGACGCCCCGAGCACGCCCTCGCCGGCGTACACCTCGAAGCCCGACCTCGCGCTGGGCGTCAGGTCCTCGCCTATGTTGTACGTCGCGACCAGCTTGGCGAGCGCCTCGTCGGCCCGCCTGACCCTCCGGGGCCTGATGACCACCCACTTGTCGCCCTCCACGTAGGGGCCGGCGACGCAGCCGCCTTCGGCGTACTTCGAGACGAAGCGCGCGTCGTGGTCCGAGTAGACGGGCGGGCCGTAGTGCTTCTCCAGCGGCGGGAGCTCGAGCGACTCCAGCTCGAAGAGGAGCACCAGCTCGCCCCCCTCGGCCCAAGCCGCCCTGTCGAACACCTTGAAGCCGAGGCGCTCGAGACCGTGAGCCAGCGCCCTCAGGGCCCTCTTAGCCTGCCCCCACAGCACGTCCTCCGGGAGCTGGGGCGCCCGGAGCTTGACGGCTGCCACCGCCCTCCCTTTGACGAGCTCGTCGGGCTGTCGCGGCGGCGGGGGGTTGGGGTAGAAGAACTCGAGGCCGGGCTTCCTGAGGAACGCGCGGGCGGCCGCTATGAACCTGCCCAAGCTGTCGAGGGAGACCGGGCTCGCGACGTTCCGCTTCGGGTCCACCGGGTCCACCACGACGAGCGGCTCCCGGAACCTCCTGAGGGCCTCGCGGGGGTCGCTGTAGTGCCCTTCGAGGTCGACGACGGTCCTGAAGGGCCTCCAGCCCGCCGCCGCCTCCAGCGTCGAGACGAACGAGCCGTAGTGGATGGCGAGCAGCTCGAGGAGGTAGCCGGAGAAGCCCTCGACCTTCACCTCGGCCCCGTAAACCCCGATCCCCTTCGCGAACCGCTTCAGCAGCCTGACCTCGCCCCTCAAGCTCGGGTTCGCGTCGAGCCTCCTCTTGACGTAGGCGGTGTGGAACGGCGTCCGGTCGACCGGGGACTTGATGTGCGCCGGCGAGGGGACCCTGTAGGCCGGGACGGCGTCCACCTCGCACACCCCGAGCTCGAGCGTCAGGTAGGGGTGCGAGGCGTACCTCTCCCTCCAGCCGACTCCCAGCATCTCCGCGGCTCTCTTCGCGATCTGCAAGCCCTTGCTCCTCAGCTCCTCGACCGGGACATCCGGCTCGAAGAGGAGGAAGACGTCGACGTCCACGTCGCCCGAGAGCCACGTGTCCTTCGCGAAGGAGCCCTCAACCTCAACCTCCACCTTCGCCTGCAGCTCCCGAGCGGCGCGCTCGAGAGCGCGCACGACCCTCGACACCGCCAGCGACACGCGCTCCCTCTCGGCGGGTGTCGGGGTCACGCGCTCTAGGACCTCGCGCAGCAGCTCCTCCACCTGGCTCATACGCCGCGCGCTCTCACTTCGAGCAGCGTCTCGTAGATCGGGCCCCGGGAGGTCAGCGTGCTCTTCTTCAACCGGATCCTGTCGACGAGCATCGAGCCGAACTCGAGGCTCCTGCCCTCCTCGATGATCCTCGGCAGGCTGCCCACGCCGCTCTTCACGCGGGCAACCGTGAGGTGGGGGGTGAACTCCTCGTCCGGCTTCGGCAGCTTGAGCTTGGCGAGCGCGCTGTTCACCTTCTCGCTGAGCTCGGACAGCTCCCTCGCCCCCTCCTCGACGCCGACCCAGATGACCCTCGGCCTCCTCGGGTTGGGGAAAGCGCCTAGGCCCACGAAGCGGACGGTGAAGGGCGCGAACTCCACGCCCCGCAGGGCCTCCATAACTCTTTCGACGAGCTCCCGGGGGATCTCGCCTATGAACCTGAGAGTCAGGTGGAGGTTCTCCAGCTCCACCAGCTTGAGCTTAGCCCCCGCGGCCTCCAGCTGCTGCTGGACAGCCGCGACCTTCGACACTATCGCTGGGTCCTCGACGTCCACCGCTACGAAGCAGCGTACCAGGCTCACGCGGTGCCTGCGCGCTCTCTCTTAAATACCTTGGCGCGCTAAGCCCGCGGCGGCAGGTACGAGTCGAGGAGCCACCGGTTCAGCTTCTCGCACGTCAGGATCCTAGCGAGGTCGCCGGCGAAGCACACGGGTAGGAGGGGGCAGTAGAAGCACGGGATCTCGTCCAGCTCCGAAGGGAGCTTGGGGATTTGCCGGAGCTTCGGCGTCGCCTTGATCAGGTAAACCTTCCTCCCCTTGTGGACGACCACCTCGCGCGATATCAAGCCCATCCTTTCGAGGCGCTTGATTATCTTGCTGCCCTTCCGGCTGTCGATGTTCAGGATGCGCCAGATGTCCCGCTGCAGGACGCCCGCTTCGCCGGCGGCGGACACGATGTCCAGCACGCGCTTCTCGAGCTGCTCGCCCCCGCCCTCGCTGAGCTTAAGCTCCCTTTCCTCGCTCTGCATGCCTCCTCCCTTGTAGAGGGGGAAGGGAAGTAAAAAGCCTTTTGCGCGCCCGCTAGATGTGGACGTACACGTCGAGCCTCCGCATGAGCTCCCTGACGCGCTTCCTGAGGGTGGTCTCCGTGATGCCTGCCGCTTCCGCGAAAGCCGCCCTACCCCTCTTTTCCCCGTGGATCGCCGACGATATGTAGAGGGCAGCCGCCGCGATGCTCTTGGGCGGCTTGCCCAGCAGTATGCGGGCCTCGTCGGCAGCCCTTATTATCTCGGCGGCCGTCCGCTGAACCCCCGCGCTCAAACCGAGCTTGCTGGCGATCATCGGCAGGTACTTGAGGGGGCTGGGCGGCTCGAGCTTCAGCTTCCCGCCCAGGTGCTGGAGGAGGAGCGCGTAGCTGCGCCGGACGCGGCTCGGCTCGGCCGGCGCCACCTCGCAGAGCTTGGGCGCCGGGTTCGGGATCCCGAACTCCCGGCAAGCTAGCGCGATGCAAGCCACGGCCATGCACGTGACGCTGCTCCCCTTGAGCAGGCCGGCCCTCTGGGCTAGAGTGAAGAGGCGGAAGGCCTCCTCCCTGACCCGCTGGGGCAGCTGGAGCGCGGACGTCAACCGGCTGATCTCCTCCCTCCCCGCTTTCAGGCTCCTCTCCTCCTCCCCGGAGATCGCCGCGTGGATGAGCGAAAGCCTGGCGAACTCCGCCCTCCTCGCGGCGCCCTGAACCCCCCCTCTCCCTATGACGGTGGAAAGCTTGGCGAGGGGCCTAGCGGGCTCGGCCCTCGACCTGGCAAGGCGCTGCTCCTCGTCGTAAGCCCTCCACTCGGGGCCCGTGTCGATGAACCCCTCTTCGACGACGAAGCCGCACTCGGCGCACTTGAGCTCGCCGCTGTGCGGGTCGAAGACGAGCTTCGTGGACCCGCAGTTCGGGCACGCACTCATCTCGCGCCACCCCTCCTCTGGGAAACCTCGGTCGCGTAGAGCAGGCGGTTGAGGAGGTAGTCGGGGCGCCGGATGGACGGCGAGGACACTTTGACGACCACGTAGGGCGAGGCAACGGGCCCTATGATGTCGTACACGTAGCCGACCGCGTTGGCCGAGGAGTCGTATACTTTGGCCCCTAGCTTCGGCAGAGCCTGAGCCTTCACCACGAGCTTCCCATCGTGGGTTACCTTCACTACCTTGCCGATGGCGATCATGAGCGCCCCTTGAGGGGGTCTCCCCCTATAAGTCGGTGGCGCCAAAAGGCGACACTTTCGGCGTGCTCCCTTAAAAGCGGCGCGCAGGCCACGGTACCCCTAACGGTGCGGCCCGGCGACGCCGAAAACTCTTTTAAAACGCCTTCCGGCATGCGCACGCGCATGTCGGAGGAGCTGGAGCGGCACAAGCTGCAAACGTTCCTGGAGGAGCTCAAGAGGAAGAGCGGGAGGGGCACGGAGCTGATCTCACTCTACATTCCAGCGGGGAGGCCGCTCAGCGAGGTCATGGACGTCCTGAGGAGCGAGTACTCGGCGGCTTCGAACATCAAGGACCGGACGACGAGGCACCACGTCCTCGACGCGCTTACGGCGGTCATGCAGCGCTTGAAGCTCTTCAAGGCGACGCCGCCCAACGGGCTCGTGATCTTCGCAGGCTACGTGGCGGGCGACGTGCCGGGGGACGAGAAGCTGGAGGTGTACGTGCTTGAGCCGCCCCAGAGGCTGAAAGTGTGGCTGTACAGGTGCGACTCACGCTTTTACACGGAGATCCTGGAGGACATGGTCGCCGTCAAGGAGGCGTACGGCCTCATCGTCCTCGACGCGGGGGAGGCGGCCTTCGGGGTGCTGAGGGGCAAGTCCCTCGAGGTGGTGAAGGAGATCGAGTCCGGGGTGCCGCGCAAGCACAGGGCCGGCGGCCAGTCGGCCCGCAGGTTCGAGCGCATAATCGAGCAGCTAACCCACGAGTTCTACAAGCGGGTGGGGGAGTACGCGAACAAGATCTTCCTGAGCATGCCGGACCTCAAAGGCATAATCATCGGGGGTCCGGGGCCGGCGAAGGAGGAGTTCCTGAAGGGCGACTACCTCCACTACCAGCTCAAGGAGAAGGTGCTGGGGGTCTTCGACGTCGGCTACAGCGGCGAAGCCGGAATCTACGAGCTGGTCAACCGGGCGTCCGAGCTGCTCAAGGACGTGCAGTACGTGAGAGAAAGGGACGCGATGAACGAGTTCCTCTACAACCTGGCTCGGGACACGGGCTTGGCGGTGTACGGTGAGGCCGAGGTCAGGAAGGCCCTCGAGGCGGGCGTTGTGAGGAAGCTGCTGATCTCGGAAGCCTTAAGGTGGGGGAAGGCGCGCTACGCGTGCAAGGCCTGCGGGGCTGAGGGCTGGGCCCCCGTCGAGGAGGGCGGCGTCGTCAGGTGCCAGGCGTGCGGCTCCCCCAACGTGGATGTCCTGGAGAGGGTTTCGGTGATCGAGGAGCTCGGCAAGCTAGCCGAAAGCAGCGGGGCCGAGGTCGTGATCGTCTCCACGGAAACGGGGGAGGGTAGGGAGCTCCTGAGGGTGTTCGGCGGCGTCGCCGCGATCTTAAGGTACCGCTGGCAGCCGGCCGCCCCCGCGCAATGAGCGCGCGCGCTCTGCGCAAGAGGGATTTGGAGATCCTGCTTTCGAGGATCCCGCCGCTGCCCGCGCCAAAGCTGCAGCTCGAGCAGTACACGACGCCCCCGCACCTCGCCGCCCGCATGCTCTGGGTGGCCGCGGCGACCTTCCGCGACCTCCCGGCCGACCTGGTCCTAGACCTGGGCGCTGGCACGGGCAGGCTGGGCCTGGGCGCCGCCCTGCTGGGCTCCGCTTTCGTCCTGCTGGTCGACGTGGACTTCGACGCGCTGAAGCACGCCCTGGCAGCGGCTAGGGCGTTGGGCGTGGACGCGGCGGTGGACGCGGTCTGCAGCGACGCCACCCGGTTCGCGATGTCGCGGGTCGCCGACTGCACCGTGCAGAACCCGCCCTTCGGCGTCCACAGGAGGGGGGCTGACGTGGAGTTCCTCACCGCCGCCCTCAGGCTCTCGAGCACGGTCTACAGCGTGCACAAAGCGGAGACCGCGGACTACCTCGTGAGGAAGTGCAAGGAGGAGGGCGCGGAGGCCGAGGTGCTCTTCGAGGAAGTGGTGCGCCTGCCGCCCACGATGCCGCACCATTTCAAGAGAGAGCACAGGGTCCGGGTGATCGTGCTGAGAGCCGCAAAGAGAGGGTGAGCTCGCGGAGCGGGCCCCGCGGAAAGGTTTTTCCATACGCTAGGGGAGACGAGCTCGTGGTTGAAGGGGAGTTCGTGGTTCCCGGAGACGAGGTCGGGGTGATCGAGGAGTTCGTACCGGCGGCGGGCACGTACGCTCGCGACGGCTTCGTGAGAGCGAAGGCCGTCGGATTCGTGAGGGTGGACGCTCTGAAGCACGAGGCTTCGGTGGCTCAAGCGAGGGAGGTCCCGCTCCCGAGGCTCGGCGACGTCGTCCACGCGGTGGTCACCGGCCTCAGGGACTCGGTGGTCTACCTCGACGTCTTCTACAACGAGACGAGGAACGCGCACTACGCGGTCCCCTTCAGGGCGATCCTCCACATCTCCGAGGCCAGCAACGAGCGGTTGAGGAGCACGTACGAGGTCTTCGGCTACGGCGACGTGGTGAGGGCGACCGTGATCTCGCGGAAACCGCCCTACATGCTCTCCACGAGGGGGCCCGAGTACGGGCTCATACTAGCCCGCTGCCCCCGCTGCATGGCACCGCTGAGGAAGAGGGGGCTCTGGCTCTACTGCCCATCCTGCAGGAAAACGTTCAAGAGAAGGAAGATAGCGAGCCGGCACTACCTGCTTAGGTAGTGGGGCGCTGCCGGCGCCGGGGGTGCGCTTGAGGAAGAGGATCATCGCGCTGAGGTTCGGGTCGTCGCAGGAGGCGGCGGAGTTCCTGAGCCTGGTTTCCGAGCAGATGGGCGATCGGGTGGTCGTCGAGCAGTCGGGAAGCTCCGTGAAGCTCATCATCCCTCCCTCGTCGGGCGACGCGAGGGGGGACTACGCCAAGCTCCTCTCGCTGATCAGGCAGTGGAGGTTGTCGAGGCAGAGCCCACGGGGCGGGGTCTTCAAGCACAGCGTCGCACTCCTGCTCTCCGCCGCCAAGCTCAGGGTCGGGATACCCGTCTCCGCCGTCGCCGAGCTGCTGCAGCTCAAGGGCTTCCGAGCCGAGCTCGAGGGCGGCTTCCTCGAGACGAGCGCGGACTTCGAGAGCGCGGTCAGAGCGGCCGAGGAGTTCTCGGAGAAGTACGCGGAAGCCCTGGACCTGGAGGCCGCACCGCTCGTCAGGAGGCTCGCGGCAGTGCTGGCCGCCGCGCGCGACCGCTCCATCGACGAGGTGGTCGAGGCGCTGAAGAGCGCCGGGCTCGTGAAGGAGAGCGAGGAGGGGAAGCTCGTGCTGGCCGTCAACTACGCCGAGGCGCTGAAGAGAGCCAGCTCGCTGCTGGAACCCGCGTAAACGCTCCATTTAAAAGCGCGCTCGAGCACGGGTGCGCGTGGCCGAGGAGCTCCAGGTGATCGTCGAGAGAGCGGAGCCGAACAGGCTCACGCTGAGGCTGAGGGGTGAGGACCACACCATCCTAAACCTCATCGTCGACGAGTTGAACAAGGACAAGCACGTGGCGTTCGCGGCCTACAGGCAGGAGCACCCCCTCACCCCCGACTACGTGCTGACGGTCGTAACCGACGGGAGCGAGAGCGCGCTCGACGCTCTGAAAGCCGCGGTGGAGCGCGCCAAATCCGTGATCGGAAAGCTCCTGGAGGATTGGAGGGCTCAAGCGATGGGCGGCCATGGCGCGCGTTGAGGGCACGCTGAGGGAGTACGCGGCACTCGGCGACGCTGTCGTCAACTTCGTGGTCTCAGCTGCCCTGACGCTGGAGGGCGGGAAGCCCGTGGGCGTGAAGGTCCCCGACCGGCTGCTCCGCAAGGTGGCGAGAGAGGCGGGGTTGGAGAGGCTCGGGCGGCTGCAGCCCGAGGACCTGTTCGAGGCGCTCGCCGCCCGCGCGTGGCTGGAGGGCTTCTCGTGCGAGGAGATGGTGCGAGTGGCAGCGAGCGGGTTGAGGAAGGGGGGCCTCGAAGCCGCTCTCCGCGAGCTCCTGAAAGCTGTGCTCGGCAGGGTTGAGCTACCGCGCGCGGGTGCCCAGCTGTGACCGTTAAGGCCGTGCTCTGCTTCCTCCTCCGCGACGGCGAGGTATTGCTCATCCGCAAGAAGAGGGGGTTCGGCGCTGGCAAGATCAACGGCGTCGGAGGCAGGGTCGAGCCCGGCGAGAGGCCGGAGGAGGCCGCCGTCAGGGAGGTCTTCGAGGAGGTCGGCGTGCGCGTGCGCTCTCTGGAGCCCGCTGGCACGCTCGAGTTCTACTCCGCCGACTCCGAGCCCGACTGGCTCATCCACGTCTTCCTCTCAAGGGACTTCGAGGGGGAGCCGAGGGAGAGCGAGGAGGCCTCACCGCGCTGGTACAGGCTGGGCGAGCTCCCCTTCGAGGAGATGTGGGAGGACGACCGGGTCTGGCTCCGCTACGCGCTTTCGGGCAAGCGCGTCGAGGGCAGGTTCTGGTACGATAGAGAGTACAGCAGGCTGCTGAGGTGGGAGCTCCTCGCGCGCTAGCCGCGCGCCAGCGAGGAGCGCCTGATGCCGGCGTACGCGAGCAGCTCCTCGACGGACGCGAAGGACCTGGTGGAGCCGCCCTCCTCCACCACAACCTCCTCCACCGGCAGGGAGGAGAGCACGTCGTGCGGGGCGCGCGACCCGAAGGCGGTAGCCCACGGCACTGTGCGCCCCGAGAGGTCCGCGGCCTCCACGTACCTCCCGATCACGACCATGTAGCGGTAACCGCGGAACCGAACCCTGACGCGCCTCGAGGTCAACCGGGCCCAGGAGACCAGCTCCTCGACATCCCGCCTAGTGACTGCCATCGCCTATCTAACGGGGCGGCCGCGTATAAAGGTTCGCGCTCAGCCCGCCGCCGCGCTGCGCGGTACCCGGAGCTTCAGGTAAACCCTCTTGAGCGGTTCGACGCCCGCTCCCCTCACCGTGCAGAGGAGCCCCCCGAAGGTGAAGGTGACCGCGCCCTCCCCCGCTTTCAGCAGCGAGCCGGACAGGACGA
Source organism: Thermofilales archaeon (assembly GCA_028275925.1). Taxonomy (GTDB): domain Archaea; phylum Thermoproteota; class Thermoprotei; order Thermofilales; family Thermofilaceae; genus JANXEW01. Next base: position 14,163 of record JAPWTS010000033.1, read on the forward strand.
TGTCCCAAGCGTCGAGGTCGCCCGCGCTGGCTGACAGCTCCAGCTCGACCTCGTCCCCCGCCTTTGGGCTCCACCCGACCTCGTCCACGACCTGGAGCGGCAGCTCCAAGCGCACCTCAGCGCCCCCCTCGCCGCTCATCGTGAGCGCTGCCACCTTGGTGTAATCGTACAGCTCGACCGAAGTCACGCGCAGCTTCACGAGCTCCCGCTCCGAAGCCCCGTTAAATTCGTTCCGCGCGGGGCTCGCCGGCGGAGCAAACACGTTTTTAAAGCAGAGGGCGAGAACCGCCCGGTGAGCTTAGTGAGCTTTGTGGATACGGCCGCCCGGCGGTTCAACGCGGAGCTGAGCTCGATGCTCGACAAGCACGTGGTTGTGAGGACTTCCGACGGCCAGAGCTTCGAAGGCGTGCTGCTCGGCTACGAGACCTCGAGGTACAGCGTCGTGCTGAAGGACGCGAGAACCCCCGGCGGCGAGGTCTACCCGCGCCTGATCATCTACGGGCAGGTGATCGCCGAGATCCGCTTGACCGAGCCGCCGCTCGACATGGAGGAGCTGGCGAGGAGGCTTGAGGAGGTGTTCCCGAAGATGGTTAAGTACGTGCCCGAGGCTCGAGTGATAACGATCATGGACCGGATAAGGGTGACGGAAAGGGGGGTTGAGGGCACGGGGCCCCTAGCCGATAGGGTGAGGAGCATCTTCGAGAGGTTCGTCGAGGAGTGGAAGGCGAAGCACAAGGCATGAGCGACTGCTTCGAGATAGAGGACGTTGACCTGCTCGGCAGGGTTGGGAGGCTCAAGACGAGGAGGGGGGTCGTCGAGACCCCAGCCCTAGCCCCGGTTGTCGACCCCAGCAGGAACATCGTCCCCCCCAGCGAGATCGTCGACGCGGGCTTCAAGCTGCTGATGACCAACGCTTACTTGATCAGGAAGAGGCTCGGCGAGCTGGGGGTCGAGCTGGGGGTGCACTCCATCCTGGGCGTGTCGACCCCCGTGATGACGGATTCTGGAGCGTACCAGCTGATGGAGTACGGCGAGGTGGAGGTGGCCCCCCTCGAGATCGTCGAGTACCAGGTGAAGCTCGGCAGCGACATCGGCGTGATCCTCGACATCCCGACTCGGCACGGCTCCCCCCGCGAGGTCGTGGAAAGGGAGGTTGAGGAGACGCTGCGGAGGGCTAGGGAGGCGCTCGGCGTCGAGAGGGGCGGCATGCTGCTGGTGGGGCCCGTCCAAGGGGGCTTGTACCTCGACATCGTGGCGAGAGCCGCCCGGGAGCTCTCGGGCATGGACTTCGAGATCTACGGCGTCGGAGGGCCGGTGCAGCTGATGGTCAACTACAGCTACCCGGAGCTCGTGCGCCTCGTGATGACCGCCAAGATGAACCTCCCGCCGGGGAAGCCCGTCCACCTCTTCGGGGCCGGCAACCCGCACATGCTCGCTCTCGCCGTGGCGATGGGCGTCGACCTGTTCGACTCCGCCTCCTACGCCCTCTACGCGAGGGACGGGCGCTACATGACCCCGCACGGCGTGTACAGGCTGGAGGAGCTGGAGGACCTGCCGTGCGAGTGCCCGGTCTGCTCCAAGATGGAAGCCCGCGAGCTCAGGGAGCTGCCCTCCCAGGAGAGGGTGTACAGGCTCGCGCTCCACAACCTGCACGTGCTGAGGGCCGAGCTCAGGAGGATCAGGAACGCGGTCAGGGAGGGCAGGCTGTGGGAGCTCGTCGAGCAGAGGGCGAGGAGCCACCCGGCGCTCCTCCAAGCCCTGAGGGAGTTCAGGAGGTACGTCGCGTACGTGGAGCGGCACCACTACGTGACGAAGGGGGTGGTGAGCGGGCGCTTCTACTACGACCTCTTGAGCAGGGAGCGGCCTGAAACCTACAGGCACGCTGTCAGGCTGAGGGAGCGCTACACGCCACCTCCCGCCGACCTCCTCGTCCTGGCTCTCGAGACGGACGTCAAGCCCTTCTCGAGGTTCGGCTGGATAGCCGAGCTCGCGAAGGCGCTGGCCGCCGACCGCGAAGCCGGGGAGAGAGCGCACGTAGCCGTGCTCACCGGGGCCTACGGCGTGGTGCCGCTCGAGCTCGACTCCGTCTACCCGCTCTCGCAGTACGAGAGCGCGATCGACTTGGACGACCCGCTGACCGCCAAGGCCGTCGCCTCCGACGCGGCCTGGTACGTGGCCGGCGCCCGCAGCTACGCGGCCGTGCTCGTGCTCTACGAGAAGGGGGAGGCCACGGCCCGGGCGGTGGTGGAGAGGCTGAGGAGACTCGGCTACCCAGCTTACGCGAGGCGCTTCACGAGCGTCGAGGACGCGGTCGCCTTCGCGAAGCTGATCTTACGCACGCTCGCCCGCTCACGGTGTCCGCTGTGACGGAGGCGGCGATCGGTAAGCAGAGGGAGGCGGCCGTCGGGGGCGGCTGGCCCTGGAACCCCGACGAGTTCGAGGTCGAGGACTTCGTCGCCGCCTTCATCAGGTTCGAGGGCGGCTTGACGATGGTCCTGAAGGAGAGCTGGGCGATGCACGCGGACACGCTCGGCCCCCCCTTCATCCTCGGCACGAAGGGCGCGCGCTTCCAAGTGGCGCGCGCTCACCTAGCTCCGTTGGAGCGTTCTCTATAGCACCCCTACATACTCTCTATCCTTTTCTTTAACTTTCTGTTTAGAAAAGATTACTTTCGTACTTCTCAACATCGAATTTATAAAGCCCCGGTTCACCCTAAGCCCGTGAGCCGCGGAAGCAGCGCGGTAAGGGAGCACGCGGTAAGGGGGTCTCAGCCCCGGGCCCTCGAGCTGGAGGCCCCCCGCTTCGAGCGTAGGGTAGTGCCTGTGGGGAAGCCCCGAAACAATTGGGCTGGGCTGGGCTTTAGGGTCTACAAACCGAAGGTGAGCAGGGTTAACAGATGGAAGCTGAAGATGCTATACAATGATGTTGTAAACTACTTGCTCGGCGTTGCAAGCGAAGTGAAGGGATCAAAGTACCTAACGTACTACGCCGATGAGTGGAAAAAGATGTACGAAGAAGTGAAGGAGATGCGCAGAGAGGCTGGCAAGAGGACGCTGCCGAAGACGCCGCCGCTGCTCCTTCCCGTGAGGTTCGTGATGCCGAGCGGGGAACGGAGAGGGGACACGGCTGCGCCGGCAGTAATTGACCTCCGTAAGGGAGAATTGAGGATCCCCAGCTACGGAGTCGCACAACGGCTACCCCGAGGTCTCGTGAGGGCGCTGGTCGAGGAGAACAATCTCAACCCGCGACCAAGCTTTGTTCTGCAGGCGACGAGGAAAGGTCTAGCGCGCTTGATCGCTTCCCGCGCACCGCCGCCGAAGCAGAGCGACAGGCTGCTGCTGGTGTGCATGGACGAAAATGCCGCACACGGCTTGTACACGACACTAATCCGCTTCGACGGCGAGAGGGTGAAGGTGGTGAGGGGGCCAACGTTCAAGCCGCCGAACGCCGCGCTCCTCCGAGCTATTGGTGCGCAGCTCCAGAGCGCCGCCGA
>JAPWTS010000141.1 GCA_028275925.1 Thermofilales archaeon
CCGAGGACGAGCGAGTTCTTCGCCGCGAGCTCCTCGCTCGAAGCGGTCTCGCCGCTGCCGCGGTACGCGATCGAGAGCACGGCGCCGCCCGACTCGAGCCACTCCCTCAGCGGCGCCAGCGCGAGGGCGGCGCGGGGGCCGTTGGGCGAGAGGTGCAGCAGGCAGCGCTCGGCCTCCCCCGCCCTGACGAGCAGCGCCGGCACGACCACGTCGAGCTCGGTCCTTATGGCGATCTTCTCGACCTCGTAGCCGCCGACGCTTGCCGCGCCCAGGCGCTCCACGCTGTACGGTTCCTCGGGGAAGCCGCCGAAGACCTTCTCGACGAGCTGGGCCCTGAGCTCTGGGACGCGCTGGACCCACTCCTCGGGAGCCGCTCTGCGGGCCTTCGCCAGCTCGAGCGCCCGGCGGTGGTAGATGGTCGTTATGGTCTCGCCCGCCGGCGCGCTCAGGCAGGAGAGGGAGGGCGACGTGTCGGGCTCGAGGTCCAGCCCCTCCTCGCTCAGCTCCTCCTCCCCGCCCTTCAGCCACCTCGTGAACCACCTGTACACGGCGCGCCTCATCTCGCCCGTGTACCCGTGCCCCGCGTGGACCTCGACGTACGCGAGCCTGTCGAGCGCCCCGAGCAGCTCGTAAGCGCGGCGCACCCTCAGGTAGGCCCTGCGCGCCCGAAGCACCGGGAAGACCTCGTCGTGGACGCCGCTGACGATGAGGAGGGGCCTCGGCGCGATCAGCGAGAGCACGTCGCTGGCGTCGGCGAAGCGCATCATGCCGGGGACGCACTCGCAGTAGCAGCGGCCGCTCACCACCTGGTCCTCGAAGACCTCGGCCGACGCGACCGGCGCAGCGGCCGCCACTCGCTCGTCGAGCGCCGCCAGGTACATCGTCTGGTTCCCGCCCCCCGAGCTCCCCGTGACGCCGACGCGGCTCGCGTCCACCTCCTCCCTCGACTGCAGGTAGTCGAGCGCGCGCACGTTGTCCCAGAGGATCAAGCCGGGCAGGCTCATGCCCACCGCCGGCAGCCAGACGCCCTCGCGGTGGCCCTGGAACCAGCGGTCTCCGTAGCCGACCGTATCCACAGCGAGGACCGCGACCCCGGCTCTGGCGAGCGTCGCGGCGATCGCCTGCACGTGCAGCTCGAACTTCCCCCTCGGGTAGTGGCCGTGCACCTCGAGCACCGCCGGGAAGGGGCCGCCGCCTTCGGGCAGGTAGAGGTTGCCGGTGACGAGGAAGCCGGGCCTGCTCTCGAAGACCACGTTCTCAACGACGTAGCCCCTCTTCCTCCTGCGCGCGACCACGCGGGCGTTGAGGTCGCCCCGCTCGGGCTCCACCATCATGGCCTCCCAGAGCGCCTCCCTCAGCCTCCTAGCCCACGCGAGGTGCTCCTCAAAGCTCTGCGGCCTCCGCCTCGCGCGCTCCAGCTCCTGAGCCAGGCGGGCGAAGTGCTCGCGCAGCATCTCGGTGTAGTCGCGGGGCAGAACCCTCACGTCCAACGGGTCCAGGTCCACGCGCTCACGGTGAAGAAAGGGTATTAATGCCTGCACGCGGCCTCTAACGACGGGGGATGATTGGCGCGTTGGTGGCCTAGCTGTGTGGAGATCCGATGGGCGAGCTGACCCCCGCCCCCCTGCTCAGGCAAACAGCTGCTTCAGAGCTTCGAGCGCGGACTCCACGAGGCGCTGCGCCGAGCCCCTGCTGACGATGCAGGCGGGGAACGCTGTCTCGTAGCCGCCCTCGTCGAACGCGCTATCCGTCGGGACGTACCCGATCGCGTCGTTCGAGTAGCCGGCGACCATCGTGAGCCGCGCCGGGGACCCCGACTTGATCGCGAGGCCCACCTCCACGAACGGCTCGCCCGGCAGGGCGACGATCGCGGCGCTCCCGAGCCTGACGGCTTGCACCTCGGTCGCCAGCTCGCCGCCGGGCGCCCGCTCCCTCATCCTCCTCGACACCTCGAGAGCCCACCTCGCCACGCCGAGTTTGAAGCGCAGCTGCGACGCCAGAGCCTCGTCCCCCCTCGCCAGCGCGCGGCGCAGCTCCTCCTCGAGCCCTGCCACCTCCTCGGGCTTGACCTCCGGCACCGGCTGCACGCTCAGCTTCACCTCGCGCCTGACGGCGCGCAGCTCGACCTCCTCCTCGCGCCTCGAACCCATCAGCGACTTCACGGCCTCGCACGCGACAGCCGCACCCATCTCCTCGACGTCGGCGAACGTGCCCACGCTCCTGTCGTAGACGCGCTCGAGCGAGGTGCCAGGGGTGAGCGGGTTCACGTCGCCGCACGCCCCCGTGAGGAACAGCGCGGTGGCCCCCAGCAGGCGCTTGACCGCGCGCGAGACCGCGCCCGGGTAGTCGGCCGATATAAGCAGGTTGTTGTGGCCGAGCACGACCGCGTGGCAGGCAAAGTTCACGACCGCGGCCACCGGGCCCCCAACCCCCTCGAGCAGCAGCGCGCCGACCTCGTTGTCGAGGGGGCCGAGCCCCGGCCTCCTCCTGTTGACGGTCCACCCGTCCAGCCTGCCGCGCCCGAAGCGGACGCTCGCCTCCGCGAGCCGGCCGGCGGCTTCG
>JAPWTS010000142.1 GCA_028275925.1 Thermofilales archaeon
AGCTTGGCGTACTCCTTCAGCTCGCCCATGTAGCCGGTGGCCCAGAGGATCACGTTCCTGATGAAGCGGGGGCCGCTGAGGATGTTGCCGTAATACATCCAGGTGGCGATCGGCTGGTAGGCGCCGTACGGCGACTCGCCGGAGAGCAGCACGATGCTGTAGCCGCCCTTCACGGGTATCAGCTCAGCAGCCATCAGCGCGATCGCGCCCCTGTCGCCCGGCTGGTAGGCGTTCGGGAGCTTCACCTGCGAGTTCTTGACGATCTCGCCCCTCGGCGAGGTCGTGACAATTATGTAAGCGTTCGCCGGCTTCTCGGTGGGTGTCAGCTTGTGCCACTTGCCGGCGTCGTCGACCCACGCGACGGGGCCGGGCCCGTGGAAGAGCACCCTGTCCACCCCGTACCTCAGCACGGGTATCTCGCTGACGTTGGCGAAGGCGAGGACCCTGTAGCCGGCGCTCGCGTTGCTGACGCGGTCCTCGGCCGAGGCGTAGTCGATCCTGAGGTGGGCGCCGACCGCCTCCATGATCATGTTGGCCCACTCCTGGGACTGGGGCCCTCCTTGAGCCGGGTAGTCGCTGTCGGCGGCGACCCAGAGCGCCCTCCCGGGCGCCGCATTGAGCCACTTGGCCAGCGCCGCGATCTCCTCAGGGCTCGGCGGCGCTTGCGGCTGGCCGAAGATCACCATCACGATGCCGAGCTTCTCTAGGTCGACCTTGGAGAGGTCCCCGACGAGCACGATCGCGTTGTTCGCGATGGAGGAGGGTAGCGCCTGCGCGTCTTCAGGCGTCTTCACGAGGACGTACCACTGGGCTTCGGGCACCATCCGGATGATCACGTCGAGCCCGAGCAGCGGCTGCTTGTGGGATAGGTCGACGAGGATGGGGAAGCCGACGGGAGCGGAAATCGCGGGTGCGGCGAGCACGGCGACCATTATCAAAATCGTTGCAACAACCTTCGCCTTCACGTGGAAAGCTTCCACGGCGCCGTATAAGAGCTTAACGCTGGAGGCGGTCGAGAGGCTTATTTACCCCCCCTAGCGTCGGTAGCCCGATGAGGCGCTCGGGCAAGCTCCTGGTGCTCGACACGAAAACCATCGCGGTCATCGTGGTGGTGGTTGCCGCGGCTGCGGCCGCCGTTTTTATCGCTCCCATGCTAATTAAGCAGCCAACCCCCACCCAGCCGTCCCAGCCGAGCCAGCCCACCCAACCAACCCAGCCCGCGCAGGGGGTCACGCTCACCGTGATCTCCAGGCACCCGACGGACATACTGGTTAAAGCCCGAGCCATGTTCCTCGCGAGCGCCGTCGCCAAAAAATACAATATAACGGATTTGAAGACGATCGTGATCCCAGCGGGCCTCTGGGAGCAGTACATCAGGAGGGGTGAGGCGGACGTCGCATGGGGCGGCGGGCCCACGCTCTTCGACTCGCTGTTCCAGCGCGGCCTCCTCGCGCCCCTAACGAGCAAGGAGGCGCTGGATGCGGCCGCTCAAGTTCCCGACGAGATCATGGGTGTGCCGATGAAGCGCGTCAAGGACGGGAAGGTGTACTGGGTCGCGGCGGCGATCTCCAGCTTCGGGTTCACCGTCAACATGAAGCGGTTGAAGGACTACAACCTGACGGTGCCGAGCAGCTGGAGGGATCTCGCTTCGCCGGAGCTGGGCAAGCCCCTGGTCAAGTACGGGGTCGCCGCTCTCTCCATCGCGGACCCGACCCAGAGCACCAGCCACACGAGGATGTACGAGATCATCCTCCAGCGGTACGGATGGGAGGAGGGCTGGAGGGTGCTAACGCTGATGGCCGCGAACGCCAACGTGTACCCCGGGAGCGAAGCGGCGAGGGACGCGGTGATCCAGGGCGAGGTGGCCGTGGGCATAACGATCGACTTCTACGGCTACACGGCCCAGCAGGTGAACCCCGACTGCAAGTACATCGTGCCGCCCGGCGAGAGCATCGTCAACGGCGACCCCATCGCGCTCGTCAACGGCTCGAAGCACCCCGAAGCCGCGCAGGCGTTCATCGCCTGGGTGCTGACGGAGGGCCAGAAGGTCTGGCTCGACCCCGCGATCAACAGGCTGCCTGCCAACCCGAAGGTCTTCGACACGCCTGAGGGGAAGAACAGGAGCGACCTGAAGAGCGCGTACGAGATGACGCTGAAGACCCCCTCGATCGAGTTCAACGACACGCTAGCCCTGATGTACGAGCCGGTGATGCAGTGGTACTTCAGAGCGGCGCTCGTCGAGGTGAACGACTACTTGAAGGCCGCCTGGAAGGCCCTCCTCTCGAAGTACTTCTCCGGCGCGATCTCCAGGGAGCAGTTCGAGGCCTACGTCGCCAACCTGACGGCCCCCCTGACGTTCACCGACCCGGCGACGGGCAAGACCGTCGTGTTCACGCAGGATTACGCGATCTCCATCAGCGACAAGTTCCAGAGCGACGCCTCCTACAGGGACGCGCTCATAGCGGCGTGGAAGAAGGCCGCGGTCGAAAGGTACACGAAGCTGCTCGACCAGCTGAAGGGGTAGCCGGATGCGCGCGCGCCCGCATCCCCGCCCC